>NZ_KB912942.1:8395747-8702104 GCF_000383915.1 Amycolatopsis benzoatilytica AK 16/65
TGTCCGGGGTGCCCCGTACCCTGGTGACCATGGCCGACGATTACTCCGTCCTGGGTTTCGAAACACGCGCGATCCACGCCGGGCAGAAGCCCGACCCCCGCACGGGCGCTGTCATCGTGCCGATTTACCAGACGTCGACGTACGCGCAGGACGGCGTCGGCGGCACTCGCGAAGGCAACTACGAGTACTCGCGCACCGCGAACCCCACGCGGTCCGCGCTCGAGGAAGCACTCGCCTCGCTTGAAGGGGCCCGCTACACGCTGGCGTTCGCGTCCGGCATGGCCGCGTCCGACGCGGTGCTGCGCACCGTGCTGCGCCCCGGCGACCACCTGGTGCTGGGCAACGACGCGTACGGCGGCACGTTCCGGCTCATCGACAAGGTGCTCAGCCTGTGGGGCGTCGAGCACACGGTCGCGGACTTGAGCCGCATCGACGACGTCCGGGCCGCGATGCGCCCGGAGACCAAGCTGATCTGGTGCGAGTCGCCGACCAATCCGCTGCTCGGCGTCGCGGACATCGCCGCTCTGGCCGGTGCCGCGCACGACGCGGGGGCCCGGCTGGTCGTCGACAACACGTTCGCGACCCCGTACCTGCAGACCCCGCTCGCGCTGGGCGCGGACATCGTGGTCCACTCCACCACCAAGTACCTGGGCGGCCACTCGGACGTCGTCGGCGGCGCGGTCGTCACCAACGAGGACGAGCTGCGCGAGCAGCTGTTCTACCTGCGCAACGCCGCTGGCGCGGTGCCCGGCCCGTTCGACGCCTGGCTGACCCTGCGCGGCATCAAGACGCTGGCCCTGCGAATGGAGCGGCACAGCGACAACGCGGACCTGGTCGCGCGCACCCTGGCGCAGCACCCGAAGGTCACCCAGGTCTACTACCCCGGCCTGCCGGAACACCCTGGCCACGAGGTAGCGGCGAAGCAGATGCGCCGCTTCGGCGGCATGGTGTCCTTCCGCGTGGCGGGCGGCGAGCAGGCCGCGCTGGAGGTCGCGTCCCGTACGAAACTGTTCGTGCTGGCCGAGTCTCTCGGCGGAATCGAGAGCCTGATCGAGCACCCGGGCCGGATGACGCACGCGTCGACGGCCGGCTCGACGCTGGAGGTCCCGGAAGACCTGGTCCGCCTGTCGGTCGGGATCGAGGACGGACGCGACCTGGTGGCGGACCTGACGCAGGCGCTGGGCTGAGCCGTTTCGGCTTGCCGCGAAGGCATTCTCCGGAGACTCGGTTCTCCGGGGAATGCCTTTTTCGCGTCTGGGGAATCGCGCGGTGCCCGGGGGAGGCGCTGTCCGGCGCGGATGTGCCGGGTCGTGGAGACGGGCACTCTCGCGAGATCAACCACGCAGCGACAGCCTCACTGCGGCGAGACTGCCCGGTGAGAACCTGACGTTCGCTCCGGGATCAGGGCTTGCTGTTCTCCGGCAGCACGGTGGACTGCTGCCGGTGCCCCGTCGTCGCCGGCAGTTCCGTGCTGTCCACGCATCCGCCGACCAGCTCGACGTGGTTGTCGTGCCGGATGTACTGGGCCGGCCCGGTGCACCCGGCCGCTTCGACCGTCGCGAAAGCCGCTCCGGTGAGGGCCACGGCGGACAGTACGCCGGCGGCGAGCGGCAGCAGACCGGAACGGGGCTTGGCCCGAGCGGTGGTCGCGTCCTGCCCGCGTGCCATGTCGCACTCCCTGGTCATGTGTGGTTGCCGTAATCAGAGTACCGGTCGTCCGGGCGGCGCACCCCGGCCGTCCGTCGGTGGCATCATCGGCGCCATGGAACTGGTCAGCGTCGAGCGCATTCGGGAAGCCCGCAAGCTTCTCGAAGGCGTCACCCGGGTCACGCCGATGGAACATGCCCGCGACCTGCGGCGACTGCACGGCGGCCCGGTCTATCTCAAGTGCGAGAACCTGCAGCGCACCGGTTCGTTCAAGATTCGCGGCGCCTACACCCGGATCCACGGCTTGACGGCCGAAGAACGCGCCCGCGGCGTGGTGGCGGCCAGCGCGGGCAACCACGCGCAGGGCGTCGCGCTGGCATCGTCGCTGCTGGGCATCTCGTCGACTGTCTTCATGCCGCTGCGCGCTCCATTGCCGAAACTCGCCGCGACTCGCGGTTACGGCGCGACCGTGCATCTCCACGGTGCGGTCATCGAGGAGACCCTCGCCGAGGCCATCGCCTTCTCGGAGCGCACCGGCGCGGTCTTCATCCACCCGTTCGACCATGTCGACGTCATCGCCGGTCAGGGCACGGTCGGCCTGGAGATCTTGGAGCAGGTGCCGGGCGTCAAAACGATCCTCGTCGCGACCGGCGGCGGCGGCCTGGTCGGCGGCGTCGCGTCCGCGGTGAAGGCGTTGCGCCCGGACGTCAAGGTGATCGGCGTCCAGGCGGAACAGGCCGCCGCGTACCCGCCTTCGCTCGCCGCCGGCGGGCCGATCCGGCTGAGCGAAATGCACACGATGGCGGACGGGATCGCGGTCGGCGAGCCGGGCAAGGTCAGTTTCGCGCACGTCGCGTCCTTGGTCGACGACGTCGTGACGGTCACCGAGGAATCGCTCTCGCGCGCGGTTCTGCTGGGCTTGGAGCGGCGGAAGCTGGTCGTGGAGCCCGCTGGTGCGGCGCCGATGGCAGCGCTGGTGCAGCACCCCGGCGCTTTTGAACCGCCCGTGGTCGCGATCTTGTCCGGCGGAAACGTGGACCCGGTGCTGCTGCAGCAAATCATCCAGCACGGCATGACGGCGGGCGGCCGCTACCTGAAGCTGCATCTGCGCGTGCCGGATCGGCCGGGCTCGTTGGTGTCGGTGCTGTCGTGCGTGAAGGACCTGGGCGCGAACGTCCTGGACGTCGAGCACTCCCGCATCTCCGGCAGCCTCGCGCTCGGCGAGGTCGACGTCGCGCTCGCACTGGAAACCCGCGGACCGGAGCACTGCGCCGACGTCGAAGCCGCCTTGGCCGACGCCGGGTTCACCATCGTCAGCTGACTTGCGTCGCGCGGCGAACTGCCCGAGCGCGGTGCACCGCACGGCGACATCGCTGGCTCACAGGGGCAGCCGCGCGCTGACTCCGGACGCGGACCTGCCTCGACCGCCCGCGTGAAGGCGGCGCGTCAGCGACGCGCCGCCTTCCGGGAGCCTGCTGGCTGTCTGCTGTGGACGGTCACAGGCGCGCGCTGAACCACAACGGCAGATAGTCCTCGTCCCGCGGGAACCGTTCCTGGTCCAGAACGTAGTGCTCCTGCGCGGGCGGCGTGCGGAACTCCGGCTCGTCGTCCTCGTTGAAGCTGGCGCGATAGGTCAGCGGGGGGTCGACGACGAGCGAGAGCGTGTACCAGGTGCCGCGGTTCGGGACATACATTCCGCGCCGCAGCTGCGCGAGCGGCGTCGACAGCTCGCGCGGGACCGAGATCTGCTGGGTGCTGCCGTCGGCCAGCAGCGCGCCGCAGGAGAGGTTGGCGTGCCGGCCGATCGCCATGAAGTCGAACAGGATGCGTTGCCAGCCGTCCGGCGCGGTCTCGGTCAACGCCAAGGCGATCGTGGCGAGCAGCTCATCCTGCTCGGCAGGTGAGATCGGTCCGGGCCGAGCCTCGGCTGGCGACTTCTGCTCCGGTTCGCCGACGGAGGCTGCCGGGGTTGTCGCCGCCGGAGCGACCTCGACGGGTGCTGCTTCGCCTGGCGCTTCGCCCGAGGACCCGGCGGGCGGTGCCGACCTGGCAGGAGACGTCGTGCCCAGCGGAGCGGTTTCGGTTGGGCCGTTGGCGGGAGGCGCGGCGTCAGCCGGAGCGGTTTCGGCTGGGTCGTCGGCAGGAGACGGGGCGTCGGCCGGAAGCGGGTTTGCTTCGGCCGGGCTCGCCGGGTTGGTGCGGGGACTGGTGAATGCCGTCAGCGCCCGGTCCTGCGCGTCGTCGCTGACTTCCGGCACCGCGAAGCCGGCCGCCCGGATGTGCGCGACCAGTTCTGGATCCGGCGAGACGCCGTGCTCGCGCAGGTAATACGCCACCGCACCGGGCCACACCCAACTGCCGTCGGTGCGGAAGGTCAGCGGAACGGCGTCGGTGCGCGACGGGTCGAACGCGTCAGTGTCGTTGCTGCGCGAGGCAAGGATGATCGGCGCGTTGTCGAGGTAGGCGAGAACGTGCTCGCGGTCTTCATCCGACAACGCCTCGCGCTCGACGACGGGGCGGCCGGCTTCGTCGAGCCCGTCGTAGACGCGCGGGGTCCGCACTTCGGCCGTCGCGCCAGCGTCGCCCGGAACCGACGCGGCGGAGGAGTCTGCTTCGACAGCGGGTACTTCTGCGTCTGCTTGAAGGGATTCCTCCGCCGACGCGGTATCTGTCGCCGTGGGGGCCGCATCTGGTTCCATCGCGGCGGCTTCGTCATCTGCAGCCGTTTCGCGCGGGATCGCCGCGGACGGGCCGGCCGGTTCTGCTTGCCCGCTCAGCCCTGCGGGGTCGGCTGGTACGGCAGCTTCCGGTGCTGGAACCGGTGCCAGCCCGGCGCGCTGCCGCAGCCACGGCGGCACGAACCGGTCCTCGCGCGGGAAGAAACGAAGCTCGTCCTGGAAGCCGATCGGAGGCGGGACCTGCCGCCAGTGCGGTTCCACATCGGGCTGGTAGTCGGCATAGGGCGGCTGCTGTGGGGAGAACACCAGCGTCGCGCTCAGCCAGGTGCCCCGGCCCGGCTGGTACATGCCGGTGCGGAGCACGCCGAACAACCGCGGCAGTTCCGGATGGGGCTGGGCAGGGTAGGCGCGGCCGTCCGGGGCGATCGCGGCTACGTCGACTTCCAGGTGCCGTCCGGCGGCGCGGCAGACCGCGCGCAGTTGCTGCCATCCGGGCGGCACGGCAGCGGCAGCGGCCTGGCCGATCTGCTGCACGAGCTCTTGATGCTGCGCCGGGGTGAGGGGTGCCGGTGGCAGGGTCATGGGTTCAGCGGCTCCTCACCGGCTGGCGGACGTTCTTCACGTGATCAATCGTTCCGCACGGGCGCGACGCCCGAGAGCAGGTTGGCGGGCGCGTACCCGGACTGCACGTCGAAGGTCATTCCGACGGTGCGAGCCAGCACTGCCACGGCGAGCGGGGCCAGCGCGAGGAAACCGCTCGGGTCGGTTTCCCGGCCCTCGGCGGTCCAGTACGCGCGGTGCCGCTCCAGCGCGGCGACGTACGCCTCGGCGAACTTCTCCGAGTCGCGACGCAGCACGTAGTAGAACATCCGGATCGGCGGGTACACGAGCTGCAGCATCGCGTCCGGCGGGGTGAACTGGGCGGTCTCCGGATCGGTTCCGTCCATCGCGGGAAGGAACATCTCCGGGGTCACCTCACGGTGCGCGAGGAACGTCTGCAGCGTCTCGACCCACGGCATCAGGTACGAGTCGTGCTCGACGCCGGACGCGCGCAGCACCTCCAGCGGCACTGCGGCCAGCCGCTGGATCAGTGCGTCGTCGCGCTGGAGCACGGCGAGCCACGCCGCGGTGACCCACGCGCCGGCATGCGCGTCGTCGCTCGGGCCGGTGGCCTGGAAGGTCAACGGGCGGCCTACGACAGCGCTGACCTCCTCTCCTTCCGGCGCGGTGGCCGCGGTGAAGACGGCAGCGGCGGCCTGGGCGGCGAAGTTCAGGTCGTCCCAGGTTTCCGCTTCCGCGGCGACGGGGTCGACGACCGTGCGGTACTGCCCGAGGGTCAGCGCCCGGCGCCACACCGTGGACAGGATCGCGGTGTTCGCGGCGACACGGTCGAGGTAGTAGCCCATCTCCGGCGACAGGCCCATGATCTGCTTCCACGCCTGGTCGGGGTCGGCGGGATGCCTTTCCACGATGGTCATCGATCTCATTCCTTGCCGGACGCCGGCGGCAGCGCCGGCTGGTAGTCGTAGCCGTTGTAGGGCTTGTAGGCGTAGCCGGAGTTCGTGTGCGGCGACGCGGAGTCGTCGACGAGCGCCCGCACCTCAACATAATCGAGCCGGTTGTCCGCCTTCGCACGGCCGAGCGCTTTCGCGAGGTCGGTGTCGCCCATCTCCCGCACGACGTCGTCGAAGTACCCGGGATGGCCCTGCCTGAACGTGCGGTCGAGGTCGTGGACGTACCGCGTGCTCGGCACGCCGCCCGGCCCCTTCGCCTCGTGCACGATGAAGTGCGGGTCCTCGACGTGGCTGAAGTTGATTTCCCAGATGTGGTCGAACTTCCCGGAACCCGGCTTGCTCCCGTCGGTCAGGTGGTGCGGGGTGACGTCCGCGCGGACGTTCCCGTTTTCGTCGACGATCTGGTAGCGGTGACTGCCTTCCGGCGCGTCCGGGTGCTCCCGGACGTCGAAGTGCTCGTTCGGGTACGCCTCGGTGAACTCGCGGTGCAACCGGTCCCGGACCGCGTGGCCGGACGCCTCCTCGCCGAGCGCTTCGGACGCGTCGTTGCGTGCGTTGAACGTTTCCGTCCACTCCGGCGTGCCGTCCGTGGTGCCGGCGTGGTTGCGCTGCATCTCCTCGCGGTGCGCGATCCGGTCGTCGATCGCGTCGTAGTCCTTGTCCCGCCAGTTCGACGTGTCCGAATGCGAGCCCTCGATCTGCCGCTGCTCGCTCGCTTCGTGCTCGCCGCCCGAGTCGTCGCCGTGGTGGTCATCGTGGTTGTCGCCGTGGTGCTGGCCGCCGTTGTCCTGCTTTCCGGCGTCGGTCTCCAGCCCGTTGCCCGAGCCGTCCGGGTGGGTGCTGGCGCCCGGGTCCGCGGCGCCGGAGTGCCGCGGCTGCGGCACGATCTGCTCCGCCCGCTTCTCGTCGAAGCCGAGGAACTCCGCGGCCGGCCGGTCGTTCTTGAACCTCGGCTTGCCGTTGACCAGGTCGACCTGGTGGGTCGGATTCGCCGGGTCGTTGGTGTGCGGGTTGATGCACAGCTCGGTGCGCCCGGTGCGGGTGTTGAAGCGCTCGTAGTAGTGCTGCTTGACGTACTCCGGGTCCTCGATGTTCTGCCGGGGCGTGCGGCCGTCCGGCCCCGGTCGGTCGCGCCAGTCGAGACCGTCACTGCCGTCACCGTCCTCGCCGCGGTGCCGCGAGCTTTCGACGTCGACCTGGTTCGGGTCGTGCTGTTTGCCGTCCGGCGCGAACCCGTCGTCGCCGACGTGGTGCGACGTGCCGTCGGGCCGGTGCACGGACCACTCGCCGTCCGGCGGGATCCGCGGCCGCATCCGGCCGTCCGGACCGATTTCGTAGTCGGACGAGAAGACGCGCCCGTGCGAGTCGGTCCAGGCCGGCTTGCTCGGCGCCATCACTTCGGTGTCCAGCTCGCGCGAGAGCCGGTGCGCGAAGTCGTTCGACCCGGCGTCGCAGCCGATCAGCCGGATCGGCCTGCCGTCGTAGTTCCCGTTGTGCCGCAGCACGTCCGCGAACTCTTCCGGGGAGTAGTGCCGGTCGCCGATCCGGGCGTGCCCGTCCGGCGTGACGTGCACGTCCACTGTGTACCGGCCGGCCGGGTCCGGCTGGACGCGGTGCGGCAGGTCGCCCAGCTCCGGGTCGTCCCGGTGATACGAGCTGCCTGCCGGGGTTTCCTCGGCGTGCCTGCGGTTGACCTCGGCCGGAGCCAGCGGCTCGTCGTGGTGCGGGGCCGCGCTGTCCGAGTCGTGGTGGCCGGCGTCTTCGGCGTGGCGGTCCGGTTTGTGGTCAGGGTTCCCGTGGTCGCCCGTGGGCTCGCCGTTCTCCCGCGGCCCGGGTTTGCCGTCCTTCGGTCCGGTGGGGGACTCGCCGTTCTTCCCCGGCCGGTGAGCGGCGTCACCGGTTTTCGAACCGGCGGGCGGAGCGTCGGTGCGGGCACCGCGTGCGACCGGCTCCGGAGAGCCGTCCGGACGACGGGCCCCGCCGTCCGGGCCGCCGCGCTGAGCCGCGCCGCCTGGACCCGCGACGACAGCGGCGGCACCAGGCGCCCCTGCGTCGCCGGACCCGCGGTTCGCCGAGCTGGACGATCCGCCGCCGGTGGGCGACGGTTCCGAGCGCCCGAGGCCGGGGTCCGCTCCGGGACGCTTCGGCTGTCCCATTTCGCCGCCGTCGCCGCCCCGTTGCGAGCCGCCAGCCGACGAATCTCCCGGCCGCTGCGGGGACGATCCGCCGTCGCCCGGACGTTGCGGAACGGAACCGCCGTCCGCCGGTCGTTGTGCGGTCGAGTTGCCTGAGGGGCCACTCTCGTTGGGGCGCGGAGAACCGGAGGAGCCGCCGTCGGATGGGCGCGAGCTCCCGTCGCTCGGCCGTGAGGGGCCAGTGTCGCTGGGACGCGACGGACCGCTGTCGCCCGTCCGCTGCGCCGGCATCCCGCCGTCCGAAGGCCGCGGGGCCGGCGTCGGAGCCGGGCGATCCGGCACTCGGCTCGGCCCGCCACCAGGGTCGGCCGGACGGCGGCTCGGGCCGGCGTCCGGGGTGCGCTGCGGCGACGCCTCCGGTGCCCGGGACCCGGGCGTGCCGGTCCAGCCGCCGCTCGGCCGGGTCGGGGTACTGCCGCCACCGCTGGGAGCGTTCGCCGATCCGCCGCCGTTGTGCGAAGTAATCCCGCCGCCCGCGGGCGGCGGGTTCGGCGCGGAGCTGGCTGGCGCGTCCGTCGAGCGAACATGTTGTGGCGCAGGAGCTTCCGGTGCGTCCGCGGGTGGCGGCGCGTACCCGCTCGCCGCGGTCGAGTCGTCGCCGTTCGGGTGCCGCGGGCTGGTTCCGTCGCCGGAGTGCGAGCCGCTGTTCGGCGACGAGGAAGATCCGCCGGAATACGGCGAACCGCTGCTGCCCGGCGTGCTGGACGAGGACGAGCCGTCCGGCGACGAGGAGCCGTCCGGAGTGCTCGGGCGGTCCGAATGGCCGCTGCCGGTGACCGGAGTGGAATCCCCGCCGAGCGACGACGGGCTGGATTCGGCGTCGATCCCGCTTGGCCCAGGGTGCCGGCGCGCCGAGGTCAGGGCATCCAATGTGGACGGTTGACTGCCGTCGCCCGAGGCGAGCAGCCCGTCCTCGGACAGCAGGGAGTCGCTCTCCGGTCCGTCCGAACCCGGTCGGCTGCTGGAATCGCCGATGCCGTCTGTGCCGTCCGAGCCGGGACCGTCCGGGCCCGGCCCGTCCGGACCGTCCGCCGAGCCGCCGCCGGAGTCGCCCGGCCGGGCCGAATCCGAAACGTCGGAAGGGGAATCGGAGCCGCCGGATCCGCCGTGGTGGCCGCCGCCGCCCGAACCGCCTGCTCCGGTGCGGTGGAAAAGCCCGCCCGGCTTGATGTTCTTCGTGCTGATCACATCGAGGCCGGTGACCTTGCCGGCCAGCTTGCCGAGGATCTTGATGATCTTCGTGAAGACGTCGGCGAGCTTGCCCAGCAGCGGCGAGACCTTGCGCATCGTGTCGCACAGCTTCTTCAGCAGTTCGCTGATCTTCTCGCCCCACTTGGAGATCGCGGTGACCGCCTGCGCGACCACCAGCGGCGTCCCGAAGCCGAGCGAGAACACCTCCTCCATCACCCAGGAGATCAGCTTGCCGACCAGGTCCGCGATCAGCTGCCGGACCAGTTCCCGGACGAACGCGACGACCTGGCCCATGATCATGGTGACGGTGCCGATCGCGCTCGCCACCGTCGCCGCTCCGCCGATCGCCTCGGCCGCCTCCGCCGCGGACTTGCGGTAGGCGTCCGCGCCGTCGCCCTTCCACTCCGCGGTGCCCTTCTTGACCGCGTTGTCGAGGTCGGTTTTGCGCTCCTCCAACGCCTTCGAGACGTTGCCCCAGGTGTCCGCGTAGGACTGGATCACCGGCGGGTTCCCGGCGACCGAATCGAGCATGTCCTTCAGCGGCTGCACGTGCTCCATCAGGAACGACGCGACCGAGGACATCAGGTAGCCGAACGGGTCGATCGCCGCGCCGGCGACCTCGCCGGCCAGGCTGGCGACGCCGAGCCCGCCGGACACCCAGTCGCCGTCCTTGATCCCGTTGAAAGCGTCCATCGCCGATTCGGCGATGCCGATCCCGGTGGCGTAGCCGTAGTCTCCGTTGCCCGCGGTGAACGGCCCCGGTCCGTCGTCGTCCTTCTTCGGCTGGACGACCAGCGGATTCGCGTCCGGCATCAGTCGCTCGCCTTCATCGAACCGGCAGCTTCGCTTTCGTAGCTGTGGTAAGCCTTCGCCGCGTCGCGCACCTTCTGCGCCTGCGCGTCCATCGCGGCAACGGTGTTCTGCAGCGCGGTGACGCCGTAGTTCTCGACCGGGTCCAGCATCATCCGGAACGGCTGACAGAGAATGCCGTACGCGTCGGTGGGCATGCTGACCTGGTTCGCCGCGTCGACCGCCTGCTTCAACGCATCCGCGATGCCGTCGAGCTGACGCGCGTGCGCCTCGAGATCGCTGCCGATCTCGTAACCCCTGGGTGCCATGGTTTTACTTTCCCCGCGAAGAATTCCGGTCAGGACATGATCGATCCGCCGAAGTGGTCGTCATCGTCTGACGAACTCCGGCGGCGCGGCTGGGACGGCGGGGCGGCCTGCGGCGGCTTTCCGGCTCCGGGCGGCGGCTCCTCGGCGTCCTCTGGCAGGAATCGGCGTCGTCGGTCCACTTCGGACTCCGGCTCCTCGGCCGGTGGCGCGGGAAAAGTCCGCTGCGCGTCCGACACCAGGGCCTCCGCGGTCTGGTCGCCGCCGACCGTCTCGGCCGCGGCCTGCTGCAGCAGTTCGGGAATCCGGGACTGAGCGCGTTGCACGAGCCGCATCACCTCGGCCGAGACCTCGGCCATCCGCTTGCTGCCCGCGGAGTCCGCGAGCACCAGGTTCTTCAGCAGCCCCTTGGCGTCCACGGTCACCTCGACCGCGCCGTCCTTGGACCGCTCGGTGACGGTTTGGCCCTGCATTTTCTCCGCCATCGCCTGGTAGCGCGCGGAGGTCTGCTGGAGCTGCTTCGTCCAGTCGTCGACCATCCGCTCACTGGCGTCGATGCTGTCCGGCATCGGGCCCCTTTCTCCACGGTGACTTGTCCAGAGTGACGGTTGCGCGAACCCGCCGGTTCCCCACGGCGCCGAAAATGTCCGGGAGGCGCAGATCGAAGACGTCCGCCGACTACTGTACGCGAACTTCAGACGACTCAGTGTAACAAAACGGCCCGTCCGCGACACGAGGTCGCAAACGGGCCGTCCGGCAGGGAGTGCGGTCAGAGGTTGCCGCGGCGCTCCTGCTCGCGCTCGATGGCCTGGAACAGGGCCTTGAAGTTGCCCTTGCCGAAGCCGAGCGAACCGTGCCGCTCGATCAGCTCGTAGAACACCGTCGGGCGGTCGCCGATCGGCTTGGTGAAGATCTGCAGCAGGTAGCCGTCCTCGTCCCGGTCGACCAGGATCCGGTGCTCCTTCAGCGTTTCGATCGGCACCCGCACCTCGCCGATCCGGGCGCGCAGCTGCGGATCGTCGTAGTAGGAGTCCGGGGTGTCGAGGAACTCGACGCCGGCCGCGCGCATCGCGGTGATGGTCGCGATGATGTCGTTGGTGGCCAATGCGATGTGCTGGCAGCCGGCACCCTCGTAGAACTCGAGGTACTCGTCGATCTGCGACTTCTTCTTCGCGATCGCCGGCTCGTTGAGCGGGAACTTGACCCGGTGGTTGCCGTTCGAGACGACCTTGCTCATCAGCGCCGAATAGTCGGTGGCGATGTCGTCGCCGATGAACTCCGCCATGTTCACGAAGCCCATCACGCGGTGGTACCAGTCGACCCAGTAGTCCATCTTGCCGAGTTCGACGTTGCCGACGCAGTGGTCGACCGCCTGGAACAGCCGCTTCGGCGCGCCTTCGGGCCGCTTGACGGTGCTCTCGCGCGGCTCGAAGCCGGGCAGGTAGACGCCGTTGTAGCGAGACCGGTCGATGAGGGTGTGCCGGGTCTCGCCGTAGGTCGCGATGGCCGCGCGGCGGATGGTGCCGTGCTCGTCGGTGACGTCGTTTGGCTCCTCGAGCACCGTCGCGCCCTGCGCGCGGGCGTGCTCGATGCACTTGTCGACGTCGGTGGTCTCCAGAGCCAGGTCGACGACGCCGTCGCCGTGGCGGCGGTGGTGGTCGAGCAGCGGGGAGTCCGGCTTCACGCCGCCGGTGATCACGAACCGCGCCGAACCGGACTTGAGGACGAACGCTTTGTGGTCGTGCTGGCCGGTTTCCGGGCCGGAGTACGCGACGAGCTGCATCCCGAACGCGACCTGGTAGAACCACGCGGTCTGGGTGGCGTTGCCGGCTACGAAAACAACCGCGTCGAGTGCCTTGACCGGGAACGGGTCGGTCGAGGCGTCGTGGTCCACCAGTCCGACGAGCTGGCGGAGCTGGTCATAGCTGACGTCGTCGAGCGCGCCGTGCGGATCCATCGTGGAGGTCATGCCACTGAGCATGAGTTGCGCCTGGCAAGCTGCGCAATGGTTTGCACTTCAGCTGGACAAGGTGCACTGCTTATCCTGGTATTGCTCGGTCATCTTGGACAACCTGCGCAGGGAGAAAACCAGTGCTTGACTCGCTCGATGCCCGGCTGTTGCTGTTGCTCACCGACTCGCCGCGGCTCGGCGTGCTCGAATGTGCGCGCCGCCTCGGCGTCGCGCGCGGCACCGTGCAGGCACGGCTGGACCGGCTGACCGAACGCGGCATCCTCGGCGGCTTCCCGCCGGAACTCGATCTGGCCGCGATGGGCTACAGCCTCACCGCGTTCGCGGTGCTGGAAATCGCGCAGGGCAAACGCGCCGGCGTCGCGGAGGCACTGGCCGCTATCGACGAGGTGTGCGAGGTGTATGACACGACCGGGCAAGGCGACCTCTTCGTGCGGCTTGTCGCGCGCGACAACGACGATCTGCAACGCGTCATTGACGAAGTGGTCGGTGTGCCGGATGTCTCGCGTACGTCGACTTCGATTGCGCTGTCGACACCAGTGCCGCCGCGAGTGCGGCCGTTGCTCGAAAGGACCGCTAGGACACGTGCCTGAGATAGCGCGCCGCGGAGCGCTGTACGACGTTGTGTCCGTCTGTACGCACGATGGCGTTCCACCACGCGCCGTAGATGGCCTCGAACGCGTACGGCTCAAGAAGCTCCGCTGCGTGTGCGACGACGCTCGGCCGCTCCGGGATCAGGTTCGGGTAGCTGTACATGAAACCGACATGCGTACGGTCCGGGATTACTTGCACGATGTCGCCAGACAGCAGCGCACCCTGGCCCTCCTCGCCGCCCGGCCAATGCAGCACTGTGCCGCCGGCGAAGTGCACGCCGAGGTTGATCAGCCGCAGGTCCGGCGACACGTCGAGAGTCGTGCCGGTCCACAGCTTGATCGACGGGTCCGGCCGCCCGATCCATTTCTGGTCGTTCTCGTGCAGGTAGACCGGGACGTCGAAGGCGTGCGCCCATTCGACCATCGTCGTGTAGTAGTGCGGGTGGCTGATCGCGATGCCGGTGATCCCGCCGAGCTTGGCGATCTCGCCGATCGTCGCGTCGTCGAGATAGCCGGCGCAGTCCCAGAGGAAGTTGCCGCTCTGCGCGCGGACCAGCAGCGCGCGCTGGCCGATCGCGAACCCCGGCTCGGAGCCGATGCCGACGATGCCCGGGCCCTGCTCCTCGATCCGCGGCTTGCGGTCGCCGCTTGCCCGCAGCGTCGCCAGGTCGGTCCATTGCTGCCCGCCCGGCGGCACGTACTGGCGTTCGTCCTCGCAGACCGGGCAGTCCGCGCGCGGGGCGGCGTACTGCATCCCGCAGGCCAGGCAAAGCGGCAGAGTGCTCATCAGGTGTCCTCCCAGTGTTTCGCTGGAAGACACGCTAGACCGCCGAACGCGCGCCGGGCCACGGAAAACCGGGCGGGCGCGCGTTCGGCGGGAACCGGGTCAGGACTCGGTGTAGGGAACCGCCTTGACCAGGGTGACCTTCATGGTCTTGCCGTTCGGCAGCTCGTACTCGCGGGACTCGCCCTCCTTGGCGCCGAGCAGCGCCTTGCCCAGCGGCGACTCCGGGGAGTACACGTCCAGTTCGCCCTCGGCGCCCTCTTCGCGGGTGGCGAGCAGGAACTTCTCTTCGTCGTCGTCCCCGTCGTACTTGACGGTGAGCACCTTGCCGGGACCGGCGGTGCCGTCGTCGTCCGGCGCCTCGCCGACCTTCGCGTTGCGGAGCAGCTCCTGCAGGTGCCGAATGCGTGCCTCGGCCTGGCCCTGCTCTTCGCGGGCCGCGTGGTAGCCGCCGTTCTCCTTGAGGTCGCCCTCTTCGCGGCTGTCGTTGATGCGGGCGGCGATGACCGGACGATTCTCGATCATTTCGTCGAGCTCGTGCTTGAGCCTGTCGTAGGCATCCTGGGTCAGCCAGGTCACCTTGGTGTCGCTCACGGTCACCATCTCCTCGTAGGGCCTGCCAGGCTTGGGTGTGCAAGCCGGCCGCCGCGTACGCACGCGGCTGAGATAAAGGAAAAACACGGCCCGCCGGGGGCCGTGCTGGTGTACGAGCGTACCACGGCAGGACAAGGCGACGCCGGTCCATTTCACGCAGCGCGGACACTGGCCGCGCATTTCACTCCGTTGGCCGCTAGGGGGTTGACAGATAGCGTGGTATGGAATACGAGCAGCCGAACACGTCCGCGGTCACCGGCGCGCCGATGCTCTTGACCACGGTGTGCACTCGGCTGTGGCCGGCCCCGGCGGGGACCAGCACCTCCCGGCGGCCGCTTTCCGCGCCGGACTTGTCGCGCACCCGGACGACGCACACGCCGGGCTTGCTGTCGTCGTCCCGGGTCACGTTGAGCGTGACGTCCATCGCGTCGTTCGGCAGTTCCTGGAAGCCGACGCGTTCGGCGTCGATCGAGGACTGGCCGAAGTTGAGGTAGTAGATCCAGCCGACGGCACCGCTGACGACCAGCGCGACGCCGATGAAAAGCCATCTCCGCCAGCGCTTCGGCGCCTTGCCCTTGCTCGCGGAGCCGTACCGGTCCGCGGGTCGCGCCGGCACGGCTGCGCCCTCGCCGGTCACGGTCTCCCCGCTCTGCAAATCCGGGCCTCCGGTCGAACTTGTCGTACCCCTGGGGACAATGGGCGGTGCGGCCGGTCCGGGGCACCACCCTAGGTCGAGTATCCGCGAACCGTTCCGGCGGCGCGGAGCCGGGGCGGCTTACCGCGGCGCATCCGGGTGTCGAGGAATAACAGCACAGGAAAGGGCCGTTCGGACCATGGTGGGAGCCGACGAGCTGACAACAGAAGACCGCAAGCAGCGACTGCGCCTGATGGCGGTGCACGCCCATCCCGACGACGAGTCGAGCAAGGGCGCCGCCACGATGGCCAAATACGTCGCCGAAGGGCACGAGGTCATGGTGGTGACCTGCACCGGAGGCGAGGCGGGCAGCATTCTCAACCCCGCCATGGACCGGCCGGAAGTGCTGGCGAACATGACCGAGATCCGCCGCGAGGAGATGGCCCGCGCGGCGAAGCTTCTCGGCGTGAGCCACCGCTGGCTGGGCTTCGTCGATTCCGGGCTGCCCGAGGGCGACCCGCTGCCGCCGGTCCCGGAGGGCTCGTTCGCGGTGATCCCGCTCGAAGAGTCCGCCGAGGCGCTGGTGCGCGTGATCCGCGAGTTCCGCCCGCACGTCATCACGACCTACGACGAGAACGGCGGCTACCCGCACCCGGACCACATCCGGACCCACCAGGTGTCCATGGCCGCCTTCGACGCGGCGGGCGACCCGGAGCGGTTCCCGCAGGCGGGCGAGCCGTGGCAGCCGCTCAAGCTGTACTACATGCACGGCTTCTCCAAGGCCCGGATGGTGGCGTTCGACACCGCGCTCAAGGAGGCCGGGCTCGAGTCTCCCTACGAGGAGTGGCTCAAGTCCTGGGACCCGGACCGCGCCGACATCATGGAGCGGGTGACGACGCGGATCGAGTGCGGGGAATACTTCGAGGTGCGCGACGAGGCGCTGAAGGCGCACGCCACGCAGATCGACCCGACCAGCCGCTGGTTCGCGGTGCCGCTGGAGATGCAGCGCGAGGTGTGGCCCACTGAGGAGTACGAGCTGAACCGCTCCCTGGTGGACAGCACGCTGCCGGAGGACGATCTGTTCGCAGGCATCAAGGAGAAGGTGAGTCCATGAGTTTCGGAGTGCCGGCCATCGCGGTCGTCCCGCTCACCGCGTCGGCGCTGGTACTGGCCCAGCAGCCGGACAGCGGGGACAACGGCGGCCAGGGCGAGGACTTCGGCAAGTCCTCGCCGGTCGGCCTGCTGGTGCTGATCCTGTTCCTGGTCGCGGTCGTCTTCCTGGTGCGGTCGATGAGCAAGCACCTGAAGAAGGTGCCGCAGACGTTCGACGCGTCGGAGGCGGCTTCCGAGTCCGAGCCCGAGGCTGGTGCGGACGAGGCTTCGGCCGCTTCGACCACTTCGGCCGCCTCGGCAGCGGAGAAGAAGCCGGACGCGGCAGCGGCCAAGAAGAGCGACTGACCAGCGAGACGAAGCGGTCCGGGTCCCGTCTTAGGTGACGGAACCCGGCCCGCTGCCGGTCAATGCCCGGCGTGTCGCTCCGCCAGCTGCTCGGCGTACAGACTCGCCGGCTTTACCGGCTTGCCCGGCGACACGATCTCCCCGTCCTGGTGCCCGGCCGGCGGCTTGTCCTGGTTGCCGATGCAGCCGAAAGCCCAGTTGTGCGCGGTCGGCGGGTTCTCCACCAAGGACGCGCCGACCGCGCAGTTCCACAGCACCGAGTTCGCTCCGGCCCAGCCCTGGCCGCTGCCCATCCACTGCCGGTCCGACAGCTGCAGGCGGCCGGACGGCGGGCTCATCGTGATCGCGTCGTAGAGGGTTCCGGTCGCCCAGCGCTGGTGCGGCCCGGCGTCGAGGATGCGCGATCCGGTGTTGGTGGCGGTGCAGTCGCTGATCACGTTCGGGCCGGGTACACGGGCCTGAGTGACCCAGGCGTGCAGGTTGCTGCCGGTCACCGTGCAGTGCTGGATCAGGCTTTCCTGGCCGCTGATCGTGTACGCGGCCGGCTGCGCGTGGATGTCCTGCGGGACGGACTCGTCCAGTGACGACGTCTTCACCAGGCTGATCCGCAGTGCGTTCTCGCCGATGTCGAAGGCGGAGCCGAACCGGCTGGCGACGACGTCGTCGACCCAGCTGTCCTGCGCGGCGTCGACGGACACCAGTTGCGAGTTGAAGTAGCCGCTGTCGTGCCAGGTCGGGTCCTTCTCGAACGCGGAGCCGTCCGCGGACAGGTGGGCCAGCCCGGATTCGCTGATCCGGCCGTCGAACGTGTACCGCTGAACGGTCGCGTGCGTGTACTGGCTCTCCAGCGCGTTCGTGAGCGGCACGTCGAACTGGACGGCTTTCCCGTTGACCGCGGTGATCGTCCGGTCGAACTGCAGTCCGGAATTCGGCGTCCACTGCTTGCTGGGCGTACCGTCCGGCCGCGGCGGAATCTGGTCCATGCCGATCGCGTGGATCCATGCCTTTTCCTGCGGGCGCGCCACGATGACGTGGTCGCCGACGTGCAGGGCCGACGCGTCCGCGACCTCCAGCCGGTCCGCGCCGACCGGGACGTAGCCGCTGGTGACCGGCACCGCCGATCCGGTCAGTGAGCGAGAGCCGGTTCCGCTGATCGAGACGAGCGTGTGCACTTTGCCCGCGGCGACCAGCCTGGTGCCGTTCGCACCGCTGCCCGCGCCGCGCAATTCGACGGTGCCGGTGCTGATTTTCAGCGTGCCGGAAAGCTGGTAGTCGCCGGCCGCCAGCTCTACCGAACCAGGTTTGCCGCTCTTCGCGACCTGGTCGATCGCCTGCTGAATGCGCGCGGTGTCGTCACCGGAAGACTGCGGTTTGACCGTCGCGGCGACGGGTAGATCGGGTGGCGCGGAATCGCCGTTGTGGTAGCCGGCCTTGGAGAAATCGGGGACCCGATTGCCCTGTGCGTCGGAGCCGTAGGCGAGCCGGCCGTTCGCGAAGGTGATCCAGTCGGGCGAGGAATTCGCCGCGGATGCGGCACCGAGACTGCAACTGGACAGCCCTAGACATCCGATGAATGCGACCAGGGAAATGGAGGCAAGGGGACCAGCGCCGAGGAATCGCGTCATGGGAGGGGACTGTAGTGATCTTTTCCCTGATCGACCAAGGCCATTGGTCGGATTTCTCAGCGAACCCACAGCGCTCAGCGCATGTCTCGCGTGGTGCTGATGCCGGGCGGCCGGCGGACCGTTTGCCGGTTGTCCGTGAAGGGCCCCTTGCCGGACTTGGATTCCCTCAAGGGGTCCTTCGCGGACTTGAGTAAACGGTCCTGCGGCGATTAATCGGGTTTTTCGGCGGTCCTGGCGTCCTTGATAGACCGGTCAGCAGGCGTGAAGCCGTGCAGCTTAAGTTCCTGGCATCGGAATCCAAGTCCCGGAAGGGGCCCTCGCGGACAGGTCCGCGGACCGTTCGGCGCACCGCCTGAGGCACGCGCTCAGCATGGACGCGATTCACCGCTCATCGGGATGCTGCACACTCGGGGTATGACGAACCGCTTGGCCGACAGCGTTTCCCCGTATCTCCTGCAGCACGCCGGCAACCCCGTCGACTGGTGGGAATGGGGGCCGGACGCGCTGGCCGAAGCGAGCCGCCGGAATGTTCCGATTCTCCTCTCCGTCGGTTACGCCGCTTGCCACTGGTGCCATGTCATGGCGCACGAATCCTTCGAGCACGAAGGCACCGCCGCGCT
Organism: Amycolatopsis benzoatilytica AK 16/65; assembly: GCF_000383915.1. Lineage (NCBI taxonomy): Bacteria > Bacillati > Actinomycetota > Actinomycetes > Pseudonocardiales > Pseudonocardiaceae > Amycolatopsis > Amycolatopsis benzoatilytica. The sequence continues at coordinate 8,414,365 of NZ_KB912942.1, forward strand.
GATGAACGCGAATTTCGTCAACATCAAGGTCGACCGCGAGGAGCGGCCGGACATCGACGCCGTGTACATGGCCGCTACGCAGGCGATGACTGGGCAGGGCGGCTGGCCGATGACCTGCTTCCTCACCCCGGAGGGGGAGCCGTTCCATTGCGGCACTTACTATCCGCCCGCGCCGCGACCGGGGATTCCGTCGTTCTCCCAGTTGCTGGTCGCGGTCGCCGAGGCGTGGCAGAACCGGCCGGACGACCTGCGCGAAGGGGCGAAGCAGATCATCGGGCACCTCGCCGAGCAGAGCGGTCCGTTGAAAGAAGCTGCGGTCGACTCGGCCGCGCTGGCCGCGGCGGTCGCCAAGCTGGCCCAGGAAGCGGACCCGGTGAACGGCGGTTTCGGCGGGGCGCCCAAATTTCCGCCGTCGATGGTGATCGAGTTCCTGCTCCGGCACCATGAGCGCACCGGCTCGGCGGAAGCTTTCGCGCTCGCCGAGTCCGCGGCGGACGCGATGGCTCGCGGCGGCATCCACGACCAGCTCGCCGGCGGTTTCGCGCGGTACTCGGTGGATGCCGGGTGGATCGTCCCGCACTTCGAAAAAATGTTGTACGACAACGCGTTGCTGCTTCGGGCGTATGCGCACTTGGCGCGCCGCGGCTCAGCCTCTGCGCGCCGGGTGGCGGAGGGGATCGTCCGGTTCCTTCAGCACGATCTTCGTACGCCGCAGGGCGGATTCGCGGCTTCCCTGGACGCGGACACCGAAGGCGTCGAGGGACTGACCTACGTCTGGACGCCGGCGCAGCTGGCCGAGGTGCTCGGCGACGACGGCCCGTGGGCGGCTGAGCTTTTCGGCGTCACCGAGAGCGGCACCTTCGAAGAAGGCGCTTCGACGCTTCAGTTGCAGACGGATCCGGACGACTTCGCGCGCTTCGAGCGCATCCGGCAGGCCCTGTTCGACGCGCGCGCGAAGCGTCCGCAACCCGGCCGGGACGACAAGGTGGTCGCGTCGTGGAACGGTCTCGCGATCTCCGCGCTCGCCGAAGCGGGCGTAGCGCTGGAACGTCCACAGTGGATCGAGCTGGCCCGCGACGCGGCCTCCCTCTTGCTGGACCTGCATGTGGTCGACGGACGCCTTCGACGCAGTTCGCGAGACGGCGCAGTCGGCACCCCGGCCGGCGTGCTGGAGGACTACGCCTGCGTCGCTGACGGCCTGCTCGCGTTGCACCAGGCCACCGGCGAACCTCGCTGGCTCGCTGAGGCGACTCGGCTGCTGGACGTCGCACTGGCGCATTTCGCGGCGGAAGCTCCGGGCGCCTATCACGACACCGCGGACGACGCGGAGAAGCTGGTGCAGCGGCCGTCCGACCCAACCGACAACGCGAGCCCGTCTGGCGCGTCCGCGCTGGCCGGGGCCCTGCTGACGGCGTCCGCCTTGGCTGGCCCCGACCAGGCCGCCCGCTACCGCGATGCCGCTGAACTGGCGCTCCGCCGCGTCGGCCTGCTCGCCGCGCGGGTGCCGCGGTTCGCCGGGCACTGGCTGTCGGTCGCGGAGGCCGCGCAATCGGGCCCGGTGCAGATCGCGGTCGTCGGCGCGGACCGGTCGGCGCTGGTCGCGGCCGCCGCGCGGCACATCCACGGCGGCGGCATCGTGCTCGGCGGCGAGCCGGACGCGCCCGGCGTCCCGCTGCTGGCTGACCGGCCGCTGGTCCACGGCGAGACGGCGGCGTACGTCTGCCGCGGCTACGTCTGCGAACGTCCGGTGACCTCGGCGGATCAACTCGTCGCGCAGCTCTGATTCCGCCCCTGGTGAACGCGGTGCGCCCGGCCCTGAAATCGGCGTAGCTTCAGTAGTGACGTAATCATGTAATCAAGGAGGCGTCATGGGACGAGGCTGGAAGGGCCGGGGAGGCTGGCAGCAGGTCGAGGTGCCGTCCGCGGACGACGCCGCGGCATGGTTCGGCGGCCGGCTCCCGGACGCGTGGTTCACCGGCGAGCCGGAGCTGACGGTGGACCGTGAGGAGATCCTGATCGTGGGCGAACTGCCCGCGCTGACCGGCGAATACGCCGACGACGCGGCCCGCGCGGCGGCGGAGGACGGGCGGATCAGCCGGTTCCGCGAGGAGACCCGCGACGAGCGGATCGAGATCGCCCGCCAGGCCGAGCATCGCTACCAGCGGAAGGTGGCCTGGGGCGCGAAACTGGGCGGCACGACGGTGCTGTTCACGACGCTGTCGGTGCCGGTGATGACGCGGTTGCGGCAGCCCGAACGGCAGGTGCTGGACACCCTGGTGGACGCCGGCGTCGCGCGGTCCCGGTCCGAAGCGCTCGCCTGGGCGGTGCGCCTGGTCGGCCAGCACGCGGACACCTGGCTGAGCGAGCTGCGGGAAGCGATGACCAAGGTGGACGACCTGCGGTCGAAGGGGCCCGACCTCGGCTGAGCTGCGGGAGCAACCCCGCTGCGGCAGGCTGTCCGGTGTCGCCGGTCGATCGGAGGAACCCGTGGACGTGCCTGCTGTGCCCGCGAAGGTGGACCCGGACGCGCTGACTGCCGCCCTCGACGGCCGGTGGGCCGAGCTGAAGCGCGACGTGCGTACGCAGATGCGGGCCGAGGAGTTCCGGGGCACCGTCGGCCTGGACGCCGAAGCACATCGGCGGCAGGTGCTGGACCAGCTGCGGAAGCTCGCCGCGACCGACCGGCCCGCGCTCGGGTTCGATTCGGCTTACGGCGGTCTGGACGATGTCGGCGGCGCGGTGGTGTCGTTCGAAATGCTCGGCTACGGCGACCTGTCGCTGATGGTCAAGGCAGGCGTGCAATGGGGTCTGTTCGGCGGCGCGGTGCAGTTGCTCGGCACCGCGCCGCACCACGAGAAGTACCTGCGCCGCATCATGAATCTCGACCTGCTCGGCTGCTTCGCGATGACTGAACACGGCCACGGTTCAGACGTTCAGCACCTGCACACCACCGCCACCTACGACCCGCCGACGCGGGAGTTCGTCGTACACAGCCCGGATCCAGGAGCCACCAAGGAATTCATCGGCAACGCGGCTCGCGACGGTCAGCTCGCGGTCGTCTTCGCCCAGCTGGTGACCGGTGGGCAATCCCGGGGCGTGCACGCCTTCCTGGTTCCGATCCGCGACGAATCCGGCTCCGCCGCTCCCGGCGTCACCATCGCCGACTGCGGCGCGAAAGCAGGCTTGAACGGTGTCGACAATGGCCGGCTGACGTTCGACCAGGTTCGCGTGCCACGGGATGCGCTGCTGAACCGTTTCGCAGACGTAGCTGTCGACGGCACCTACTCAAGCGCGATCGAGAGCGACGGCCGCCGCTTCTTCACGATGCTCGGCACGCTGATCCGCGGCCGCGTGAGCGTCGGCGGCAGCGCCGGCTGCGCCACCCAACGCGCCCTGACCCTGGCTGTTCGCTACGGCGACCAACGGCGCCAGTTCCAGCGTCCCGACGGCGAGGAAGTGGTGGTCCTGGACTACCTGGGACACCAGCGGAAACTGCTGCCTGCTTTGGCGAAGACCTACGCGCTGCATTTTGCGCAGGAGGAACTGGTCGCCGCGCTGCACGACCTCGCCCCCGACGCGCCTGAGGAGGCGCAACGCGAACTGGAGTCCCGCGCGGCCGGCCTGAAAGCGGTGAACACTTGGCACGCGACGAGCGCGATCCAGACCGCGCGCGAGGCTTGCGGGGGGAGCGGGTACCTGTCGTCCAATCTGCTCGCTGATTTGAAGGCCGACACGGACGTCTTCACGACCTTCGAGGGCGACAACACGGTGCTGTTGCAGCTCGTCGCGAAGGGCTTGCTGACGCAGTACAAGGAACACTTCGCGGACCTCAGCCCCCTCGCGACCGCCCGGTTCGTCGCCGAGCAACTGGTCGACACCGTCATGGAACACTCCGCTGCGCGACGTTTCCTGGAGCGCCTGACTGAGTCTGATGACGCCACCGTGCTGTTCGACCGGGAGTGGCAGCAGCGGCTGTTCGAGGACCGCGAAGAGCACGTACTGAGCAGCGTGGCCAACCGGTTGCGTCGCGGGTCCTCAGACCTCTTCGAGGTCTTCAACTCCGTACAGGACCACGTGCTGCTGGCAGGCCGCGTCCACGTGGACCGTCTCGTCCTGGACGCCTTCGCACGCGCTGTCGGTGCGTGCGCCGATCCGGACGCTCAGATGCTCCTGACCCGGCTGTGCGACCTGTACGCACTGTCGACGATCGAAGCGGACCGCGCTTGGTTCCTCGAGCACGGGCGGCTGACAGTCGGCCGGTCCAAGGCAGTGACTGCGGCAGTTAACGCGCTGTGCGGCGAGCTGCGGCCGCACGCGCGGACGTTGGTGGACGGGTTCGCTGTGCCGGAGCAGTTCCTGGCGGCCCCGATGCTGGCGGGCTGAAACGACTCAGGCCGCCCCCATGCAGCGTGACGGCCTGGCGACGGCCTGAGAAAGAGAACCCCAGCTACGCGTACATCGCCAACCAGATCGCGATGTAGTGCGACACCGCCGCCAGCACCGTGCACGCGTGGAAGAACTCGTGGTACCCGAAGGTCTCCGGCCAATGATTCGGCCATTTCACCGCGTAGAAAACCGCCCCCACGGTATAAAACAGTCCGCCGACGCAAAGAAGCACCAACGCCGCGACCCCGGCATGGTTGAGCAGTTCCGGCAGCACGAACACCGCGACCCACCCCAGCGCGATGTAAATCGGCACTCCGAGCCAGCGCGGCGCGTGCGGCCACAGCATCTTCATCGCGACGCCCAGCACCGCGCCGCCCCAGACGATGCCCAGTACCACGTACCCGGTCGGCTTCGACATGGCCAGCAGCGCGAACGGTGTGTAGGTACCCGCGATGAACAGGAAGATCATCGAGTGGTCGGCGCGCTTCATCCATTTGTACGCGCGCGGGCTCCACAGCCTGCGGTGATACAGCGCGCTCACACCGAAAACGCCTAGCACCGTCAGGCCGTACACCGACGTCGCCAGCGCCGCTATCGGCGAAACTGTCGACGCGGCGAGGCTGATCAGCGTGGCAGCCGCCGCTACCGCGCCGAAGAACGACCAGAAGTGGATGTGGCCGCGCAGCCGGGGGCGGGTGTCCTCGGGGACGTGCGGGGGCTCGATCGTCACGCTCACCAAGCCTAGGTTACGGGGCCGTAGGTTTTTTGCCAGCTCCCGTGGTGCGTCACACGTGTCCGCCGAAGGTGCGTACGCTCGGGCGACGTGAGCCTCCGGTCCTTCATGTCCGACGTCGTCTACAGCGTCTACAGCCGCCGCCTGATCCAGCAGGCGGCCGGTCGACATCCTCGGCACATCGCGATCATGCTCGACGGCAATCGCCGTTGGGCGCGCGAAGCCGGGTTCACCGACGTGGCCGACGGGCACCGGGCGGGCGCGAAGAAGATCGCCGACTTCCTCAGCTGGTGCCGGGAGGCCGACGTCGAGGTCGTGACGATGTGGCTGCTCTCCACCGACAACCTGAACCGGGACCCGGAAGAGCTCACGCCGCTGCTCAAAATCATCACCGACGTCACCGACGAGCTCGCCGGGCCCGCGGTGCCGTGGCGGCTGCGCATCGTCGGCGCGCTCGACCTGCTGCCGCTCGAGGTGGCGCAAAAGCTCACCGCCGCCGCGGCGCGCACCGAGGACCGCGAGGGAATGGAGGTGAACATCGCGGTCGGCTACGGCGGGCGGCAGGAGATCGCCGACGCGGTCCGGAAACTGCTGCTGCAGCACGCCGACGAGGGCACCTCAATTCGCGAGCTGGCGAAGATACTCGACGTGGACCACATCTCGGAGCATCTGTACACCTCCGGTCAGCCGGATCCGGACCTGATTATCCGAACCTCGGGTGAACAGCGGCTTTCCGGATTCCTGTTGTGGCAGTCCGCGCATTCGGAATTCTGGTTCACCGAGGCTTACTGGCCGGCGTTCCGGCGCGTCGACTTTCTCCGTGCGATGCGCGATTACGCCTGGCGGCACCGCCGGTTCGGCACGTAGCCCGGGCACAGCGGAAGGCCCCGGAGCCGCAGCTCCGGGGCCTTCCGCGTCACGTACGGACTCAGCCGTGGTGGTGCTCCATCGAGTGGGCGATCAGCGCCGGGGTCGTGGCGATGCCGGTGTAGGCACCCGCGACCAGCGAAGCAGCGCCGTAGCCCAGCGCGCCGCCGCCTTCGATGAAGGTGGCGTAGGCGTCGCCGAACGTCGGGTCCGGGGCGCCCTGGCTCACGGCCGGGGAGGCGAACGCGGTCCCGCCGATCATCATCAGACCCGCAGCCGCTCCGGCGATGATTCCAGCCTTCTTCAGCACTTCGCACACTCCTAGGTAGAGATACTGGGATTCGGGGAACCGGAGTGCTCCAGTGGATGGAACCGGAGTGTTCCGGTGGTGTGTCCCGCAGGAAGAAAATTACCCCCAAATAGCCTCTGGCGAATCTCGCGTACGCCCATTGTGTGAGGGTCTGAAGGCCCAGTTCACTCGGTCCGGTTCAGTGTCCAGGACGCGAAATGCATTCTGGTCTGACGCATGGTAAAAGGCTCGTTACCTGCGATTCGGCTGCGTTCGGTGATTAATTTTCCAAGATCATCCGACCGGTCGACCCCCCGATTGCCTGACCCGATCACGAAGAGTGATCACCGTGGACGCTCCGTTTCCAGCGACCGACGGTGGGATGACGAATCGGCGAATCACCTGTGTGGCTGCCTGCACGAAGGGGCGGACGTGGGTACCTTCCCGAATAGAGGGCTCGCGTTCCGTGCGGGTCCTCGCGGGAGGCCCTAGTCGTGGCGTTGATCGAGGGGGCGGCTCAGCCGCCCACTAGATGCACGAGGGGGCCGGCACCCGGCCCTCGTGGCCGTGCCGCCTGACGCAGCCAGCGTCAGGGAGTGCGGACCCAGCCAGGGAGGTGCCCGGCCCAGCGAGTGCGGGCGTGGGGTGCACACGCCCTCGAGGGAGATGCCGTCGTGACTGCGCAGCGTTCACCCCGCAAGGCCTTTGGCCGTTCTTCGACCGGCGCCACCGCGCCGGAGAAAGCCTCGATCTCGCCCGAATCCCCCCGCATCACCTACGTTCTGGACACGTCGGTGCTGCTCTCCGACCCATGGGCGGTCACCCGGTTCGCCGAACACGCCGTGGTGCTGCCGCTGGTCGTCATCAGCGAACTGGAGGCCAAGCGCCACCACCCCGAACTGGGCTGGTTCGCCCGGGAGTCCCTCCGGCTGCTGGACGACCTCCGGCTCAAGCACGGCAGGCTCGACGCCCCGATCCCGATCGGGGACGAGGGCGGCACCCTCCAGGTGGAGCTGAACCACACCGACCCGTCCGTGCTCCCGGTGGGTTTCCGCACCGACTCGAACGACCACCGCATCCTCGCCTGCGCGCTGAACCTGGCGACCGAGCAACCGGCGGTCACGCTGGTCACCAAGGACATCCCGCTGCGGGTCAAAGCGGGTGCGGTCGGCCTCACCGCGGACGAGTACCGCGCGCAGGACGTCACGCCGTCCGGCTGGACCGGCATGGCCGACGTGGACGCCCCGCAGGAACTGATCGACGCGCTCTTCGCGGGCGGCTCGGCGGATCCGGCGGAGTTCGGGCTCGGCGAGGTCGGCGAGATGCCCTGTCACACCGGGCTGCGGCTGCTCGCGGGCAGTTCCAGCGCGCTGGGGCGGGTCACCGCGGACAAACGGGTGCGGCTGGTGCGCGGCGATCGCGAGGCGTTCGGCCTGCACGGCCGGTCGGCGGAACAGCGGGTGGCGCTCGACCTTCTCCTCGACTCCGACGTCGGCATCGTCTCGCTGGGCGGACGAGCCGGCACCGGAAAGTCGGCGCTGGCGCTGTGCGCGGGCCTGGAGGCGGTGATGGAACGCCAGCAGCACCGCAAGGTCGTGGTGTTCCGCCCGGTCTACGCGGTCGGCGGCCAGGACCTCGGCTACCTGCCCGGGTCCGAGAGCGAGAAGATGCAGCCGTGGGCGCAGGCGGTGTTCGACACGCTCGGCGCGCTGGTCAGCCAGGACGTGCTGGACGAGGTCTTCGACCGCGGCATGCTTGAGGTGCTCCCGTTGACGCACATCCGCGGCCGTTCGCTGCACGACGCGTTCGTGATCGTGGACGAGGCGCAGTCGCTGGAGCGCAATGTGCTGCTGACCGTGCTGTCCCGGCTCGGCACGGCGTCGCGCGTGGTCCTCACGCACGACGTGGCCCAGCGCGACAACCTGCGGGTCGGGCGGCACGATGGCGTCTCGGCGGTGATCGAGAAGCTGAAGGGGCATCCGCTGTTCGCGCACGTGACCCTGACCCGTTCGGAGCGCTCGCCGATCGCGGCGCTGGTGACGGAGATGCTGGAGGACCACGGCTGACCTGATTCCGTGAAGGGAACATTGAGGGACTCAGGGTCCGTCAATGTTCCCTTCACGGATTTGAAGCCAGGGTTTACCAGCCGGCAGGCAGCGGACGGCCTTCGGCGAAGCCGGCCGCGGACTGGATGCCCAGCACCGCGCGCTCGTGGAACTCCTCCAACGTGCGCACGCCCGCATACGTGCACGACGAGCGGACGCCCGCGCAAATCGAGTCGATCAGGTCTTCCACGCTCGGACGGGTCGGATCCAGCGACATCCGCGACGTCGAAATGCCCTCTTCGAACAGCGCCTTGCGTGCACGGTCGAAGGCGTCGTCAGTGCGCGTCCGGGCGCCGACGGCGCGCTTCGACGCCATCCCGAAGGACTCCTTGTACGGACGGCCCTGCTCGTCGTAGCGCAGGTCGCCGGGCGATTCGTAGGTGCCCGCGAACCACGAGCCGACCATCGCCGCCGACGCGCCCGCGGCCAGGGCCAGCGCGACGTCGCGGGGGTGCCGGACGCCGCCGTCCGCCCACACGTGCTTGCCCAGTTCGCGTGCGGCCGCCGCGCATTCCGCGACCGCGGAGAACTGCGGCCGGCCGACGCCGGTCATCATGCGCGTGGTGCACATCGCGCCCGGACCGACGCCGACCTTGACGATGTCCGCGCCGGCCTGGATGAGGTCACGGGTGCCCTCGGCGGTCACCACGTTGCCCGCCACCACCGGCACCTGCGGCGACACCGACCGGACCGCCTTGAGCGCGGCGATCATCTTGTCCTGGTGGCCGTGCGCGGTGTCGACGACCAGCACGTCGACACCCGCGGCCAGCACTGCTTCGGCCTTGGCCGCGACATCGCCGTTCACGCCGAGCGCGGCGGCGACACGCAGCTTGCCCTGCGCGTCGACGGCAGGGGAGTAGATCTGCGAACGCAGCGCGCTCACGGCGGTGAGGATGCCGGCGAGCCGATCCTCGGAGTCCAAGCCGAGCGCGAGAGCGCCGCTGTGACCGTGCAGCGTCCCGAAGATATTGCGCGGGTGCTCGCCCACCGGCACCGCGAGAAGAGGCAGTTCCATGACGTCGGCGAGCCGGGCGAAGCGGTCGACGCCCACGCAAGCGGCTTCGTTCACGACGCCGACCGGCTTGCCGTCGTTGTCGACGATGACGACCGCGCCGTGTGCTCGTTTGTGCATCAGGTTGAGGGCGTCGGCCACCGCGTCGCCGCTGGAGAGGACCAGCGGCGTGTCCCAGACGGTGTCCCGGGACTTCACCCAGGAGACGATGTCGGTGACCGCCTCGGTGTCGACGTCCTGCGGCAGCACGACGAGCCCGCCGCGCCGAGCGACCGTCTCGGCCATCCGCCGCCCGGCGACGGCGGTCATGTTGGCCACCACCAAGGGGATCGTCGCGCCGGAGCCGTCCGCGGCGGACAAATCGACGTCAAACCGGGATTCCACGTCCGAGCGGTTCGGCACGAGGAAAACGTCGTCGTAGGTCAGGTCGTGAGCGGGCACGTGCCCATCCAGAAAGCGCACGAGTCCCCAGGCTACGTGGCTCGTGCGCGGGACGCTAACCCGGCGTAGCGCGTGGAACAATGGCCAGGTGGACAGCCGTGATCGCGACGCTGAAGGACGTGCCCGCAACGCTCGCCCGCGAGACGGCCTCGGCCGCCCGCTGCCCTATGGCGCGGACGGGGTGCCCCGCCAGCCCGAAGGTGTGCGGCGGACCCCGGCGGCGACGCTGGCGGAGGCCCAGGAGTTGCTGGACGCCGGACGGCCGTTCCACGCGCACGAAGTGTTCGAGGACGCGTGGAAGGCGACGGACGGTCCGGAACGGGAGCTGTGGCGCGCGCTGGCCCAGCTGGCGGTCGGGCTGACGCACGTCCTGCGCGGAAACGGGACTGGGGCGGTCGCGCTGCTGGAGCGGGGCGCGGAGAATCTCGCACCGTTCGCCGAGGCCTCGCCGTATGGGATCGACGTCGCCGGGCTGCGAGAGTGGGCGCAAGCGCTTGCGGCGGAGTCTCGGGAGAAGGCGCGGGTGGATTCGGAAGTGCCTCGGCTGACTCGGTAGGTGCGGCTGATCTCTCGCTGACCCGGCGGTGCCCGGCCCAGAAGGCCCGCGGCGGGGCGGGAGGACCGGCTCGGGCAGCGCTGCGGCAGCGGGCGGGAGCCGGCCCGGTGGAGACCGTTGCGATCAGGCGTCCGGCCAGTCCGCTGACCCAGCCTTTTCCTTGCCGATCGTGGTCGCTTCGCCGTGGCCGGTGCGGACGATGGTCTCGTCCGGGAGCTGGAAGAGGCGCTCGCGGATGGACTTCACGATGGTCGGGTAGTCCGAGTAGGACCGGCCGGTCGCGCCGGGGCCGCCGTGGAACAGGGTGTCTCCGGTGAACACGACGCCGAGTTCGGGGCTGTGCAGGCAGATCGCGCCCGGGGCGTGGCCGGGGGTGTGCAGCACGGTCAGGTCGGTGCCCGCGATCGTGATGGTCTGGCCGTCGGCGAGGTCGGCGTCCGGGGCGCGGTCCGGGTGGGTCAGGTCCCAGACGACCCGGTCGGCCGGATGCAGCAGGATCGGTGCGCCGGTGAGCTCGGCGAGTTCAGGGGCGGCGTTGACGTGGTCGTTGTGCGCGTGCGTGCACACGATCGCGCGGACCGCGCGATCGCCGACGACGTCCGCGATGGCGGCCGCGTCGTGCGCGGCGTCGATCACGATCACCTCGGTGTCGTCGCCGACGATCCAGACGTTGTTGTCCACTTCCCAGCTGCCGCCGTCGAGCTCGAACACGCCCGACGTGACCAGGTTCTGCACTATGGCCGTCATGCCCGCAGACCCTAGTGCCCGCGAGGTGGTTCCGGTCTTACTTACCATCGAGTATCCTTACTCGCGGTAAGTTAGCTGCGACGACGGGACCGCCATGACCGACCCTCGGGACCTGCTGGCCGAGCCTCTCAAGCTGCACTGCGGGGCGGTGCTGCCGCACCGCATCGCGAAGTCCGCACTGAGCGAGCAGCTGGGCGACCGCCGCAACGCGCCGTCCGACGAGCTGGTTTCGCTGTACCGCACGTGGGCGCACGGCGGGGCGGGGCTGTTGCTGACCGGCAATGTGATGGTCGATCCGACCGCGCTCGGCGAGCCGCGCAACGTCGCGGTGCCCGCGGTGCCGGATCCGGCCGTGTACCGGCCGTGGGCGAAGTCGGTGGACGGGACCGACGCGCAGTTGTGGGTGCAGCTCAATCACCCGGGACGGCAGAGCCCCCGCTACCTCTCGCGCCGGCCGGTCGCGCCGTCGGCGGTGCCCTTCGGCGACCGGGGCGTGCGGACCGCCTTCGCGGCGCCGCGGGCGTTGACCGGGGACGAAATCGAAGCGGTGATCGCGAAATTCGCGACATCCGCGCGGACATTCGTCGATGCCGGATTTGCCGGCGTGCAGGTGCACGGTGCGCACGGGTACTTGGTCTCGCAGTTCCTGTCGCCGCTGGTGAACCGCCGCGACGACGAGTGGGGGCGCGACCGCAGCCGGTTCTTGCTCGAAGTGGTGCGCGCGGTCCGGGCCGCGGTCGGAGATCGCGTCCCGGTGTCGGTGAAGCTCAACAGCGCCGACTTCCAGCGCGGCGGCTTCGAGGAAGACGAGTCGCTGCAAGTTGTCCGGGCCCTGGGCGAGGCGGGCATCGACTTGCTGGAGATCTCCGGCGGCACGTACGAACGCGCGGTGATGATGGGGTCCGGCCGAGCCAGCACACAGCGACGGGAAGCGTATTTCCTCGACTATGCGGCGAAGGCACGGCAGATCAGCGACGTCGCGCTGATGGTGACCGGCGGCTTCGCCACCGCCGCCGGGATGGCCGAGGCGCTGGAATCCGGTGCGCTGGACATGATCGGGCTCGGCCGTCCGTTCACAGTGGACCCGGCGCTGCCGGCCCGGCTGCTCGCCGGCGAGGACGTCCGCGCCGAACGACTGTGCCCGCACACCGGGATCCGGCTGGCCGACAGCCTGCTGGAAATCCAGTGGCACACCCAGCAGATGCACCGCGTCGCGGCGGGCAAGCCAGTGGACGTGAAGCGCAGCGCGTGGCGGACGCTCGCGCAGGCGGGGCTCAGCGATCCGCTGAACGCATTTCGCCGGGTGCGCGGGTGAGCAGCCGGTCGGCGGCCTTCGCGCCGCTGGCTAGCGCGATGAAGAAGACGCCGATCAGCAGGCAGTTCAGGGAGATCTGCCCGTAGCCGAGCTTGTCGGCGTTGATGAACGGGTACGGGTACCAGCCGTCGAGCGAGCCGCGGATGAGCGTGAAAACCAGCCACCCCAACGGATAGACGAGCGACCAGGCGACGGTGCGCCATTCGAGCACGCGCGGCGCGAAGAACAGCCAGCCGACCACGCACAGCACCGGCGTGACGCGGTGCAGGAGGATGTCCGCGACCAGATTGAGGCCGTGCAGTTCGGTGAGCCCGGCCAGCGCGACCTGGTACACGACCCCGGTGACCACGATCCCGACGAGCGCGTCGAGCCACAAGACGCGCATCAGCGCCGAGGCGGCGCGGCCTCGGGCGATCGCCGCGCTGGTGACGAGGACGAGCACGTTCGAGATGATGGTGAAGTACGCGAACAGGTTCGCCACGCGGCCGGTGACGGTCGGGTAGGGCCCGTGCGCCGGGACGACCGCGACGATCTGGATCACGATCGCGGCCAGCGCGACGATCGCGGTGATGCCGAACCAGAGCCGGGCTTTCGAAGACATGCCGACGACAGTACGGCGCAGGCGGGACCTGCTTGGAGCGACACGACTGTGGTCGGTGCGCCGGGCGGGTGAACCTTGTCGCAGGGGGCTTCGGGACGTCGCCCGGAGGTAGCCCGATCGCTGCGGAAGGCGGGCACCGCTTCAGGCACCGTCAGCCAAGCGCCGGTGCGACCGAGTCCGGCCGCACCGGTGCTTGGCTTTCACTTCCCGGCTTGCCTTACTTCACCGCCTTGACCAGCGCCGGCACGAAGACCGAGGCATCGACCGTGCCCCAGCCGCTGGCGATGTCGTAGCCAGGGCCCGCCTTGAAGCCCTCGACGCCCCACTGGCTGTTGTCGCCGGTGGTGACGTCGATGATCCCCGCCGCGGTCCCCTTCGGGCCCAGCTTCGTGTACAGCGCCGGGTTGATCTGGCCCAGCCGGCCGTGCTTGGCCTGCACGGCCAGAGCCAGCACGCCGGCGAACAGCGGAGCCGACTGGGACGTTCCCTGCACGCCTTCCATGCTGATGTCCGGGTAGGCGCGCATGGTGCTGCCAGTGATCGTCTTGACCCGGTTCTGCCAGGACGGCCGCGCGTACGCCTTCGACAGCCCGGCCCCCTCGCTGAAGCCGTTGTCCGCGGCGTTGACCAGGTCGTCCGGCTTGGTGCGGACGCCGTTCGCGTCCAGGTGCAGCTGGGTGCCGCCGAGGGCGGTGACGTTCGGGTCGCTGGCCGGCCAGCTGGCCACTCGGTACGGGTACCGGCCAGGGCCCTGCAGGTACGCGCCGGTCGGGCCGTCGTCGCCGGACGACGCGACGAGCGTGACGCCTGCCCGGCTGGCCCGTTCCAGTGCCGGGTCGAGAGTTTTGATCGAGTCGAACGACGGGAAGTTCTCTTCGGTGGTGCCGAAGCTCATCGAGACGACGTCGGCGACGCGGTGCTGAGTCATGTAGTCGACCGCGTGCATCATTTCCGGCAGACCGGCGAAGCCCTGCGTCTCGGCGACCGGGGTGGCCGCGACGACTATCTTCGCCGCCGGCGCCATCGCGTGCATCATCGTGACGTCGAGGTCGGTTTCTCCGCCCCACGACTGGCAGGTGGGCGTGTCGACGCCGGGGTCGGTGCACGCCGGCACCGCGCCGGAGGGCTGCAGGATCTCGACGTTCGCCGGCGGCAGGCCGTGCTCCTTCGAGTACGCGTCCAGTACCTGCTTGACCTGGTCGTCGCCGTAGGACACGAGCGTCGCGACGGTCGACCCGGCACCGGTGATGCCCTGGTTCCACAGTTTCGTGGCGTTGTACGCGACGCTTTCCTTGGGCAGCTTGGCCATCGCCGCGTCGAGCCGGGCCACGCGCTCGCGCACCGTGGTCGCTCCGACGAACGACTGCGCGGCCGCCGAGAAATGATGCCGCGAGGGCGCGGGCGGCGCCGGCGCGGCACTGGCCGGTGCGGCCACCACGGTGGCGACGAGTGTCGCGCCCGCCAGCAGGGTCATCGGCCGCCCGAATCCCCGGACCGCTGATCTCACCCGGAACGTCATGCTTGCTCTCCTATCCGCACAGGCCAGTGCCCCCACTCTCGGGCACCCGGCCGGGGCGCGATATCGACTTTCGTCGGACGTTTTCCGGTGGTTGGCGGGGAAACTGGTGCGATGTCCGGAATGTTCCGGGTGGATTGCCGCGCGTGGCGCGGATCGGTCGGACGGGTTCCCCGGGATTCCTCGCCGAGCGCGGGCGGTCAGCCGGGAGCGGGCGGCGGAGCGGAATCGGAGGACGGCGCGTGGATCGGCTCGGCTGGTACCGGGCCGCTGGATGGCCCGGTGGGGTTGGTTGCGGCGTCGGGCGGTGTCGGGTCGCTGGAGGGCTCAGCGGGGCTGGCCGCCGCCTCGGCTGGGCCGCGGTCAGCGCCCGCCACTGGGTCGGCTGTTTCGCCAGCCACTGCCTCTGGGCGGGCTCCGCGCAGCAGCCCGCGGACCGTGTCGATCGTGTCTGCTTCGCCTGGATCCTTGTCCGGCCGGTACCGCACCACTCGGGCGAACCGCAGCGCCAGGCCGCCTGGGTAACGCGTACTGACCTGCGCCCCGTCCAGTTCGATCTCGACCACCGTCTCCGGCCGCACGTGCACCGTCCACCGGTCGCGCTGGATCTCGATTTCCTGGAACCGTTCGGTTTGCCAGGCCAGCAGTTCGTCGGTGAGGCCCTTGAACGTCTTGCCGACCATGATCGGTGGTCCGCCGTCCGGATCGCGGGCGCCCAGGTGCAGATTGGACAGTTTCCCGGTGCGTCGGCCATGGCCCCATTCCGCCGCCAGCACCACGAGATCGATGGTGTGCACCGGTTTCACCTTCAGCCACGCGCGGCCGCGCCGCCCGGCGGCGTAGGCGGAGTCGAGGTCCTTCACCATTACGCCTTCGTGCCCGGCGGCCATCGCGGCGTCGAGGACCGAGGCCGCCGAAGAAGGGCGGATGGCACCCGGGATCACGTGCTCGCCCGCGGCGCGGCGCAGCGCCTCGTGGCGTTCGGACAGCGGCGCGTCCAGGAGGTCGACGCCGTCCAAGTGGAGACAGTCGAAGAAGTACGGCCGCAGCAGCAACGCCCGCACCTGTTCGTCCCGGGTGCTGCCGAACCGGCTCATCGTTTCCTGGAACGGGCGCGGCCGCCCGTCGTCGGTGAGCGCGAGGGTTTCGCCGTCCAGCACGACGGATTCGCACGGCAGCGCCCGCACGAGTTCCACCAGTTCGGTCACGCTGCCGGTGATTTCCCGCAGCGTCCGGGTGTAGACCCGCACTTGTGAACCTCGCCGGTGCACCTGGATCCTGGCACCGTCCATTTTGTACTCGACAATCGCGTTGGCGTGCTCGCCCTCGGCCTCCTCCAACGACTCCGCGGGCGAAGCCAGCATCGGCCGCACCGGACGGCCCAGTTCCAGCCGGAACTCCGCGAGCGCCGCCGCGCCGCCGGTGATCGCTGTCTGCCCGGTGACCGGTAACCGGCCGGACAGCATGAACGCGCGCCGCACCTGGTCGACGCCCACCTCGGCCGCCGCCGCGATCGCATCGACCATCACGCCTTCCAGCGCGCCCTGCCGAAGTTCGCCGGTGACCAGCCGGAACACGAACTCCTGCTCGGCGCGGGTCAGCCGCGCGAACAACGAGCCGAGCACGTCGGCCCGCCGTTTCACCGAACCCGCACCGGCCGCCGCCGCGACTTCGGCCAGCGCGGCGTCGACCTCGGCCACGTCGACGGTCGCCGCGGCCGCGGGCGGGACGGCGAGATCGGCGAGCGTGCGCCATCCCGCACCGAGCCGGTCCTGTGCGGTCTGCCCGGTGAGATATGCGATCACCGCGGGCAGTTCGCCAGGCTCGGCCGCGCGCAGGATACTGGCCAGAACGGCGATTTTCGCCTTCCTGGACCGGGTGGCCGCCAGTTCGGCGGACGCGGTGACGAGTTCGGTGAACAACACCCGGACATCATCGCCCCGCGCACCGACAAAACCGGCGGAGCGCTCCTCGGCCGGGTGAAAAGCGGCTGATCATCCCGCCGAACGGGGGCCAGTAACTGGGGTGCTGTCGTACCTGACAGCTACCCTGCGCCCCGCGGATCGATCGAAGCGATCCGCGCGACGGCGGCTCGAAGCCGGTCCGGGGCGAGAGCGGCGTAGCCGAGCACCAGCCCCGGATAGCCCGACGCGGCATGGGAATAAGTCGACAAAGCTGGCGCGCGCACTCCCGCCACGGCGAGATTCTCCTGCAGTCGCAGGTCATCCGTGCCGTCCGGAAGCCGCACGACCAGGTGCAGTCCAGCGGCGATGCCAACTGGCCGCCACTGCGGCAGCTGCCGCGCGAGTGCGTCGATCAACGCGTCCCGCCGGGCACGGTAAAGCCGGCGGGTCCGACGCAAATGCCGGTCGTACCCGCCGGTCGCGATCAGGTGCGCGAGGGCGGCTTGCGGGAGCGGCGGACAGCCCAGGTCGTGCATCTCCTTGGCCCGGGCCACGGCGTCGCGCAGCCGGCGCGGCGGGAGCAACCAGCCGATCCGCAACGCCGGAGCGAGCACCTTGCTGACGCTGCCGATGTACGCGACATGCTCCGGTGCCAGCGCCCGCATCGCGCCCAACGCGGGGCGGTCGTAACGATGTTCGGCGTCGTAGTCGTCCTCCAGTACGAGACCGCCCGTTTCCGCTGCCCAGGCCAGCAGGTTCCGTCGGCGCTCCGGGTGCAGTGCGACACCGAGCGGAAACTGGTGCGCGGCCGTCACCAGCACCACCGAACAGCCCGACGCGGCCAGCGCGTCGACGTCGATTCCCATGTCGTCGACCGGAATGCCGACCGGTTCCAGTCCGTGGCCGTGCAGCAGGGCAGCCTGCCCAGGGTGGCTCGGGTCCTCGACCGCGATTCGCTGGCCGGGCAGCGCATCCGCCAGCAGTGACAACGCCTCCGCCGCTCCGCTGGTGATCACGATGTCGTCCGGGCCAGCCGGCAATGCACGGACTCGCCCGAGGTACGCGGCCAGCTCGGCACGCAACGCGGGATGCCCGGTCGGGTCCGGATAGCCGAGACCGGTATCAGGCGTCGCGTTGAGCGCTTCTCGTTCCGCGCCAAGCCATTCCGTACGCGGAAACGCCGACAGTGCGGGCAAGCCCGGCCGGAGGTCGAACTCCCAGTCCGGTGCTTTCGCGGTGGCAGCGCGAAGAGCCGGCCCGGCGCGATCGAACGGTGCGACTCGGGTGCCGGAACCGTGCTTGCTCAGCAGGTATCCCTCGGCGGTCAGCTGCTCGTACAGCGCGGTGACCGTGCCGCGCGCGACGCCGAGCTGCCGGGCGAGGTCGCGGCTCGACGGCAGCCGCGTTCCGGTGGCGAGCCGTCCGCTGCGGATGGCCTCCCGCAGCGCGGCTTCGACGGCTCGGCCGCGCCGGCCGCCGGCGAGAGCGGGCAGCAGCAGCTCCCGGATGGTTTCCACGGCTCGACAGTACGATCAAGTGGTCCAGTTAGGCCAGGGTCGAGTGGTCCTTCTGAATAGACCACTCCCGGCGAGAAGCTGATCCTCGTGAAACGTGCGATGGTGCTTTCAGGCGTGGCCGGCGCGGTGCTCGTCGGCGGGTCGGTGCCGGTCACCGGCATGCTGGACGGGTATCCGGTGATCACCGGGCAGGCGCTGCGGTACGCGCTGGGCGGGCTTCTGCTGTACAGCTGGGCGAAGGCCGCTCGCAAGCCGTTGCCACGGCCGAAACTCAGCGATCTCCCGACGCTGATCGGGATCGCCGCGACCGGGATGATCGGCTTCCAAGCCTGCCTGCTCCTGGCACAGCGCTACGCGGAACCGAGCGCGGTAGTGGCCTTCCTCGGCGCGAGCCCGCTGGTGCTGGCACTGGTCGCGCCCATGATGGACGGACGCCGTCCGTCGGCGGCTCCGGTCGTCGGCGCGGTGCTGGCCGGGCTGGGCATCGTGGTGCTGTCCGGCGGCGGGTCCGCCTCCGCGCCCGGATTGCTGCTGGCCGCGCTGGCGATGCTGTGCGAAGCGTCGTTCACGCTGCTCGCGGTAGGTTTGCTGCGTCGGCTCGGTCCGCTCGCCACCTCGACGTGGAGCTGTTTCACCGCGGCGGCGGGCGGAGCGATCGTCGGCACGGTCGCCGACCCAGCCGGTGCCTGGCGCTGGCCGAACCAGCGAGAGCTGATCGCGTTGCTGCTCTTGGCCGTTCTCGTGACCGCGGTGGCGTTCGTGCTCTGGTACCGCTGCGTCGCTGAGCTGGGCGCGGACCGGGCCGGAGTGCTGATCGGGCTGATGCCGGTGTCCGGGCTCGCGGTAGCAGTGCTGATCGGCGCGCAACGGTTCGCTCTGGCCGACCTGCTCGGCGTCACGCTGGTCGCCGCCGGAGTCGCATGCGGGCTGTGGAAACGCGAAGCGGCCCGCCCGGCCGTAGCCGAACGGGCCGCCGCCGCGAGCTGACGCGTTACTTGCCGCCGCGCGCCATGCGCAGCACGTCGAGCGCCTCGTCGAGCTGCGCTTCGGTGAGCTTGCCGTCGCGGACGTACCCGCGCTCCAGCACGACCTCGCGGATCGTCTTGAGCTCCTTGAGCGCCTGCTTCGCGACCGCGGCCGCTTCCTCGTAGCCGATGTACTTGTTCAGCGGCGTCACGATCGAAGGCGAACCTTCGGCGTACTGGCGGGCGCGCTCGACATTCGCGGTGGCCCCGGCGAACACCTTGTCCGCCAACAGCCGCGACACGGCCGCGAGCAGCCGCGCGGATTCGAGCACATTGCGGGCGATCACCGGCAGGTTCACGTTGAGCTGGAAGTTGCCCGCCGCCCCGGCGAACGCGACCGCCGCGTCGTTGCCGATGACCTGCGCGACCACCTGCAGGGTCGCCTCCGGGATGACCGGGTTCACCTTGCCCGGCATGATCGACGAGCCTGGCTGCAGGTCCGGCAGCGCCAGTTCGGCGAGCCCGGTGCGCGGGCCGGAGCCCAGCCAGCGCAGGTCGTTCGCGATCTTGTTCAGCGACACCGCGATGGTGCGCAGCTGACCGGAGGTCTCGACTACGCTGTCCTGAGTCGCCTGCGCCTCGAAGTGGTTGCGGGCCTCGGTCAGCGGCAGGCCGGTGAGTTGTGCCAGCTCGGCCGAAACAGCCGCGCCGAAGCCGTCCGGCGCGTTCAGCCCCGATCCGACGGCGGTGCCGCCGATCGGCAGTTCGCCCAGCCGCGGCAGGCCGGACCGCAGCCGCTCGATGCCGAACCGGATCTGCGCCGCCCACGCGCCCGCTTCCTGGCCGAGGGTGATCGGCACCGCGTCCATCAGGTGCGTGCGGCCGGACTTGACGATGTCCTGCCACTCCTCGGCACGCGCCTCGATCGCGCCGGCGAGGTGCTCCAGCGCCGGTACGACGTCGGTGAGCACCGCCTCGGTGGCGGCGACGTGGATCGTGGTCGGGAAGGTGTCGTTGGACGACTGTGACGCGTTGACGTGGTCGTTCGGGTGCACGTCGCGGCCGAGCGCGCGGGTGGCGAGCGTCGCGATGACCTCGTTCGCGTTCATGTTCGAGGAGGTGCCCGAGCCGGTCTGGAAGACGTCGATCGGGAAGTGCGTGTCGTGCTTGCCCTCGGCGACCTCGTCGGCGGCTTTCGCGATGGCGTCGGCGACGTCGGCGTCCAGGACGCCCAGGCGCGCGTTCACCCGGGCGGCGGCGGCCTTCAACAGGCCCAGCGCGCGGATCTGGGCGCGCTCCAGGCCGCGGCCGGAGATGGGGAAGTTCTCCACGGCGCGCTGCGTCTGCGCGCGATAGAGCGCGTCGACCGGGACGCGGACCTCGCCCATCGTGTCGTGTTCGATCCGGTATTCCTGTTCAGCCATAACACCGATTCTGGACCCGATTCGCGCGGCTGGCCGGGTGTCGTCGCCCACCCGGGCAGCCGACCCGCCCGGCCGCCACCTCAATGGAATGACGTTGCCCTGCCGATTATTCTCAGTGTGTTCTCGATCACCGCCACCCACCACTGGCATGGAGCGAGCCTCATGGAGTACGACCTCGTCGTCATCGGAGCCGGTCCGACCGGCCTCTTCGCCGCCTACTACGCGGGATTCCGCGGCCTGTCGATGGCCATCGTCGATTCGCTGCCCGAGCCGGGCGGCCAGGTCACCGCGATGTATCCGGAGAAGATGATCTACGACGTCGGCGGGTTCGCCGCGGTGCGCGGCCGCGATCTCGTGCAGGGCCTGGTGGACCAGGTCAAGCCGTGGCAGCCGGACTACCTGCTCGGGCGCAAGGCGGAGAAGCTGGAGAGCGTCGACGGCGGACTGGAACTGACCCTCGACGGCGGCGACGTGCTGCGCGCCGGCGCGGTGCTGATCACCGCGGGCATCGGAGAGTTCACGCCGCGTCCGCTGCCGGCCGGCGACGGGTGGCTGGGCCGGGGCATGGTCCATTTCGTGCCGTCTTTGGCCGCGCACGCCGGCCAGCACGTGGTGGTGGTCGGCGGCGGCGATTCGGCGTTCGACTGGTGCCTCGCGCTGCAGCCGATCGCGGCGAGCGTGACGCTGGTGCACCGCCGCGCGAAGTTCCGCGCGGCGGAATCGATTGTGCGGCAGGTACGAGAGCTCGGAGTCCGATTGGTGACGGACGCGGAAGTGTCCCGTTTCGTAGCCGGTCCGGACGGCGCCTTGACCGCGGTGGACGTCGCGGTCAAGGGCGGCGAAGAGGAGCGGCTGCGCGCGGACGCGGTGGTCGCGGCGCTGGGGTTCACCGCGGATCTGGGGCCGATCGAGAGCTGGGGCCTGGAGATCGACCACCGTGCGATCGCGGTGGATTCGACCATGGCGACGGCGCGGCCGCGGGTCTACGCGGCGGGCGATGTGGCGGCGTATCCGGGCAAGGTGAAGCTGATCGCGACCGGATTCGGCGAGGCGGCGACGGCGGTCAACAACATCGCGGTAGCGCTGAACCCGGAGGCGCATTTGTTCCCCGGGCATTCGAGCAACGTCGAGTGAACGCGATTCAGCCGGTCTTCTCCGCGATCCACGGCTGATACGCCACCGCCGACGTCGCGATCGACGGCCCGCTCCCGCAGGTCGTCGACCCGTTCCCGGGTCGGCTGACCATCCCGGCGAGCAGCCACCGGTCGCCGTCGCGCAGCAGTTCCGGGCCGCCGGAGTCGCCGTAGCAGGAACCGGATCCGCCCGGGCTGTCGGTGCACAGCTCGGACGTGCCGTCGAAGGACGAGGTGCAGTGCGAGCCCGGCACCAGGTGGGTGTCGAGCTGGCGCAACGACGGCGAAACCGGGCCGCAGTTCGGTGTCGCGCAGGTCTGGCCCCAGCCGATCACCCGGACCGCCGCCCCTGGCTCGGCGCTCGGGCCGATCGCGATCGGCGCGGCCTTGACTGGTGCCGTCAACCGGATCAGGCCGAGGTCGCCGGTCTGGGTCTCGGCGTTGAAATGCGGATGCAAGACGAATTCCGCGGCCTTCGGCGTCTCGCCGCCTTGCTCGGCGTCATTGCTGCCAACCCGGACTCCGATCGTCGCCGGGTCCTTTCCGGAAAGGCAGTGCGCCGCGGTGACCACCCAAGTCGGCGCGATCAGCGAACCGCCGCAGAACAGTGCACCGCCCGAAGTGCGCAGCGACACCGCGAACGGGTACGGCTGGTCCGCGTCGGTCCCGCCGACGATCGACGGTGCCGCCGAAGCAGTGCCCGCGCCGAGCGCGGCTCCCGGCAGAACCGTCATCAGCAGCGCGAGCAGCCGTTTCGACACCGGAGAAACTCCTTGGCAGATCAGGGAAGCGGGGGCACCGCCCGCTCGTCTTCGAGGTCGAGGTTGCCGTCGAAGTTGACGGACGAGTACGCCCGCAGCTTCTCCAGCCGGTGGTATCCGTCGATCATTCTGACCGTCCCGGACTTGGACCGCATGACGATCGACTGCGTCGTGGCCCCTCCCGCCCGATAGTGGACGCCGCGCAGCAGGTCGCCGTCGGTGACGCCGGTCGCGCAGAAGAACACGTTGTCGCCGGTGACCAGGTCGTCGTTGAGCAGGATCCGGTCGAGGTCGTGGCCCGCGGCGAGCGCCTTCTCACGCTCTGCCTCGTCCTTCGGCCACAGCCGGCCCTGCAGTTCGCCGCCGAGGCACTTCATCGCGCACGCGGCGATGATGCCTTCGGGCGTGCCGCCGATGCCGAGCAGCATGTCGACGCCGGTGCTCGGCCGGGCCGCGGCGATCGCGCCGGCGACGTCGCCGTCGGAGATGAACCGGATCCGGGCTCCCGCCGCGCGGACCTCTTTGACCAGCTGCTCGTGCCGCGGCCGGTCGAGGATGCACACCGTCACATCGCTGACGCTGGAGTTCTTCGCCTTCGCCACGCGCCGGATGTTCTCCGCGACCGGGGCGGAGATGTCCACCTTGCCCGCCGCGTCCGGGCCGACGGCCAGCTTCTCCATGTAGAACACCGCGGACGGGTCGAACATCGCGCCCCGCTCGGCGACCGCGAGCACGGCCAGCGCGTTCGGCATGCCCTTCGCCATCAGCGTGGTGCCGTCGACCGGGTCGACCGCCACGTCGCAGTCCGGGCCGTCTCCGTTGCCGACTTCCTCGCCGTTGAACAGCATCGGCGCTTCGTCTTTCTCGCCCTCGCCGATCACGACGACGCCGCGCATCGAGACGGTGGAAACGAGCTGGCGCATCGCGTCGACCGCCGCGCCGTCGCCGCCGATCTTGTCCCCGCGGCCGACCCAGCGGCCGGCCGCCATCGCGGCGGCCTCGGTCACCCGTACCAGTTCCATCGCGAGGTTGCGATCAGGCGCCTCACGTCGGCTGGGGTCACTGGCGGTGGTCATCGTGGCCTCCCGGAACACTGGTTTTCGGCGGGTTCCCAGTGTGTCAGATCGCGGAGTCACCTGACCGATTCAGCGACGCATGGTGCATGTCACTCTGTGTCGTCGTCGGTCTCCACCGAGGCCAGCGCGGCCTCGATCCGCTCGCGCGCGCCCTCGAGATGCCGCTCGCACACCTTGGCGAGCTGCTCGCCCTTCTCCCAGAGCTCCAGCGACTGCTCCAGCGACAGCCCGCCGGCCTCCAGCTCCTTGACGACCTCGACCAGCTGGTCGCGGGCCTGTTCGTAACCGAGTCCGGCGGTATCTGCTTCGCTCACGTTCTCCGACCTTGTGCTGCGCGAGGGTGTTCGCGCAGAGTACCGCGCTCGGCCGGGCGCCGACTGTCATGTTCGGCGCGGCTGGTCAGACCCGTTGCCGGACGGCGACCACCGCGCTGGCCATCGCGTGGTCGTAGCCGACGAACGCCAGCGCGAACTCCTGTCCGTCGCCGTCGGCGATCGCGTCTTCCAGGTTCTCCTGCGCGCTTGCCACCCGGCGGCGGTGACCGGCTCCCTCGGCGAACCACCAGCGCGATCCGACGTGCTCGGACGTCGCCTCCGACAGCCGCCGCAGCTGCGGGGCCAGCCCGACCCGGGCGGCCGATCCGCAGCCGGCCAGCAGCGCGGTCCAGCATTCGCCGGCCGCGTGGTCGGTGGCCCAGGCTTGCTGGAGCAGACGCTCGGCGCGAAGCCGGGCGGCGGCGTCCACCGTGAGCGGGAGGAACGCCGGGGCCCGGTGGGTCACGTCCGGTCTCCTTCCGGGTTCGTCGGTTCGACGGATTCGGCGACGACGTGCACCGCCCCGTCGGCGACGCGCACGCGCAGCTTCGCGCCGTCCTCGACCTGGGAGACGGACCGGAGCACCTGGAGGTTGCCTGCGGAATCGGTGAACTGGACGACTGAGTAGCCGCGCGACATCGTCGCCGCCGGGCCGAGCGCGGCCAGCTTGCCGCGCGCGTTCGCGACCTCGGCCTGGTCCTTCGCGAGCAGTCCGAGCATCGCGCGACGGCCGCGCTCGCGGTGCATCTCGACGTCCGAGCGGCGGCGTTCGATCGGACCCAGCGGATCGGCCAGCGACGGGCGGCTGCGCAGCTGAGTGAGCAGCCGGGTCTCCCGGTCGACCCAGCCGTGCAGCGCCCGGCGGCCGCGGTCGCGCATCTGCCGGACCCGTGCGGTTTCCTCGCGCACGTCCGGCACGATCCGCTTGCTCGCGTCGGTGGGCGTGGAACATCGCAGGTCGGCGACGTGGTCGAGCAGCGGGGTGTCCGGCTCGTGCCCGATCGCGCTGACGATCGGCGTGCCCGCGGCCGCGACCGCTCGGCACAGCGCCTCGTCGGAGAACGGCAGCAGGTCCTCGACGCTGCCCCCGCCGCGGGCGATGACGATCACGTCCACGTCCGGGTCTTTGTCCAGCGTGGACAGCGCGCGGAGAATCTGCGGCACCGCCTGCGGTCCCTGCACCGCGGTGTTCAGCACCTTGAACAGCACGTGCGGCCAGCGTGCCTGCGCGTTCACCAGCACGTCGCGCTCGGCCGCCGAAGCGCGCCCGGTGATCAGCCCGATTCCCTTGGGCAGGAACGGAACCGGCCGTTTGCGCTCCCGGGCGAACAAGCCCTCCGCGGCCAGCAGCTTGCGCAGCCGCTCAATGCGCGCCAGCAGTTCGCCGATGCCGACCGCGCGGATCTGGTCGGCGCGCAGGCTCAGCGTGCCGCGGCCGAAGAAGAACGACGGCTTGGCGTGGATGACCACGCGGTCGCCTTCGCGCAGCGGCGTCGCCAGTTCGCGGATGAGCCACATCGGGCAGGTGACCGACATGGACACGTCCGCGGACGGATCGCGCAGCGTCAGGAACGCGGTCTGCGTCCCTGGCCGCGCGTTGATCTGCGTGACCTGGCCTTCGACCCAGACGTCGCCGAGCCGGTGAATCCAGTCGCCGATCTTGCGCGCGACGGTGCGGACCGGCCACGGATTCTCCGCGCTGGTCGCGGGGTCGTTGCTCACTGGCCTTCCGCGGGGTCGCCTGGCTGTTCCTCGGCCTTGCGCGCGTTGCCGATCCGGCGCGCGAGCATGCCGACGAACGACGCCCGGTCGGCGTTGGCCTTCTCGTACTCGAGCAGCTCCTCCAGTTGCGGCACGGTCAGCCGCCGCAGCCTCGCCCGCAGCTGAGGCAGGGTGAGTCCGTCGTAGTCCGGCAGCCCCGCCGGGCCGGTGCTGTCGTTCTCGCCCTCGGCGTGCTCCTCCGCGAGGGCACGCGTCTCCTCGACCCACGGGTCGTCGTCGACGGCGGACAGGTCCGGCGGCGTCGAGCGGTGGCCGTTGGAGTACGGCTCGGGCAGGTCCTGGACCGGCACGAGCGTCGGACGGGGCGGAGCGAGGTCGGGCGCGGCGTCCTCGTCGAAGGTCGCCCAGCTGGGCGTGTCCTCGACCGGACGCAGCATCGACAGCGCGTCGTCGCCCTTGATGGCCAGCTCAGTGACCTGCTGCTGGACGCGCATGGACAGCTGCAGCACCTGGCTCACGACGGTGACCGGCAGGCCGGTGAGCTGCTTCGGGAGCTCACGAACCCGCTCGGCGGTGGTGACGGCGAGGCCCGCGGCGACCCGGAGGGGGAGCGGGAGTGACTTCATGGGTCCAGCGTGCCGTATCCGGGCCGGTCTGCCCAACCGAACGGGTGGCGCGGGGCACCGGACGTGACGCCCGGCACAGCTCGAACGGCCGCCGCGGTCATCCGATCGAGGACCTCAACCCCGCACCGAGGCGGCCCGTACCCTGAAGGCATGACTTCTGCGAGTCCCGGAACCGAACCCGCCGGTACCCCGACGATCCCCCGGTCCGGCGCCGCCAAACGCGTGCTGCTCGCGAAGCCGCGCGGGTACTGCGCTGGCGTGGACCGCGCGGTCGTGGCCGTGGAGAAGGCGCTGGAGCTGTACGGACCGCCGGTCTACGTGCGCAAGGAGATCGTGCACAACCGGCATGTGGTCGACACCCTGCGCGAGCGCGGCGCGATCTTCGTGGACGAGACCGACGAGGTGCCCGAGGGCGCGCTCGTGGTGTTCTCCGCGCACGGTGTTTCGCCCGCGGTGCACACCGAGGCCGCGGAGCGGAACCTGCGCACCATCGACGCGACCTGCCCGCTGGTCACGAAGGTGCACAAAGAGGTCAACCGGTTCGCCAAGGACGACTACGACATCTTGCTGATCGGCCACGAGGGCCACGAAGAGGTCGAGGGCACCGCCGGGGAGGCGCCGGAGAAGGTGCAGCTGGTCGACAAGGCCGAGGACGTCGACAAGGTCGAGGTGCGCGACCCGTCGAAGGTGATCTGGCTGTCGCAGACCACGCTGTCGGTGGACGAGACGATGGAGCGCGTCGACCAGCTGCGCGAGCGCTTCCCGACTCTGGCCGACCCGCCGAGCGACGACATCTGCTACGCCACCACGAACCGCCAGGTCGCGGTGAAGGCGATGGCGCCGGAGTGCGATCTGGTGCTGGTGGTCGGGTCGAAGAACTCGTCCAATTCGAAGCGGCTGGTGGAGGTCGCGCTCAAGGCCGGTGCTTCGGCGTCGCATCTGATCGACTTCGCGACCGAGGTCGACGAAGCGTGGCTGGAAGGCGTGTCGACGGTCGGGGTCACCTCGGGCGCGTCGGTGCCGGACGTGCTGGTGATGGACCTGCTTGCCTGGCTGGCCGAGCGCGGGTACGGGCAGGTGGACGAAGTGACGACGGCGAACGAGAAGATCGCGTTCGCGCTGCCCAAGGAGCTGCGCAAGGCGGCTAAGGCGGAGTCCTGAGCAGCTGATTCCGCCGCTGACGTGGGTGACGGCGCAGGCCGCCGATCCCTTTCGAGGGGGTCGGCGGCCTTTGTCGTTTGCGTGCCGGTGGGGAGGCCCGGGGAGAGGCGCTGACGCACAACGGCCTCGGACGATTCCGTCCGAGGCCGTTGTGCCGGGTGGTGCGCGCGTCTCCGCTTGATGGCTCAGTTGGTGCCGTCCGGGCGAATGCGCGGTGCGTTCGGTTCAGTGGTGCTGCTCAGCCCTCGCCATCCCACGGGCGCTGGCGGCGCGGCGGTTCGCGACGCGGCGGGCGCGGCCGTCCGGGCGGCGGCTCCTCCGTCCGGGGCCGGCGCCGCGGCGGCGGATTCTCGCCACGCGGGTCCCGGCGGCGCGGGTCGCCCTCCGGCGGCCGCGGGCGACGCCCTTCGGGCGGCGGTTTCCGTGTCCCGCGCGGAGCGTTCGGGTCCAGCGGCTCGCGCCGCGGCCGCGCACCCGGATCGGCCGGTGGCCTCGGACGCCTCGGCGGCGGTGCGTCGAGGTCACGGTCCCGCGGCGGGCGCCGCCGGTTGCCCGGCGGCGGGGTCTGCCCGGTGCGGGCAGCCGGCGGCCGGGAACGCGGACGGTCGGCGGCCTGGTCGTCGTTCTGGTCCCGCGGCGGCTTGCCGCCCTTGATCTTGACCGGTGCGTTCGGGTCGCGCTCCCGGTAGATCCGGAAGAAGCCGAAGAGCAGCGTGACGCCGGTGGTGACCGCCATCGTCGGGAAGCCGTCGATCAGCGGCTGGCCGATGTTGACCAGCTTCGACAGCGTGTCGCTGCCGCCGCCGGAAGAGCCGCCGCCGAAGATCAGCACCACGCCGGGCACGGTGACGGCCAGCACCAGCGGCGGCTGCACCATCGGACCGAACAGCGCGCGTCTCTGCACCGCGGCGACCGCGGCCACGGCCCCGACGAAGTAGGCGGCCTTGAAGACGAAGCCGAAGCTGCCCTTGGTCTTCTCGTCGATGATGGCGCCGAGCACTGCCAAGCCGAAGCCCACGAGCACGGCCGCCCACCAGGGCAAGCCGCGCCGCGTGCCGACAACGAGACGCTCGTCCCAGGGCACGGGGGCGTCATCGGCATCAGGATCGCTCTGGCGATCGCGTATCGCGGTCACGAGGCACACCGTAGCCCGTACTTGTCACGATCCTGTTGGCACTGCCGAGGTCAGCACGAAGCAGCCACTCGACCGCATGACATTTCGGTCTGCCGAACGGTACTCGGCGCACGGCCGTCTCGGCGCGGTCCGCCCATCGAGCAGTTCGTGGGCAAGCCCTCTGACCAGCGTTCATACCGACGGTATGGTTCGACTGCCCGATTTTCGCCTGGTGCTAGCTCCAGGCTATGCCACCCGCCGTCCCCGCCGACGGCGGTGTCCCGCGGTGTCGTTCCGGAACGTTTCGCGGCACCGGAATTGACCCGAACTTGACGTCCCGCCAGCCGGAACCTGCCGGCGGCACCGGTTCGACGTTGCCCCGGAGGCATCGGGATCATGCCCTTTCGCCCGTTGAACCGGCAGTGTCCAATCTGTACACCACCATCGGTTCTGGGCGGTAAGGACCGATCTCGGCGTCGTCACCGGCAGGCCAGCGCCGCGGCGGCTGCCGCCGGGTCGTCTGGTGCGGGGCTCTCGGTGTGGTCACCGATCCGATCGCGCTCGCCCGCACGTCCTGTCCCGGGGTCGGTGAAGGACTCCTGGAGGGAATTAGATTCCCGCAAGGGGCCTTTCGCAGACCTCGAAGCCCGCGCCCAGGCCGCCCGCTCGGTCGGTCCGCCTAGCCGGCTGCGTCGCCGGTCCGCCTGCTGCCGCCGACTGTCCGATCGCGACCGTCGAGCCTGCGGCTGTCGCGCCGCCACGTCGACCGGCTGCCGCTTCGCCCAGTCGCCATGCCAACCGGCCGCCGCTTCGCCCAGTCGCCACGTCAACCGGCTGCCGCTTCAACCAGTTGCCGCCTCAGCCAGCTGTCACTTCGTCTCCCTTCCGAAGCTGCGGCACCGGCGTCGGGCTGCCGGATGCGTCGGTGAGGGGCGCGACCGTCGCGCGGAACGCCTCGAGCGCCTCCAGTTCGCGCCGGCGGGCCGAAACAAAGCGCTGGAGATGCGTGGACGACAAGTTCAGCGCCTCGACCGCATTGCCCGCTGCCCGATGCGCGGCAGCGGCACCCGCGCGTACCTGTTCGACGTCTTCGACGAGCGCCCGGTCGCTGGCGGCGAACAGCGCCGCCGACGCGAGCACTCCGAATCCCGTGGGGCCGCACAGGAACACGCGGCGGTCGATGAGCCAGCGCAGCAGTTCGGGATCAGTGTCGAGGGCGGCGACCACGGCCGCGTCGGACGGGACGAACATGACGGTGCCGTAGATCGCGTCGGCCCAGCGCTGATAGCCCTTGCCAGCCAGCTCCGCCGCGCGGGAGCGCAGCTGCCGGACGTGGACGCGCAGCGCGTCGAGCCGTTCTTCCGGGTCGTCGGTCTCCACGGCTTCGGCCCAGATCGCCATGCTTGCCTTGGCGTCGACCGGCACGGCCCGGCCCCCGCCGACATTCAGCACCAGGTCGGGCTTCGCGCTTCCGCCGCCGCCCAGATCCGTCTGCAGGGTGAAGTGCAGTCCCTCCCGCAGCCCCAGTGCGCGCGCGGTTTCCACGAGCACCTGTTCGCCTAGCTCGCCGCGGCCGTGGATCGACGCGAAGGCCACCTCGTACCGGCGCAGTGCGAGCTGCTGCTGGTCGCCTTTCGCGCGCTCCGCCACCACCAGCCGGGCGGCTGCGTCGGCTCGGCGCATTCCGTCGTTGTACAGCCGCCACAGCGCGACGACCGCGACGCACAGGAGCAGCGCGAGCACGACGGCCGCGGTAGTGATCACCGTCTCCACCCGGTCCTCCTTTCCGTCGGGCCAGCTCGGGTGTTCGGACGCTCGACATCATGGCGGACAGCACCGACAAAAACCGGCCCGTCCGGTCGCGCTGCGTAGCTGACCTGCGGCTTCGTCGATTTTGGCTGGGCGTGTCCGAGGCATGTCGGAGGCACCCTGATCGGCTTCGTACACACGTTCGAGTGGGCTACCGGCGTGCCTGCGGCAATTCGTCGGCGTCAGCTCTTAACGTGGTCGCCGTGAGAGTCCTCCATACTTCCGATTGGCACATCGGCCGCACGTTCCACGGCGCCGATCTGCTCACCGAACAGGAGGCCGTCCTCACGCACATCGCCGAACTCGTCGACCGCGAGTCGGTCGACGTCGTGGTGGTGGCCGGTGACATCTACGACCGCGCGGTGCCGTCCGCCGAGGCCGTCCGCGTCGCTACGGCCGCGCTCGCCCGGATCCGTCAGGCGGGCGCGGAGCTGGTGGTCACGCCAGGCAACCACGATTCGGCCGCGCGGCTGGGCGCGTTCGCCGAATTCGCGGCGGCCGGCGGTCTGCACCTGCGCGCGACCGTCGCCGGCCTCGCGGAACCCGTTGTGCTGAAGGACGAACACGGCGAGGTGGCGTTCTACGGCATTCCGTATCTCGAACCCGAGCCGTCGCGGCACGCGCTGGGCGTGCCGGAGGCGCGCGGCCACACCGGCGTGCTCGGCGAGGCGATGCGGCGGGTGCGCGCCGACTTGGCCGATCGGCCCGGCACTCGATCCGTCGTGCTGGCACACGCGTTCGTCACCGGCGGCGAAGCCAGCGAGTCCGAGCGCACCATCGCCGTGGGCGGCGTCGAGCAGGTCCCCGGCTCGGTGTTCGACGGCGTGGATTACGTCGCGCTCGGGCACTTGCACGGTCCGCAAACGCTCGCGGAGCACCTCCGGTACTCCGGCAGTCCGCTTGCCTACTCGTTTTCCGAGGCGCGGCAACGGAAATCGGTATGGCTGGTGGAGCTCGACGCGGCCGGTCTGGCCGCGGTTCGCCGGCACGAGCTGCCCGTCCCGCGTCCCTTGGCGACGTTGTCCGGGGAGCTGGCGGAGCTGCTTTCGGACCCGGACCACGACCAGTGGCGCGAGCATTTCCTGTCGATCACCGTCACCGACCGGGTGCGGCCGGTCGATGCGATGCGTTCCCTGCGGGAGCGTTTTCCCTATGCGGTGCATATGGACTGGCGACCCGACGGCGGGGTGGCCGGCACCGAGCTGAAGTATGCCGAGGCGGTGCGCGGCCGCAGCGACATCGAGATCGCACGCAGTTTCCTCGACGACTGCCGTGGCGCCCCGCCGAACGAACAGGAAGAACGACTCGTCTATCTCGCGCTCGAAGCGGCCAACCGGGCGGCGGTGGAGAAGCTGTGAGACTGCATCTGCTGGAGGTGGAAGCCTTTGGCCCGTACGCGGGCCGGGAGGTGGTGGACTTCGACGCGCTCGGCGCCGACGGCCTGTTCCTTCTCCACGGCGACACCGGCGCCGGCAAGACCACGCTGCTCGACGCGATCGCGTTCGCGTTGTTCGGCGTGGTTCCGGGCGCGCGCGGCGACGTCAAGCGGTTGCGCTGCGATCTCGCCGAGCCCGATCAGCGGACCGAGGTCGTGCTGGAGTTAACCGTGCAGGGGCAGCGGCTGCGGATCGTGCGCGGTCCGGAATACCTGCGGCCGAAGAAACGCGGCGACGGGTTCACCACACAGCAGGCCCGGGTTTCCCTGACCTGGGTCGGCGAACCGCCCGCCGGGCTGCCGCCGGACGGGAGCATCCGCATCGACGAGGTGGCCCGCACCGTCGAGCGGCTGCTGGGCATGACCGCGGCGCAGTTCTTCCAGGTCGTGCTCTTGCCGCAGGGAGAGTTCGCGAAGTTCCTCCGCAGCGACACCACCGAGCGCGAGAAGCTGTTGGAACGGCTTTTCGGCACCGAGCGGTTCTCGGACGTGGAACGCTGGTTCGCGGATTTGCGCGCCGAACGTGGCCGGGCACTGGAGCAGCGGCAGCAACAAGTTCGTGAGCTGCTCGCGCGCTATGCGCAAGAGGCGCAACAGGAACCGCCGGAAGAAGACCAGGCAGCTTGGGCGGAAACGGTGCTGGCCGAGGTCGCGGCTCGGGCCGGAGCGGCGGAAACCGAGTCTGCACAAGCACGTGCGGCAGCCAAGGCAGCCGAATCCGCGTTGCGCGAAGCCGAGGAGGATGCCGACAAGATCCGCCGGGTCCGACTCGCGCATACCCGGCTCGCGCAGATTGCCGAGCAGGCAACCGAACGCGCGGGCTGGACGGCGGAGATCGCGGCGGCGCGGCGGGCCGGTGCGGTGCTGCCCGAAGCCGAGCTGATGGATCGGCGCACCGCTGAGCTCGGCGATGCGCAAGCGCTGGCGGCCGACCGGATCCGGGACCTCGCCGACCTGGAGTTCGACGGTGCCGGGCTGACGGTCGCCGACCTGCGCGAGCGGGCGGGTGCCGTCCGGGAAGAGGCCGGTGCGCTTGCCGAACTGGTCGCGGAAGCTCGGCAGCAGCAGCGCGACGAACAACGTCAGGCGGAGCAGCGAAAAGCCGCGGAGAAGGCAGCCGAGCGTGTCGCGGGGCTGGCCGAACGGCTGACTGAACTGCCTGAATTGATCGTGGCCGCGCGGGCAGCGGCGACGGCGGCCGGGGAAGCCGCGGCGAAACTGGACGGTGCCAAGTCTCGGGTCGAAGACCTGGCGGCGCTTGCTCGGACTGCTGAGGAGCTGCCGCCGGCCGAGGCGCGGGTCGCGCGCGGCGAAGCGAAGCTGAGCGAAGTGATCGACGCGCATCAGACTGCCCGGCAACGGCGGCTCGACCTTCGCGAACGGCGGCTCGAGGGCATGGCCGCCGAGCTTGCCGCTGGCTTGACTGCCGGAGCGGCGTGCCCGGTGTGCGGATCGGCGGAGCAT
The DNA here is from genome assembly GCF_000383915.1 of Amycolatopsis benzoatilytica AK 16/65. NCBI lineage: Bacteria > Bacillati > Actinomycetota > Actinomycetes > Pseudonocardiales > Pseudonocardiaceae > Amycolatopsis > Amycolatopsis benzoatilytica. Next base: position 8,447,358 of record NZ_KB912942.1, read on the forward strand.
CCGGCTCCGGCGAACCACGATGCACGGCTCGTCGATCCGGCGGAGGAACGCGCCGCGGAGGAAGCCGAGCAGCAGGCTGCGGCGTTGCGTCAGCGGGTCGTGTCCGCGTTGGAAGAGGCGAAAGCGCGTGTTGTCGCCTTGCGCGAACGACTGGCAGGACGCACCGCCGAGGAGATCGCGGCGGCGCTCGCCCAGGCCCGCACGTCGGTCGCGGAGCTTTCCGCGCAGGCGCAGCGCAAGGACCGTTTGGACCAGAAGGTCGTTGAGCTGGAGCGGGACGCTGAGCAGGCTGCCGAACAGCGGCGGCTGGCGGAGCGGTCGGTCACCGAGGCGAACGGCGAGATCCGGGCGTTGGCCGAGCGGATGGCCGAGCGCGAGCAGCGGCTGCTGACCGGCCGGGGCGAGTTCCCGGACGTGCCGGCTCGACGGCGGCACCTGCTCACCTTCGCGGGTGCACTCGACGCGGCCGCCGAAGCCAACAATGCGGTCTCGGGTGCGGAGGTCCGGCTTGCGGAGCAGCGAGATCTGGTGGAGATCTCCCTGCATGCCAAGGGGTTCTCGACGATCGAGGAGATGCGCGCGGCGGTACGGAACGACGAGCAGATCGCCAAACTCGAACAGGGCCTAGCCGAGGCGGACGCGATGGCCGCCGGCGCACGGGAGATGCTCGCACAGCCGGAGCTGTTCGGGATCGGCCCGGAGGACGAGGTTGTCGTCGCGCCGCTGGCCGAGAAGGCACAGGAGGCGCGCACCAGAGCGGACGCCGCTTTCGCCGCGCAGCAAGCGGTTTCGGCGCAGCATCGCGAACTGGTGAAGCTGGCCGGGCGGATGGGCGACGCGTTGGCGGAGCTGGGCCCGTTGGAGAAGGAACACGCGGAACTGCGCGCACTGGCCGAAGTGGTCAACGGGCGAGGGCAGAACGCGCGGAAGATGTCGTTGCGGTCGTACGTTTTGGCGGCCCGGCTGGAAGAAGTCGCGCTCGCGGCGACGGCGCGGCTGCGCACGATGAGCCAGGGGCGGTATTCGTTCGTGCACTCGGACGCTGCCGGCGTACGCGGCACCAGAGGCGGCCTGGGCCTCGACGTACTGGACGACTACTCCGGCGCGATCCGGCCGGCCAAAACCCTGTCCGGCGGCGAGTCGTTCCTGGCGTCGCTGTCGCTGGCGCTGGGGCTGGCCGACGTGGTCGCGGGCGAGACCGGCGGAGCGTTGCTCGACACGCTCTTCGTGGACGAGGGTTTCGGCACTTTGGACGCCGAAACGCTGGACGTGGTGATGAACATCCTCGACGAACTCCGAGCGGGCGGACGCGTGGTGGGCTTGGTGTCGCACGTCGAGGAACTTCGCCAGCGCATTCCGACGCGGCTGCGAGTGCGGAAGTCGCGCACCGGGTCGAGAGTGGAGTTGCAGACGGCTTGAGGAGATCGGTGGTCGCGGCCGGTGGGCTGCGGAAGAGGCTGACCGGGGCAGGGCGGCTTGCGGAACGGGCGGCTGCGATCCAGCCCAGACGGCTGGCATACGGCACCCGGTGGAGGGATCTCGGCTGAGCCGGTGATTCGGGCTTGTCCAGCTGGCCGTCCGGGCGGCTCGGACCGCTGGACCCCCGGCGCGCGGCGACTCGGACCGCCAGACGCCGGACGGCCAGAGCTGCCCGGCCGCGTCAGGCGGACTTTTCGTGGTGCAGGAGCCACCGCTTCGCGTCGATGCCCCAGCGGAAGTTGCCGATGGCTCCGCCGGTGCGGACGACTCGGTGGCAGGGCACGAAAAGTGCCGCGGCGTTGCGGGCACAGGCTGACGCGGCAGCGCGTACGGCGGACGGGTTGCCGGTGAGGGTGGCGTACTCGGCGTAGCTCACCGGGCTGCCGGCCGGGACCTTCCGCAGCATCTCCCAGGCGTGCTCGCGGAACGGGCCAGAACGCTGGCGTACCTCGATGTCGGCGACAGCGTCGAGGTCGCCGCCGTGGTAGTCGCGGATGGCGGTGGTGACTGGGCCGAGGTCTCGGCGTTCGACCAGGGCCGTCGGGGCCAGGGACGGCGAGATGAGCGGTGTCAGATCGCTGACCTCGCCGGTCCAGCCAGAGGCCAGCACAGCGCCGTCGCCGGCCACAACGGCGGTGAAGGGGCCGATCTTGGTGTCCACAGTGGACCAGAACGCGGTGTTCACGGGGGAGTTCTCCTCAGGTGGTCACGAAACAGGGTGAGCGCGGCGGACAGAGCGGGGCACGGGCGAACAAAGGCAAGCCGGTCAGGCAGCGTGCGACCGGAGGTACATCCCGGCGTACGAACTCCACGGCTGCCACCCGCGAGCTGACGTCGTCAGGTCGACCCCCAGCTCCGCCGCGCCCCGGCGCACGGCAGGGTCGGCGGTCAGCAACACATCCGGTGCTCCCAGCAGGCGCATTGCGACATAGTCCGCCGTGCCGCAGTCGACGCCCGCCGCGAGCATCTCGGCACGCAGTTCGTCGGCGTCGCGGCCGATGTGCGGGTCCAGATCCCCGGCGACGATCGCCGCGGCGACCGTCTTCACCAGGGGTTTCACGTCTGCGTCGGCGATCGCCTGCGGGGTCGGGAAGAGGGTCGTGAGTGCGTCCATCGGCGGGGCCGCGGGCGGGACAGGCTCGCCCAGTGCGACGACATCCGCGGCGGCCTCGCCCAGCAAGGCGCGGAGCAGGACTTCCGGACCGTCGACCGCGCCGGGCACGCGGATGCCGGGAGTCGCGGCCACCAGTGGTGCCAGGGCCTCGTCCGCGGCCAGGACACGGGCGACGGCCTCCGGATCGGCGTCCAGGTCGAGCAGCCGACGCACCCGAGTGACCGCGCTGCTCAGGTCTCGCAGGTCCGCCAGCGCCAGGTCGCATTGCACATGGCCGGGGCGCGGGCTGACCCACACCGATGCCGGGCCGTGCGGCAGGCGCAGCGTTCGGCCGTAACCGCCGTCTCTGGCCGCTTCGATGCCGGGCAACGCGCGGCTGATGTGGTAGTCCAGCACGCTGGCCGCATCGAACGGGGCGCGGAACGGCAGCCGGAGGCTGAGCCGCGTCGCGCCGCTTGGTTCCTCTCGTTTTCCGCGGCGCAGACTGGCCGCGCGCAGCTGCGACGGCGTCGTCGCGAACACTTCGCGGATCGTTTCGTTGAACTGCCGGATGCTGGAAAACCCGGCCGCGAACGCGACATCGGTGAGCGGCAGCTGCGACATCTCGATCAACAGCCGCGCCGAATGGGCCCGGTGCGCGCGGGCCAGCCGGATCGGTCCGGCGCCGAGTTCGGCGGTCAGAACACGGCCCAGCTGACGTTCCGAGTAGCCCAGTCGGCTCGCCAGACCGGGCACGCCTTCGCGCTCGACCAGGCCGTCCGAAATCAGTCGCATGGCGCGCGACGCCAGGTCGGCGCGCACGTTCCAATCCGGCGATCCGGGCACGGCATCTGGCAGGCAGCGGCGGCACGCGCGGTAGCCGCTGGCCTGCGCCGCCGCGGACGTCGGGTAGAAGCGGACGTTCTGCGCCTTCGGCGTCAGCGCCGGGCAGGACGGGCGGCAGTAAATGCCCGTGGTGCGCACCGCCATGATGAACTGGCCGTCGAACCGCTGGTCGCGAGCGGTCACCGCGCGGTAGCAGCGCTCCGTGTCGCGCCAGATCGGCAGGGTCGAGGTAGCCATACGGTCGATGATGCCAGCAGGTGAGAGACCCGACTGGCGGAAATCCGACACCACGCTGCCGGTTCGCTCACCAGGGCGGAGCCGACCTCCGCGCGGCACGTAGACTCAACGGCCGTGAGTCTGACCCTCGGTATCGTCGGCCTGCCCAACGTCGGCAAGTCCACCCTGTTCAACGCGCTGACGCGCAACGACGTGCTCGCCGCGAACTACCCGTTCGCCACGATCGAGCCGAACGTCGGCGTGGTGCCGCTGCCGGACCCGCGGCTGGACCAGCTGGCAGAGGTGTTCGGGTCGGAGAAGACCGTGCCCGCCGTCGTGTCTTTCGTGGACATCGCGGGCATCGTGAAGGGCGCGTCCGAGGGCGCCGGGCTGGGCAACAAGTTCCTCGCCAACATCCGCGAGTCCGACGCGATCTGCCAGGTCATCCGGGTGTTCGACGACCCGGACGTGGTGCACGTCGACGGCCGGATCGACCCGATGTCCGACATCGAGACGATCAACACCGAGCTGATCCTCGCCGACCTCCAGACGCTCGACAAGGCGCTGCCGCGGCTCGAAAAAGAGGCCCGCACCAAGAAGGAAGCGCGGCCGGCACTCGAGAACGCGCAGAGGGCCAAAGAGATCCTCGACTCCGGGCGCACCCTGTTCCAGTCGCAGAAGGAGATCGACACTGCCGAGCTGCGCGAGCTGCACCTGCTGACCACCAAGCCGTTCCTGTACGTCTTCAACGCCGACGAGGCCGTCCTCACCGACGAGGCCCGGCGCGAAGAGCTGGCGAAGCTGGTCGCGCCGGCGGACGCGGTGTTCCTGGACGCGAAGGTCGAAGCCGAGCTGCTGGAGCTCGACGACGAGGAGTCCGTGCGCGAACTGCTGGAGTCGGTCGGCCAGCTGGAGCCGGGCCTGCACGCGCTGGCCCGCGCCGGGTTCCACACGCTCGGCCTGCAGACCTACCTGACCGCCGGCCCGAAGGAATCCCGCGCCTGGACCATCCCGAAGGGTGCGACCGCCCCGCAGGCCGCCGGCGTGATCCACACGGACTTCGAACGCGGTTTCATCAAGGCCGAGGTCGTTTCCTTCGCCGACCTGATCGAAGCCGGCTCGATGGCGGCGGCCCGCTCAGCAGGCAAGGTCCGCATGGAGGGCAAGGACTACGTGATGGCCGACGGCGACGTGGTCGAGTTCCGCTTCAACGTCTGACGGCAGGCCGCTGAACCCGACCGGGCGATGCCCTCAGGGGCACCTCCCGGTCGGTGTTTCGACAGAGGGTCGACGATGACGGCGGGCGTTGAACACCACGCCCAGCGACCATCGGAACAGGTTTCGGATCAGCTAGTCCGCTTGGTATCACGGATGGCATGGCAATGACGTCGAGGCTGCGCGAGGAGCAAGAACGTGCGCTGGCCAGGCTCGCGGAGGGCTCGGCGTCAGCAAGCAGGAGCCCGTGGTGCGAGCGATCACTGAGGCGGTCGCGCGCACGGTCCGAGACGACTGGGTGCGTGCGCTGTCGGCCGAAGGCCGCTCGCGCTACGGCGCGCTCCTGGACCGCCTGGCCCAGTGAACCTCGAATACCTCGCGCCGGACGATTTGCTGACGCTGGCCACCGAACCCGGCGTGCAGCAGTAGCGATCCGCTGGTGATGCCCCGGTGCGTATCGCTGGCTTCGGGACCGTCTGGTCCGGGTTTGCCGGACCGTTCCCGCTGTCCCGACCGACGGTCAGCCGAACAGCCCCAGCACGATCATCGCGGCGAGGACGAAAGCGGTCGCGAACACCGAGACCCACGCGCGCTGTGCGGCGGTGAGCTGGGCAGACGTGCTGTTCATGGCGAGTCCTAGCGGGGCGAGTGCCGATGATTCCGCTGGGATAGCGCCTTGATCTAGCCTGCTGTTACCGCTTGTGATCGAGATCACGACGGGTGCGTGCGGTGTGCCAGAGCACCCCGCCCGCGGCGGCCACCATCAGAGCGAACGAACCCATTCCCACCACGAGTGCCTGCATCATCCTGGCTCCTTTCTCACGTCCTGGTGGGGAGACGCGCGGGCCGGAGCTCGGTTATGCCGTCGTGGCGGACATCACGCCTGGTCAGCGCGTTGTGAGCACCTCGTCGATCTGCCGGGCGAGCGCGAAGTCGCGGTCGGTCAAGCCGCCCAGGTAATGGGTGCTGAGCCGGAAGGTGAGGGTCCGCCAGCGGATGTCGATGTCCGGGTGGTGGTCGGCCGCCTCGGCCAGCTCGGCCACCCGGTCGACCGCCTCGATCGCGGCCGGGAAGGACGGCAGTTCGACCGTCCGCACTATGTTGTCGCCTTCGCGCCGCCACTCCGGGACGGTGCCGAGAGCCTGGTCCACCGCCGAGTCGCTCAATAGCTGAGTCATCACTCCATGGTGTCGGCTACGCTGCGGCATTGCCACGGGAGTCCGGTACGCCGGGCTGAGAGGCGGGCGTGCCAGGCCCGCGACCGTTCGCACCTGGATCCGGATCATGCCGGCGCAGGGAGGCCTTTGCCCTCCCACCCGGCGTAGTGCAGGAGGGTAAGAATGATGCCGCGGACCGTCCGCACGGTGCTGGGACTCGCCACGGTCTCGGTGCTCGCCAGCGCCTGCTCGCTGTCCAGCAGCGACCAGGGCGGATCGGCGGGTTCCGACCAGCAGACCCCGACCGTCACGCTGGTCACGCACGACTCGTTCGCCGCCCCGCAGGACGTGCTCGACGCCTTCCAGCGCCAGTCTGGGATCAAGCTCAAGATTCTCAAGTCCGGCGACGCCGGCGCGCTCACCAACAAACTCGTGCTCACCAAGGGCAACCCGATCGGCGACGTCGCGTACGGCGTCGACAACACGTTCGCGTCGCGCGCGCTCAGCGAGGGCGTCTTTCAGCCGTACACGAGCCCGGAGGCCGACCGCGGCCCGCAGCGCTACTCCGTCGATCCGCAGCACCGGCTGGCGGCGGTCGACGTCGGCGACGTGTGCGTGAACATCGACACCGGCTACTTCGCGAGCAAGGGCTTGCCCGAGCCCAAGTCCTACGACGACCTCGCCGACCCCAAGTACAAGGACCTGACGGTCGCGGAAAGCCCGGCCACCGCGTCGCCTGGGCTGGCTTTCCTGCTCGGCACGGTCGCGAAGTACGGCGAGAACGGCTGGCCGGACTACTGGAAGCGGCTGAAGGACAACGGGCTCAAGACGGTCAGCGGTTGGGAAGAGGCTTACACCAAGGACTTCTCCGGCTCGTCCGGCAAGGGTCCGCGGCCGATCGTCATTTCCTACGCCTCCTCGCCCGCGGCGGAGGTCGGCGACGACGGCAAGCCGCGCACGAAGGCGCTGCTCGACACCTGTTTCCGGCAGGTCGAGTACGCGGGCGTGCTGACCAACAGCAAGCAGGTGCCGCAGGCGCAGAAGGTGGTCGACTTCCTGCTGTCGCAGCAGTTCCAGACCACTGTCCCAGGGAACATGTACGTGTACCCGGCGCGTCAGGGCGTCGACCTGCCCGCCGGCTGGGCTACTGCGGCGCCGCTGCCGCAGAACCCGGCCACCCTGCCCGCGGACAAGGTGCAGGCCGGTCGTGAGAAGTGGATCGGGGAATGGCGCTCGCTCATGGGCGCGTGATCTCCGCGCGCACCATCGGGCTCACGCTGCTCGGCTTGGCGCCGGTCGCGTTCCTGGTGGTGTTCTTCGCTTGGCCGGTGGTCGCGATCGTCGGCCGCGGCTTTTCGGCCGGCGGAGCAGACACTGTGCTCGGCGACCCGCGGACCTGGCGGCTCGCCGGGTTCACGCTGGTCAGCGCTGGCGCGTCGACAATGGTCGCGGTGCTCGCCGGGCTGCCGGTGGCGTACCTGCTGGCCCGGGTCCGGCTGCCGGGCGTCGGGTTGGCGCGCACCATCGTACTGGTCCCGTTCGTGCTGCCGACCGTGGTGGTCGGGCTGGCTTTCCGCGCGATCTGGCCGGACGGCGGCGTGCTGCCGCTGGTGCTGGCCAACGCGTTCTTCAACGTCGCGGTCGTCGCGCGGACCGTGGCCGGTCTGTGGGCGCATCTCGACCCGCGCGCGGCGGAAGCGGCGCGTGCGCTCGGAGCTTCGCCGTGGCGAGCGTTTCGTTCGGTGACGCTGCCTTCGCTCGCCCCGGCGGTCGCGTCCGCGGCGGCGGTGGTGTTTCTTTTCTGCGCGACCAGCTTCGGCGTGGTGCTGATCCTCGGTGGCGGCAACTACCGCACCCTGGAGACCGAGATCTACCTGCGGACGGTCGATCTGCTGGACCTGTCCGGGGCGTCCGCGTTGTCGCTGATCCAGTTCGCCGCCGTGGTCGCCACGCTGGTGATCGGCGCGGTGGCCCGCCGGAAGCGGGAGAACGCGGTCAAGCTGAAGTCGGCGCGGGTCACCGCGCGCCGGCCGCGCGGCGGCGAGTGGTGGATGGTCGGCGCCGCGGTCACCGTGATCGGCCTTCTGATCGCGCCGATCGTCGCGCTGCTGGCCGAGTCGGTGTCCGCTTCGGACGGCTGGAGCCTTGCCGGGTACCGCGCGCTGAACACCACCGGAGAGAACGACTCGCTGCAGATATCCGGCTGGCTGGCGGCGAAGAACTCGCTGGCCGCGGCCACCGACGCGACGTTGCTGGCGATGGCGGTCGGGGTGGTCGCCAGCGTCGTGCTCGTGGCGCTGCGCCGTTCGCCGGGCAGGTTTGCCCGGGGGATGGGCGAGACGATGGACGTCGCGCTGATGCTGCCGCTCGGCGTGTCCGCGGTGACCGTCGGGTTCGGTTATCTGGTGACGCTCGACGCGCTGCCCGGCGATCTGCGCACCTCGCCGCTGCTGGTGCCGTTCGCCCAGGCGCTGGTCATCATCCCTCTGGTGGTGCGGATGATCCTGCCGGTGTTGCGCGCGGTCGACATCCGGCTGCGCCAGGCCGCCGCGACGCTCGGCGCGAGCCCGGCGCGGGTGTGGCGGGAGATCGACTTCCCGCTGGTCGCGAGATCAGTGGTGGCCGCCGCGGGCTTCGGCTACGTGGTCGCGCTCGGCGAGTTCGGCGCGACCAGTTTCCTCGCCCGGCCGGACGCGCCGACGCTGCCGGTCGCGGTCGCGACGCTGATCAGCCGGCCAGGGCAGCTGAACAATCAGATGGCGTACGCCGCGTGCGCCCTGCTCATGGTGGTGACGGTGGCGGCGGTCGCGCTGATCGACCGGTTCGGCTCGGTTCGCGGACGCAACACGGTCGGGGAGTTCTGATGGCGCTGACCGTACGGGACTTGACTGTCCACTATGGATCCTTCGCGGCGGTCCGCGACGCTCGCCTGGACATCGCCGACGGCGAGGTGCTCGCGCTGCTGGGTCCGTCCGGCTCGGGCAAGTCGACGTTGCTGCGCGCGATCACCGGGCTGGAGCCAGTGTCGTCCGGTTCGGTATCGTGGGACGGCGAGGATCTCGCCGACGTGCCGGTGCACAAGCGCGAATTCGGCTTGGTGTTTCAAGACGGGCAGCTGTTCCCGCACCGGGATGTCGCCGCGAACATCGCGTTCGGCCTGCGGATGCACGGCATCCCGCGGGCGCGGCACGCGGCACGGGTCGAGGAGCTGCTGCACCTGGTCGGCCTGACCGGTTACGAGCGGCGCCGGGTGACGGAACTGTCCGGCGGGCAGGCGCAGCGGGTGGCGCTGGCGCGTGCACTGGCACCGGAGCCGCGGCTGCTGTTGCTGGACGAACCGCTGTCCGGATTGGACGCGGGCTTGCGCGAGCAGCTGGCGATCGACTTGGCGGACCTGTTGCGGCGCAGCAAGATCACCGCGTTGCTGGTGACGCACGATCAGGAAGAAGCCTTCACGCTCGCAGACCGGGTGGCGGTGCTCGACGCCGGCGAGATCCGGCAAGAAGGCGCGGTCCGCGCGGTGTGGAACGAGCCGGTGGACGAGGAGGTCGCGCGCTTCCTGGGCGTCACCGCGTTCCTGGACGGCGAGGCGGAAGACGGCGTCGTGCGGACGACGCTCGGCACGGTGGAACTGTCCGGAGTGGACGATGGGCCGGTGCGGCTCGGCTTGCGCCCGCACGGTCTCAAGGCAGCCGACGAGGGCGTGTCCGGACAGGTGACTGCCGCCGTGCACCGGCGGGAGCACCTGCGGCTGGTCGTCCGATGCGGCGATGTCGCGGTGGACGCCGTCGCGCCGGCCGGGGCGGATTTCCGGGCCGGCGATCCCGTCCGGCTGGTGCCGGACCCGGACGGGATCGCCGTGGTGGGCTGAACCCCCAGGTCAGCCGTCCCGGGTGACCAGGCGCGCGTAGGCCAGCGAAAGCCCGACCACGATGTAGCAGGCCGCGCGGATCGCGCCTTCGCCGAGCATCGTCGTGGACATCGGGTCCTGCAGGACGTCGGCGGGCGCCAGCGTCCAGTTCTGCGTGAGCAGGAACGGGTGCAGCCACTTCAGCGAGTCCAGGAAGCCGAGGATGGTGAACACGATGTTCCCGGCCAGCACCGACGCGACCACGAGCATCGGGTGTTCGGTCCAGCTCGACACGGCCAGCGCGACCGCGCCGACCGCCCACATCTGAAGCACGATCCAGCCGCCCGCGAGAAGGATCCGCAGCAGCGCTTCGCCGAGCGACAACGTGGTGCCCGACAGCGTGAACAGCGAGTCCGTGCCGCCGATGATCAGTCCGGTGGTGACGCCGGTGAACGCCATCGCCAGCACGGCGACGACGGACACGGTGGCCACGCCGAACGCCTTGACCGCCAGCAACCGGCCACGGCTCACCGGCGCGACGAGCCAGCCGCGCAGCGTGCCGTGCGCGGCCTCGCCGGCGATCGCGTCCGCGCCCGCCATCGCGGATGCCAGCGGCAGCAGCAGCGTGAGCGTCATGACCATCGAGGCGATCGGCAGCACCAGCGCGTTGTTCACCGCGGACACCAGCAGCGCGGCGCCGCTGTCGGACGGCGCGTTCGAACCGACGCTTCGGTCTACCAGGGTGAGGCCGATGCCGACCACGATCGGCACCAGAGCCAGCAGCGCGAGCACGGCGAGCGTGCGCGGTCGCCGGAAGATCCAGCGCAGTTCGGCGGCGACCAGCCGGGACAGCGGCACCGTGTCGTGACCGGTCCGGCTCACCGGAACCGAGATCGCTGCGGTCGTCATGCGTCCCCCTCGGAATCGTCCCCGGTCGCCGATTCCCCTTCGGTCAGCCGGGCGAACAGGTCCTCCAGGCCAGTGCGCGCGCGAGTCGCCTCGTGCACCTCGACCCCGTCCTGCACCAGCACTTGCAGCACGCGCGGCGCGGGCGTGACGGTGAGATCGGCGCGCACCCCGTCCGGAGTCAGCCGCGCGCCGATCCGGTTCTCCCGCAGCACTTCCACTGCCCGTTCGGCGTCCGGCGTGCGCACCAGCAGCGCGGCGTTCCCCGACTCCAGCAGGTCAGCCAGTTCCCCCTGGGCGACCACGGTGCCGGATTGCAGGACCGCGACGTGCGTGCACGTCGCTTCCACCTCGGCGAGCAGATGCGAGGACACCACCACGGTGGTGCCCGCCGCGTGCAGATCGGCGATGATACGGCGGATCTCCCTGGTACCCGCCGGATCAAGGCCGTTCGTCGGTTCGTCGAGCACGACCATCCGGCGCGGCACCAGCAGAGCGCCGGCCAGGCCGAGCCGCTGCTTCATGCCGAGCGAATAGCCCTTGTACCGCCGGCGCGCGGCGACGGTCAGCCCGACCCGCTCCAGCGCCGCGTCCACCGCTTCGGGGATCGCCGACGAGGCCAGCCGCGGCTCGGCGGCGGCGAACCGCAGCAGGTTGTCGCGGCCGGAGAGGAACGGATGGAATCCCGGTCCCTCGACCAGCGCGCCGACGTCCGGCAGCGCGTGCGCCGACTCGTCCGGCATCTTCCGGCCGAGCAGTTCGACCTCGCCCTCGGTCGGCCGGACCAGGCCGAGCAGCATCCGGATGGTGGTCGTCTTGCCGGAGCCGTTCGGCCCGAGCATGCCGAGCACGGAGCCTTCCGGCACGTCCAGGTCGACGTGGTCCACCGCGACCGTGCTGCGGTAGACCTTGCGCAGCCCGCGGGTGCGCGCGGCGAGCGGTACCGCCGGGGCGGGCACCTCTTCCGAGATGCCCGCCCCGGTTTCGACCGCAGTGCTCGTCACTTCGCGCCCAGCGCTTCGTACAGCACCTGCTCCGGGACCGCGCCGGCGGCGAACCGGCCGTCGTCGGTCAGGACCGCGCCGCCCACCTTGGTGGTGAACAGGTAGCCGCTGCCCCAGGTGCCGCTGACCCGCTTCCCGAACCGGCTCAGCATCTTCTGCGGGTCCATCCCCTTGCGCTCGCCTTGGGCCGGCTGCGCCTTGAGCATGTCCGCGGGCACCTTGCCGGTCACCACGGTGTCCCAGCCGTCGCCGACGAACTTGGTGCTCGCCTGGGCCTCGTTCGCCAGCGCCTTGGTCTTGTCGTCGACCTTGGCCTGCTTCTCGGTCACCTTCGCGCCCTTCGGCGGGGTGAAGGCGAACAGGTCGGCGGGCTGCGGGGCGAACTCGATCTGGCTGAATGCCAGCTCCAGCGCCGGGGCGGTGGTGCCGTTGCTCAGCACCGAAAGCCGCAGCGGCATCCGGGTCTGCGAGTCGACCGCGATCCGGATTTCGCGCAGCAGCGTGCGCTCGGTCGGCTTCGGCGTGAGGACCAGCTCGTAGGCGGGCCGGTCGGCCACCGTCGCGGTGCCGTCGACCGCGACGTTGCTGCTCTCGCGGACCTTGGCCAGCAGTTCCTTGGCCGCGGTGGCCGGGTCGGCGGCCTTGCCGTCGGTCATGCCGTGCTTGGTCGCGACGTCCGCCGGGATGGTGGTCTTCGTCGCGCTGTTGGTCTGGGAGTTGTAGTCCCACACCGTGTTGCCGGTGTGGACGATCGTCTCCTGTGCGGTCCCCTTGGTCAGCGCGACCTTCATGTTCTTGGCGCCGTCGCTGTACACGTGCGCGGAGTTGACGTTGAGCGCGCCTGCCCCCGGCATCGCGTTGGCCATGGCCGGCAGGCCGAGGTCGTTGCTCACCGTCACCGTGCCGTCGAACGCGGCCGGCTTCGCGGCAGCGACCGACTGCACCAGCTCCTCGGCGCTGACCTGCGGCAGCTTCGGCGCGCTGCCGGCCGAAGCCGGCATGGCGACCACAACGAGCCCCCCGACGCCGAGCGCGGTGCCGACGACGGCCGCGGTGATGGCCTTCTTCTTCGGTTCCATCTCGTCTCTCCCTGTGTTCCCGGGCTCGGTGTGCCCGGATCCCTGGTGCAGACGTTCCCCCGCCGACACTGAGATACCCCTGAATGTTCGGCCCGCCCGGCTGAGATGGCGCTGAGAGTACGCGCGTCAGCTGCACGAACGCGCCATGATGAGGATCGTGAAACCTCGGGTGCTGGTGGTCGACGACGAACCAGGCGTACGGAAAGCGCTGCAGCGCGGCCTGCGCGCGGAGGACATGGACGTGGTCACCGCCGCGGACGGGCCGACCGGGCTGCAGCTCGCCCGCACCGGTTCGTTCGACGTCGTGCTGCTGGACATCATGCTGCCCGGTCTGTCCGGCTACCGGGTGCTGGAACGGCTGCGCGCGGAGAACGTGACCACGCCAGTGCTGCTGGTGTCCGCGAAGGACGGCGAGATCGACCAGGCCGACGGCCTCGACCTCGGTGCCGACGGGTACCTGGTGAAGCCGTTCTCCTTCGTCGTGCTGGTCGCGCAGGTGCGCGCGGTGCTGCGCCGCGCCGGGCCGGGCGCGTCGCGCGGCACGCTGAAACTCGGTGCGCTGGAGGTCGACCGGGCGTTGCGGCAGGTGCATTGGAACGGCGAAGAAGTGCCGCTGAGCCCACGCGAGTTCGCGTTGCTGGAGGTGCTGGTCGGCCGGGCCGGGACGGTGGTCACGAAGGACGAGCTGCTGCGCGCGGTGTGGGGCGAGGAACAAGCCGTCACGCGCAATCTCGTCGAGGTGTATGTCGGTTACGTGCGCCGCAAGCTCGACGCGGTCGGCGCCGGATCGCTGCTGCGAACCGTGCGCGGGCATGGCTATCTGGCGTCGGACGACCAGCTCGACGAGGTCAGGTGACCGCCTCGCCGTCGTCGTGGTGGAGCGGCCGCTCCCTGCAGGTGCGGATCACCGTGCTGGCCGCCGCGATCACCCTCGGCTGTCTGCTCGGGCTCGCCGCGTTGGCCGCGAACCGGCTGGAACCGCTGCTCACCGACTCGGTCGACAAGGAGCTGGTCCTCGCGCTCGACCCGGCGACCAGCGAGGTCGCCCTCGGCAAGCCGCTCAGCTCGGCGGACCCGGTGCAAGTGCGGGTGCTGGACATTTCCGGCGCGCCGCTGGACGGCCAGCCCCGGCCGAAGCTGTCCGCGCCGGAAGTCTCCCGGCTCAAAGCCGGTCTGCCGGTGCAGACCGACGGTTCGCGCTGGCGCGGACAAGTAGCGAGTGCCCCGGACGGCAGCCAACGGCTGGTCGTCGCCGGCGCTGGTTTGGTCGGCTTCGCCGCGGCGGTGCACTACGGCGGGCTTTGGCTGATCCTGGTCGCTCTCATCGGCGCGCTAGTCGCTGGTCTGGCGACCTGGCTGGTCGTCCGGCTCGCGCTGCGACCGGTCGCGCGGATGCGCGGTCTGGTTCGCGTGCTGCCGCCCGGTGCCCGGTTGCCGCTGCCGACGTCGCACGACGAAATGCGCGCGCTGGCCGAGGAATTCAACGCGCTGCTCGAACGGCAGGAAGAGGTGAGCCAGCGGCTGCGCCGGTTCACCGGAGACGCCGCGCACGAACTGCGCTCGCCGGTCGCGTCGATCCGGGTGCAGGCCGAGGTGGCGGTGACGAACCCGGATCCCGAGCTGGCGCAGGAAACGCTGTCGGACATCCTCGCCGAGGCCGAGCGGCTGTCCGGCCTGCTGGACGGCCTGTTGTCGCTGGCCCGCTCCGACGCGGGCGAAGTGCCGCCCGCGGAACCGGTCGAGGTGGTGTCGGAGGTCCGCGCCGCGGTGCGCCGGCTGCCCGCCGGAGCGCCGGACACCCGGGTGAGCACCACGGTCGCGCAAGCTTGGGCTTCCGCCGCGCATCAGGAAGTCGAACTGGTGCTGGACAACCTGCTGCGCAACGCCTGCCGGTACGCGACCGGGCAGATCGTGGTGTCCGTGCTGGCTTCGCGGTCGAAGGTGCGGGTCGTGGTCGACGACGACGGACCAGGCATCGCGCCCGAGCACCGCGGCAAGGTCTTCGACCGGTTCTACCGGGTGGCCGACGACCGCGCCCGGTCCTCCGGCGGAACCGGGCTGGGCCTGGCGATGGTCGCCGAAACGGTGCGCCGCCGGGGAGGCCAGGTCCGGGTGGGCGAGTCCCCGGACGGCGGCGCGCGGTTCGAGGTCACCTGGCGGGCCGGAGCGGACCGGTGACCCCGGTGAGGGAGACTGGGCGCATGGAAGCGGTCATCGTCGGGGCGGCACTGGTGCGCGACGGCAAGCTGCTTGCCCAGCAGCGGGCCTGGCCGCCGCATCACGCGGGCCAGTGGGAATTGCCGGGCGGGCGCGTCGAAGCGGACGAGACTGAGGCCTTCGCCTTGGCCAGGGAATGCCAGGAAGAGCTGGACGTGGTGGTCACTGTCGGCGGCCGGGTCGGGCCGGAAGTGCCGCTGCCGGGCGGAAAAGTCCTGCGGGTGTACGCCGCGGCGCTGCTGTCCCCGGGCGACGAGCCGCGCGCGGTGGAGCACACCGCGCTGCGCTGGGTCGGCGAGGACGAACTGGACAGCCTCGACTGGCTGCCGGCGGATCGGGATCTGTTGCCCGCGCTGCATGATCTGGTGCGCGAGGCCGGCTGATGCTGACCCGAGACGCCGTGCTGGCGCTCTCCGCGGCCGGGGCTGATCGCATTCCGCTGCTGACCGTCGAGGAGTTCTTCGCCGGAAACACGGCCGAGGATTCGATCGCCCCGAACCAGGTCGGCTACGGCCGCCCGGACTTGGCCGAGATCGCCGCCCGCCTCACCGCGCTGGCGGCCGATCCGGCGGTCGCCTGGGTGCGCGTTCAGCTGCACGAGGAGATGTTCGAGGACGGTTACGACGGGCTGGCGGCCGAGTCGGTCGCGATCTGCGCGGAACTGTCCGACGCGGCTCTCGACACCTGGCTCGACGGTCTCGAAGCGGAGCCGGTGTGGGAAGGCTTTTCCTACCCGGAGAACGACTTCTGCGAGGTGCCCGCGGTCCCCGCCGGTTTCCGGGTGCGGACGCTCGGCTGGGACTGACCTCCGTGAGCGGCTGGCCCGCGCACCAGACCAGCCGCTCACGAGGCCCTTCAAGCCGCGCCGACCATCCGCAACGCCGCCGAAACCCGGTGCGCGCTGCGCTCGGTCGCCCGCTCCGCACCCGCCTTGCGGATCCGTTCCAGTTCGCCGACGTCGTCCAGCAACGCGAGCGTCCCATCCCGGACCGGACGCAGCTCCTCGATCACCGCGTCCGCGACCGCGTCCTTGAGCACCCCGTACGACGGGTACTTGTCCGCCAGCTGGGCCGGATCGCCGCCCGCGCAGGCGGCGAGGATGTCCAGCAGGTTCGAGACGCCAGGCCGGTTCTCCGGGTCGTACACCGGCGCCGAATCGCCGTCGGTGCGCGCCCGCCGGACCTTGCGCCGGATCTGGTCCGGTTCGTCGAGGACGAACACGACCCCGGCGGAGTTCTCCGCCGACTTCGACATCTTCCGCGTCGGTTCGGCAAGATCTCGCACCCGTGCTCCGGCCGGCGGCAGCGTGGCCTCGGGGACCACGAACACCTCCCCGTAGGTGGAGTTGAACCGGCGGGCGAGCGTGCGCGCCAGTTCGACGTGCTGCCGCTGGTCCTCGCCGACCGGCACCTCGTCCGCGCCCACGGCGAGGATGTCCGCCGCCATCAGCACCGGATAGGTGAGCAGGCTCAGCCGGACTCCGGCCTGGCCGCCGCCCTCGACGGAGGTGCTTCGCGCCGCGGACTTCTCCTTGAACTGGATCATCCGCGCGGCCTCGCCGTAGGCACAGGTGCATTCCAGGACCCAGGTCAACGCTCCCAGCTCGCGCACCAGATCGGACTGCACGAACAACCGTTCCGGCGCGACTCCGGCGGCGACGAGCACGGCTAGCTGCTCGGTGGCGAGCGAACGCAGTCTGGCCGGGTTGTGCGCGGTGGTCATCGCATGCAGATCGGAGACGAAGTACAGGTCGTCCGGACCGCCGTCGGCTGCCCACCGGCGCAGCGCGCCGAGGTAGTTGCCGAGCTGGGCGTGGCCGGACGGGGTGATGCCGGACAGCTGGACCATCGTGAGGTTCCTCTCCCTGGGCGGGTGGCACGCCCCGGGGAGCAGGCACAAAAAAGCCGCCCACCCGGGGCGGCCTGTGCTGGATCAGCGCAGAGCGAACGGGCCGCCGGAAGGCGGCCACCACTGGGTGCTCTGGAAACGCATGCGGCGAGTCTAGCACCGGACTACCTTCAAACCATGTTCGTCGTAGTGCTCACTTACACCGCTCCGCTGGACGAGATCGACCAAGCGATGCCAGACCACGTCGAATGGCTGTCGAAGCAGTACGACGACGGCCACTTCCTGGCCTCCGGCCGCCAGAACCCGCGCATCGGCGGGGTGATCATCACCCGCCCGATGGACCGCGCGAACCTGGACGCCATCCTCGCCGCCGACCCGTTCGCGATCAAGGGCCTGGCCAGCTACGAAATCATCGAGTTCTCGCCGACCCGGACCGCCCCGGAACTAGGCCTGGTCAACGAAATCCTGGACAACAGCTAACCCGCGCCGGCATGTCCGTGAAGGGCCCCTTCCGGGACTTGGGTTCCCTCAGGGGCCCCTTGCGGGACTTGGATTCCCGCAAGGGGCCCTTCACGGACTCGGCGGGCCTCAGAGGACCCGGTCACGGACTCAGCGGTCCTCAGAGGACCCGGTCACGGACTTGGGGTTCCACCGGCGGCGAGGACCGCTCAAGCCGCCTTGGCCACCTGAACCTTGGCCTTCTTCAATGCCAGCACCGGGCACTTCTTGCAGCGGTCCTTCGACCGGCAGCACTTCTTCTTGACCTTCCCGGCCTTCATCAGTTTGCGCACCACTGCCCGGGGGTCGTCCGGCTGCTTCTTGCCCACCTGAACTCCTCACCGACGGCCGCGAACACTCCGCTTAAGGTTAGGTGAGCCTAACCGATCATGGGGCGTGGCGCTCCTCACACCGGGCCAGCAGGTATCCTGGTTTAAGTCCGCGTGTGGCCAGAGCCGGTCAGCGAGAGCCGGTCGCAGTGTCCGGTGCCCGTCATCCCGTCCGCCGCGCGGCGCCACCCGCCTTAATTCTTTCGAAGTTCAGGAGTCCTCGCGTGCCCGCAGCCAGCGCCACCGCGGTCGAAACCGGCCGCGCGTCCGGCAAGACCCGGCCCGACCTGCGCAACGTCGCGATCGTCGCCCACGTCGACCACGGCAAGACCACGCTGGTCGACGCCATGCTCCGCCAGTCCGGCGCGTTCGCCGAGCGGGCCGAGGTCGTCGACCGGGTGATGGACTCGGGCGAGCTCGAGCGGGAAAAGGGCATCACCATTCTCGCGAAGAACACCTCGATCCGGCGGCAGACCCCCGAGGGCACGGTCACCATCAACGTGATCGACACCCCGGGGCACGCCGACTTCGGCGGCGAGGTCGAGCGCGGCCTGTCCATGGTCGACGGCGTCGTGCTGCTCGTCGACGCGAGCGAGGGCCCGCTGCCGCAGACCCGCTTCGTGCTGCGCAAGACGCTCGAGGCGAAGCTGCCGGTCATCCTGCTCGTCAACAAGGTCGACCGGCCGGACGCGCGGATCTCCGAGGTCGTCGAGGAGACCCACGACCTGCTGCTCGACCTCGCGAGCGACATCGAGGACGCCGACCACGACGCGATCCTCGACCTGCCGGTCGTCTACGCCTCGGCGCGCGCCGGCAAGGCGTCGCTGACCCAGCCGGAGGATGGCGGCCTGCCCGACAGCGAGAACCTGGACCCGCTGTTCGAGACCCTGCTCCAGCACGTCCCGGCCCCGGCCGCGGACCTGGACGCCCCGCTGCAGGCGCTGGTCACCAACCTCGACGCGTCGAACTTCCTCGGCCGCATCGCGCTGATCCGCATCCACGCCGGCAAGCTCCGCAAGGGCCAGACGGTGGCCTGGATGCGCGAAGACGGCACAGTGCAGAACGTCCGGATCTCCGAACTGCTCGTCACCGAGGCGCTCACCCGCGTCCCGGCGGCCGAGGCCAGCGCGGGCGAACTGGTCGCGATCGCGGGCATCCCGGACATCACCATCGGCGACACCCTCGCCGACGCGGAGAACCCGGTGGCGCTGCCCCGGATCACCGTCGACGAGCCGGCCATCTCGATGACCATCGGCGTCAACACCTCGCCGCTGGCCGGCCGCAACGGCGGCGACAAGGTCACCGCCCGGCTGGTGAAGGCCCGCCTGGACCAGGAGCTGATCGGCAACGTCTCGATCCGCGTCCTGCCGACCGAGCGCCCGGACACCTGGGAGGTGCAGGGCCGTGGCGAGCTGGCGCTGGCCATCCTGGTCGAGCAGATGCGCCGCGAGGGCTTCGAGCTGACCGTCGGCAAGCCGCAGGTGGTGCTGCGCACCATCGACGGCAAGCTGCACGAGCCGTTCGAGCGCCTCTACATCGACTCGCCCGAGGAGCACCTCGGCGCGATCACGCAGCTGCTCGCGTCCCGCAAGGGCCGCATGGAGGACATGAGCGGCAACGGCACCGGCCGGATCAAGCTGGTCTACGTGCTGCCCTCGCGCGGTCTCATCGGCTTCCGCACCGACTTCCTCACCGAAACCCGCGGCACCGGCATCGCGAACCACGTGTTCGAGGGCTACTTCCCGTGGGCGGGCGAGATCCGCACCCGGCACAGCGGCTCCTTGGTCGCCGACCGTTCCGGCCCGATCACCGCGTACGCGATGATCCAGCTCGCCGACCGCGGCACGTTCTTCGTGGAGCCGGGCGCCGAGGTGTACGAGGGCATGGTCGTGGGCGAGAACCCGCGGTTCGAGGACCTCGACATCAACATCACCAAGGAGAAGAAGCTGACCAACATGCGTCAGTCCTCCGCCGACGTGATGGAGACGCTGGCCCGGCCGCGCAAGCTCAGCCTGGAAGAGGCGCTGGAGTTCTGCGCCAGCGACGAGTGCGTCGAGGTCGCGCCGGAGGTCGTCCGGGTCCGCAAGGTCACGCTCGACATCAACACCCGGGCCAAGGAGCGTTCGCGGGCCAAGAGCCGCGACAACAGCTGACCAGGTCCTGGCACACGACGAAAGGGCGCCTTCCGGCAGGGAAGGCGCCCTTTCGCATGAACCCGGCCGGTGCTTCGCACGTCCCCCTGATGGCGGTATCCACTCCGGTGTCACAGAGTCGCGGCGGATATGGGAATCTCGGTGCCTGCTCCCGCCCGGCGTGGCAGCATGTCCGCTCGGACCGTGGAGCAGGCAGAACTTCAGGAGGACGAGGGTGCGATTCGGACGCCGGCTTGGGCCGGTGCTCGCGCTGGCGGGGATCCTGCTCGCCGGGTGCTCGAACACGCCGCCGCCCCCGGTGGTCTCGTCAGCGCCGCCGTCGAGCACCGCCTCCCCGGCCGCGCAGTCGCAGATCGTGGTCGGCGTGGACGACGTGGTCGGCGGCTACAACCCGCACACCATCGCCGATGCGTCCACGATCACCTCGGCGCTGTCGCAGCTGCTGCTGCCCTCGGTGTTCCGGCAGTCCGACGACGGCACCCGCACGCTGGACAAGACGCTCATGGTCTCCGCCGACGTCGTGTCGACGATGCCGTTCACCGTGAAGTACGTGATCCGGCCGGATGCCTCCTGGTCGGACGGCGCGCCGATCGCCACCGAAGACTTCATCTACCTCGCGAACGCGATGAAGACCAATCCCGGCGTGATCGAGCCGGCCGGCTACCGGCTGATCTCCGACATCGAACCGCGAGACGGCGGCAAGGGCGTCGAGGTCACTTTCAGCAAGCCGTACCCGGGATGGCAGACGCTGTTCGACAACCTGCTGCCGCAGCACCTGCTCAAGGACGCGCCGGGCGGCTGGAACGGCGCGCTGGCGAACAGTTTCCCGGCGGTGGCGGGACCGTTCGCGATCAAGACGATCGACACCGCGCGCGGCGAGGCGACCCTGCAGCGCAACGACCGGTACTGGGAGAAGCCGGCCGCGGTGGACACGTTGATCCTCCGCCGGTCGGACGCGGCGGGGATCGCGACCGCGCTGCGGAGCGGGAATGACCAGTTCTCACTGACCCGGACGGATTCGGCCGGGCTGCAGCTGCTGAACGACCTCGGGTCGGCGGTGCAGCTGCACGCATTGGCCCGGCCGATGACGGCGTCGGTGCTGTTGCGACCGGTCAGCGCGACGCTGTCGGACACCCGGGTCCGAGCCGGGATCACGGCGCTGATGGACCGGGGCAAGCTGATCGCGGCTGGGGCGAAAGGCGGGCCGGGAGCGGCGTTGAAGGCAGACGCGCAGGTGCTGCCGCCGTCCGCCAAGGGGTACGCGGCGACCATTCCGGCCGGGCCGCCTTCGGCACCGGACGCGGCCAAAGCGGACGAGTACTTCACCGCGGCCGGGTACAAGAAGGAAGCCGGGGTGTGGCGCAAGGCCGGGAAGACATTGTCGGTGGTGCTCGCTTCTCCGGGAGAGCAGGAGCCGTATGCGTCCATCGCCAAGGAATTGGCGGCGGAACTGGTCGCCGGCGGGATCGAGGTCAACCAGATCAAGCCGCAGCCGCGAGATCTGTTCTCTTCCTTGCTGGCGATGCCGGTGGTGAACGGAAAGCAGCAGCCCGGGGCGGACGCCGGCGGCGCGGTGGGCGTCGACATAGCGGTGGCGGGATTGCCCGTGGGCGGGGATGCGGCTTCAGTGCTGGCGTCGTCATTCGGATGCGCGGCTGAGGCACCCGGCGCGGACAAGACCAAGCCGGTCGTGCCGGCCAATCCGGCCGGGCTGTGCGACGAGGGGCTGCAGGCCACCATTGACTCGGCGTTGACCGGTTCGGCAGCGCTGGCGGACTCGCTGAAGACGCTGGAACCGCAGCTGTGGGCGTTGAACGCGGTGGTGCCGCTCTATCAGGAGGCGGAGACACTGGCGGTTGGGAAGGGGATCTCCGGGCTGACGCCTGGACCGCCGATGCTGGGGCCGTTCGGGGGAGCGGTGAACTGGACACGCGGGGCGGCTTGAGTCCGGCCGAAAAGCCGTGAAGGGCCCGTTGAGGGAATCAGATTCCCTCAACGGGCCCTTCACGGACTTGGCGCGGATCAGATCAGCTGCAGGCTCTCCGCGAAGTGACACGCGACCGGGTGGTGCTGTCCGCGGTCCACCAAGGCCGGCTCTTCGGTCTTGCACTTTTCGCGGCCGGCGTCGTCCAGCTGGTTCGCGAACTTCGGGCAGCGGGTCCGGAACCGGCAGCCCGACGGCGGGTTGGCCGGGCTGGGCACGTCGCCGGTGATCACGATGCGCTGGCGGGTGCGTTCCTTGTGCGGGTCCGGCACCGGGATCGCCGAGATCAGCGCCTGGGTGTAGGGGTGCGCCGGGTTCTCGAAGAGATCCTCCGAGGCCGCCGTCTCCACGATCTTGCCCAGGTACATCACCGCGATGCGGTCGGCCACGTGCCGCACCACCGAGAGGTCGTGCGAGACGAACAGGTACGACAAGCCCAGTTCCGCCTGCAGGTCCTTCAGCAGGTTCAGCACACCGGCCTGGATCGAGACGTCCAAGGCCGACACCGGCTCGTCCAGCACCAGCACCTTCGGCTTCAGCGCCAATGCGCGGGCGATGCCGATGCGCTGGCGCTGACCGCCGGAGAACTCGTGCGGGAAGCGGTTTCCGTGTTCCGGGCGCAGGCCGACGGTCTTCATCAGATCGCGGACCTGCTGCCGGCCGCCCTGGTCGTAGAGGCCGTGGATGCGCAGCGGTTCGGCGATGATCTCGTTCACCGGCAGCCGCGGGTCCACCGAGGCGTACGGGTCCTGGAACACGATCTGCATGCTGCGCCGCAGCCGCTGCAGTTCGCGCTTCGACATCTTCGCCAGATCCCGGCCCTCGTAGGTCACCGTGCCGCCGGTGAGCGGCTGCAGCGCGAGCGCGATCCGGGCGGTGGTCGACTTGCCGCAGCCGGACTCGCCGACCAGGGCCAGGGTTTCGTGCGGGTAGATGTCGAACGACACGTCCGACACCGCCTGCACCGCTCCCGCCTGGCGGCGGATCAGGCCGCCGCTGCGGATCGGGAAGTGCTTCACCAGGTTCTTCGCCGAGAGGACGGGCGCCTTCTCCGCCGTGGCCTCGCTCATTCGCTCTTCTCCGTGTTGCTCGCGAGGTCCGCGTCCTCGGCGATGAGGTCGACCTCGACCGGAACGGCCGTCGTGTCGGCCGCGGTGGCGCTGAACAGATCAGCCGGCTTCTTGCCGACCACCTGCTCGGTGAAGTGGCAGGCAGCGGCGCGGTTGCCGCCCGGGCCGGGGACCAGCGGCGGCTCTTCCTCGTCGCAGATCGGCTGCGCCAGCGGGCAGCGCGGGCTGAACGGGCAGCCCGGCGGCATGTTCGTCGTGGCAGGCGGCGAACCGGTGATCGGGGTGAGCCGTTCGGTCTTCACGTCCAGCCGCGGCAGGCTGCCGAGCAGGCCCAGCGTGTAGGGCATCCGCGGGGTGTAGAAGATGTCGTCGACGGTGCCGGATTCGACCACCCGGCCGGCGTACATCACGTGCACCCGGTCCGCCGCGCCGGCGATCACGCCGAGGTCGTGGGTGATCAGCACCATCGCCGCGCCGGTTTCCTTCTGCGCGGCGGCCAGCGCCTCCAGGATCTGCGCCTGCACCGTCACATCGAGCGCGGTGGTCGGCTCGTCCGCGATGATCACGTCCGGGTTGTTGGCCATCGCGATCGCGATCACCACGCGCTGGCGCATGCCGCCGGACAGCTGGTGCGGGTACTCGTCCGCGCGCTGCTTCGGGTTCGGGATGCGGACCAGGTCGAGCAGGTCGATCGCCTGCTTCTTCGCCACGTCCTTGCGCACGTCGTGGTGCGCGGTGATCGCCTCGGCGATCTGGTCGCCCACCGTGTACACCGGGTTCAGCGACGTCATCGGGTCCTGGAACACCATCGCGATGCCCTTGCCCCGGACGGTGTTCAGCTCCTTCTCGCTCGCCTTCAGCAGCTCCTTGCCGCCGAACCGGATCGAGCCGGACACCTTCGCGGTCTTCGGCAGCAGGCCCATCACCGCGAGCGAGGTCACCGACTTGCCGGACCCGGATTCGCCGACGATGCCCAGCACCTCGCCGCGTCGCAGCTGGTAGTTCACCCCGCGCACGGCGTTGACCAGGCCGTCGGCGGTCGGGAACTGGACGGTCAGATCCTCCACGACCAGGACGGGATCACCGCCGGGCGCCTTGGAGTCGTACTGGGTCATGCGCGCACCTTCGTCTGCTGGGGGTCGAACGCGTCCCGCAGGCCGTCCCCGATGAAGTTGATCGTCAGTGCGATCAGGATGATGAAAATGCCCGGGAAGTAGAACAGCCACGGGCGGGTGTCGATCGCCGTCTGCGCGGAGCTCACGAGCAGGCCGAGCGAGGTGTCCGGCGGCTGCACGCCGAAGCCGAGGAACGACAGCGCCGTCTCCAGCAGGATCGCGATCGACACGAGGATCGTCAGGTTGACGATGATCGCGCCCAGCGCGTTCGGCACCAGGTGCCGGAAGATGATCCGGCTGTCGCTCGCGCCGAGCGCCTTCGACGCCTCGATGAACTCCTTCTCCCGCAGCGAAAGCACGACGCCGCGGGCGACCCGGGACACGTACGCCCAGTACAGGCCGGCGATGACGACCGCGATCAGCCACCAGGTGCCGCCGGACTGGTGGCCCAGCACCGCAGCCACCGCGAGCAGCGGCAGGGTCAGCACCAGGTCGGCGATCCGCATCAGGATCGTGTCGATCCAGCCGCGGTAGTAGCCGGCGATCGAGCCCCAGATGGTGCCGACGACGGTCGCGAAGATCGCCACCATGATCGAGATCTGCAGCGAGATCTGCGTCCCGCGCATCACCTGGGCGAGCGTGTCGTGGCCGACCGCGTCGGTGCCGAACGGGTGCTCGCCGGAAGGCGGGGCCGAGTTCTGCTCGGTGATGGTGGCGGCGTCGTACTTCCAGATCGCCGCGCCCACGTAGGCGAACAGGATGATCAGGATGAACACGACGAGGCTGATCATCGCGAGCCGGTGCTGCAGGAACCGCCGGAAGACCAGCTGCGCCTGGCTGCGCTCCTTGACGGTGAACTCGCGGTCGGGGGCAGAGCCGGGAGTGGTCGCGGTCTGCAACCGGGAATCCGAGCCGGTAGGCAGGTCAGGGGTTGTCTCAGGCATAGCGGATCCTCGGGTCGAGCAGGCCGTAGAGCAGGTCGGCTACCAGGTTGAGCAGGATGATGAACGTGGCGGCGATCAGCAGCCATGCTTCGACCGCGTAGACGTCACTGCCCTTGATCGCGTCCAGCAGGAACGCGCCGGCGCCCTGCCACTGGAACACGGTTTCGGTCACCACCGCACCGCCGAGGATCGAACCGATGTCGAGCGCGGTCACCGTGGTCAGCGGGATCAGGGCGTTGCGCAGCGCGTGCTTGCGGGTCACCGTCCAGCGCGGCAGGCCCTTGGCCCGGGCGAGGCGCACGTAGTCGCTGTTGAGCACTTCGAGCATCGAGGCGCGCTGGTATCGGCTCCAGGCCGCGTAGCTGGTGAGCGCCAGCGAGATGGTCGGCAGGATGAGGTGGCCGAGCACGTCGGTGAACTGGTTCCAGAACCCGCCGGTGGTGATCACCGACGAGGAGCCGATCGTGTAGAAGACCTGATCGCCCACCGTGGTGTTGATCGAGATGCCGATCTGCTTCAGGACGAGGGCGAACCAGAACGACGGCATCGACAGGAACAGGAAGCCGAAGAACGTCGCGGTGTAGTCGAACTTGGAGTACTGCTTGGACGCGCTGACCACGCCGATGATCACGGCGAGGATCAGGGCCACGACCATGGCGAGCACGATCAGCCGCAGGGTCACCCCGAACCGGGTGATCACCTCGCTGCCGATGTTCATGGTGGACTGGACCGAGGGGCCGAAGTCACCGTGCAGCACGCCGGTGATCCAGTGCCAATAGCGTTCGAGGATCGGCTGGTCGAGGTGCAGCCGGATGCGTTCGAGCTCGATGGTGCGCGGGGGCGGCGGCGGGTTTCTCGCGATCAGCGGGGTCAACGGGTTGGCCGAAAGCGACACCATCACGAAGACGACGAACGTCGACACGATGAGGATCGGCACCGAGACGAAAAGCCGGCGCAGTGCGAAGGCAAGCATGGAGGTCTTCCTGCTCTGGACGGTGTTCTGCCAGCGCCCGCCGCTTGTGGGGGCAGGGCCTCGGCGACGAAACGGGGCAATCGTGGTGTTCGGGAATTAAACGGGCGGTTGTTCGCGGATACGGTGAAGGGCCGGCTTGTCGGCCGGCCCTTCACCGGTTGTCCAGCGGGAATCTACCGGGTGTTGATCACTTCCGGATGCCCCACTCCTGCATGTTGTAAACCGGCGCGTCGAGCGTCGAGTTGTTGCGGATGTTCGCGATCTTGTCCGACGACGCGATGATGGTCGGCTTCTGGTACAGCGGAAGCACGTACGCGTCGTCGGTCATGATCTGGTCGGACTTGTTGAGCAGGTCCGCCGCCTTGGTCTGGTCGGTCTCGGCGTTGGCCTGCGCCATCAGCTGGTCGACCTGCGGGTTGGAGTACTTGCCGTAGTTGTTGCCCTGGCCGGTGCCCCAGTTCTGGATCGCGCCGGCGAACGGGTACGGCGAGGCGACCCAGGCGAACACGATGACGTCGTAGTCGCCGCTGGTGGTGGTCTGACCGAGGTCGTCAGTGGTCTCGATCTTGATCTTGACGCCGAGCTGGGCCGCGGTCTTCGCGAACAGCTCGCACTCGTTCTGGCGGATCTGGTTGCCGACGGTGTAGCGCATGCGCAGCTCGGGGACCGGCTTGCCGCTCGGGTCGGTCAGCTGGTTGTTGGCCAGCTTGTAGCCCGCGTCGGTCAGGATCTTCTTGGCCTTGTCGAGGTCGCCGGAACCCTGGCCGGTCGAGGACACCACGTCCTTGAAGCCGGTCTGCTGCGGCACGAAGTTGTGGTTGCCCAGCGGGGTGACCTTGTTGGTGAACTGGCCGACCGTCTTGGCGATCATGTCCTTCGTGTTCACCGCGGTGAACAGCGCCTGGCGCAGCGGCTTCGAGGCCAGCGCCGGGTTCTTCAGGTTGAAGTCGAAGTGCTCCCAGGTCAGGCCCAGGCCGATGTAGGAGGAGATGTTCGGCATGTTCTTGATCTGGTTGACCATGTCCACCTGCGGCTGCGGGTAGATGACCTGCACCTCGTTGTTCTGCAGGGCGGTCGGTTCCTGGGTCGCGTCAGTGATGATCCGGAAGATGACGCTGTTCAGGTTCGGCTTCTTGCCCCACCACTTCTCGTTGGGGACCTCGGTGACCGACTGCTTCGCGACGAACTTCGTGATCTTCCACGGGCCGCCGGACCAGGTCGGGACGGTCTCGCCGAACCACTTGAACGACGAGGCGAGGCCGGCCGGGGTGTTGATGTCGCCGTGCTGGGCCGCCAGGTGCGCCGGGTACATCGCGCCGCCGGAGCTCCAGAGGACCTTCCAGTCGGTGAACGGCTTGTCGAACACCGCGGTGACGGTCTTGCCGCCGTCCGAGCCGGTGACCGACTTCAGCTGGTCGTAGCCAGCCGAGCTGGCTGCCGCGCAGTCCTTGCAGTCCTTGCCGTTCTGGACCTTCCAGTTGTAGATGAAGTCGTCCGCGGAGAACGGCGTGCCGTCCGACCAGACCGCCTTCGGGTTCAGCTTGTAGACCACCGTCTGCGGGTTGGTGCTGGTGATCTCGGCCGACTCGACGAAGTCCTTGTTCAGCGTCGGCTTGAGATCCGGGGTCGAGTAGAAGGTGTAAGGCAGGATGCCCTTCGTGACCTCGCCGGTCTCGAAGACGTTGCCCTCGGCCGAGATGACGTTCCAGTTCGGGACGTTCTTCTCCAGGACGTAGCTGACGTCGCCGCCCTGCTGCAGCTGGTCGGCCGTGGCCGAGTTGCAGGTGTTCGGGTTCTTGTCGCAGTCGGCGAAGGCCTGTCCGGTCTGCACCGCGCTGTTGCCGCCCCCGCCACCGCCGCACGCGGAGAGCAGAAGGGCCGCGCCCGCGACGAACGCGCCGAGACTCAGGGCGCGCGACCTAGTCGTCACTAACATTCAATCTCCTTGCTGAACGCCGTCGCGGGTTGCGAGGCGACCTCTACCTGACGCGCAAGCACCGATGTGTATCGCGTTGCTCACCGTAGCCGTGAAACTTAGGCATTGGACAGACGGCAAACCTATCGATACGGACACTCTCAGTGAGATCGTTGCGGAACAGAGATCTCTAGACCCCTGGTGATACCGCGGTTTCCGCACTTGATCGACTACTAGCCGTAGTTGATCACCGGAATTGCCGACCGGTTCGGGTGACTGCTCGGCATTCAGGGCAAGCCCGTTCGGCAGGCAATTACTGCGCTGTCCGATAGGACCTGCCACTGCGAATGGAGCAGTCACCCGGCCGCGCCGAACCCGAAGTGACAAGAAATTGATCCGATCTCGTGAAGCGTAAGAGAGCGCCCGCTGTGCCGCGCGGGCGCAGCGGGCCGGTCAGTGTTGGTGTTGCCGAGCATCTTGCGTCCTGATCCCGGGATTCCGAACAGCGGAACGTTCCGCTTATCGGAACGCCCACGCTGCGGGACGCCGGTCCGACGGGGTGGGATGCGGGTGCATTTTCCCGTGCACGCTGGGACTTCCCGGCCCGGAACGCCGCGCCGGGGGTCGCTGTGCTCGCCGTGGACCGGGCGGTCATTAACCTGGAGAGCGTGAAGCGGAAGCTGCTGCTGGTCCATGCGCACCCGGACGACGAGAGCATCACCACCGGCGGTGCCATCGCCCGGTACGCCGCCGAGGGCGCCGAGGTGTGCGTGGTGACCTGCACGCTCGGCGAGGAGGGCGAGATCGTCCCGCCGCGGCTGGCGCACCTGGTCGCCGCGGAGGCCGATCAGCTCGGCGGGTACCGGGCCGGCGAGATGGCGGCCGCCGCCGCGGCCCTCGGCCCGATCCGCCACGAGTACCTCGGCGGTATCGGCCGATGGCGTGATTCCGGCATGGCGGGCACGCCGGCCGCCGAGCACCCGCGTGCCTTCACCGGCGGTTCGGCAGAGGAACAGACCACTCAGCTGCGCGAGCTCATCGAGGACTTCGCCCCGCAAGTAGTCATCACCTACGACTCCTTCGGCGGCTACGGCCATCCCGACCACATCCGCGCGCACGAGATCACCATGGCGGCCGCGCCCGGCGCCCCGTCGGTGCAGCGGGTCTTCCAGGTGGTCCAGTCCGCTGCCGCGCTCGCTGCCGGGCTCGCCGAACTGCGCGCCGACGGCACCTCGCCGTTCCGAGTGGCCGACGACGGAGAGCTTCCGTCCACTCCGGACGGCAAGATCACCACCGTGCTCGACATCTCCGCGCACCGGCCGGCGAAGCTGGCCGCTCTGCGCGCGCACGAGACCCAGCTGACCGTGGTCGACGGCGCGGTGGCGCACTTCGCGCTCACCAACAACGTCGGCCAGCCGATCCCGGCCGCCGAGTACTTCGTGCTCGCGCACGGCGACGCGCACGGTGCCGAGACTGACCTCTTCGGCGGGTGGTGACGGTGTCCGCTCCGCTCACCCGCGGCCAGGTCCTGATGCTGGTGCTGCTGGCGTTCGATGCAGTACTGCTGGCTCTGCTCGAACTGTTCTTCTTGCCACTGCGCGTCGGCCCGCTCGGCGAAATCCCGCTGCCGATCACCGCGCTCGTCGGCGCGGTCACCACGCCCTGGCTGGTCTTGACCACTGGCAAGCTCGTCCGGCCCGGGCTGTCGTTCGTGCCTCTGCTGGTCTGGGTGCTCGTCGTGTTCGGCGTCGGCCTGTTCGGTCCGGGCGGCGACGTGGTGCTCGTCCAGGACTGGCGCGCGCTGGTCCTGCTCGGCGTGAGCGCGCTGCCCGCCGCGCTCGTCCTCGGCGGCGGCCTCGGCCAGTCCGCGGCGAAACGGAGTGCCCGTGGCTGACGCCATTTCGGACAGTCAGGTCGTGGCGGTGCTGCGGCCGTTCGTCCGCGCCTGCGCGCCGATGCTCGACGCGCTGCGCGAATCCGACCCGTTCGGTCTGCAAGCCCGCGCCCGGCGCGAGGACGAGGTAGCCGACGAGGGGTTCAAGAAGAAGATGCTCGACACGCTCAGCGCGGTGAAGGTGCCGGGCACCGGAGCGTGGGCGGCGATGGACATCGACCAGCGCGCCGGCTGGTGGATCAACCGGGTCGGCCGGATCACCGCGCTGCTGACCTCGATCCCCGGTCTCGGCGGAGCGCTCGCCGACCGGCTGCCGGTGCAGGACACCCTCGGCGCCGCGTCGCAGGGGCTGGTGCTGTGCGCGATCGCCGGCGAGTACGGCGTGACCGACGTCGGCAGCCGGGTCCGGTTGATCGCCTCGGTGCTCTTCGAGCGCGATATCGACCCGGATCTCGCCTCGGGCGTCGGTCGCGCGGCGGCGGAGGAATCCGCAGAGGACAGTGAGACCGCGCGACTCACCGAGGAGCTCGACGAATCGCGCGGCAAGCACGGCAAGGCCACCGCGAAAGCGGTCGCCGGGACGTTGTGGCGGCTGGGCCGCTCGCTCTGGGGCATCACCGAGGAACTGGAAAAACGCCCGCGCGGCCGATTGGTGCACCGGGCACTCGGAATGCTGCCGGTGGTCGGTGCGGCGGGCGATTATCTCGGCGAGCGCTCCGGCCTCAAGAAGGTGTGGAAACGCGCGCACGCGTGGCTCATGGCCCATCGGGAATGGGCCTGAGCCGCTACTTCCAGAAAAGGAACAGGGCTTGGCCGAGCCCGCCCGCGTAGGAGTCGCCACCCAGCCCGTTGTAGATGTACTCGGCGATCGTCCACAACAGGTTCGACACCGGCCGGAAAAGGAACAGCAGCGCGAACAGTGCCAGTGGCGCCCACGGCCGGACCCGGGCGCCGAACGCCCGCGCTTGCGGCGAGAGGTAAGGCTCCAGCGCGCCCCAGCCGTCCAGCCCGGGCACCGGCAGGATGTTGATCAGAAACGTCAGGATCTGCAGCAGGGCGAGATAGGACAGCCCGAAGTAGAGGCCGGTCGCCATCGGAACCAGCGTCACGACCAGGCACAGCGCGGCGCCCGCCGCGAGGTTGGAGAGCGGGCCGGCCAGCGACACCCACGAGGCGGTCGCGCGGTTGCGCAGCGCGCCCCGGTTGATCCACACCGCGCCGCCGGGCAGCGGGATGCCCCCGATGATCAGGAAGATCAGCGGCAGGACAAAGGACAGCACCGGGTCGGCATAGTGCCGGACGTCCAGGGTGAGGTACCCCTTGTGGGCGACGTCGTGGTCGCCGCCGCGGAAGGCGACGAACGCGTGGCCGAACTCGTGGAGCGTCAGCGACGCCATCCAGCCGGCGAGCACGAGGAGGACCACGCCGGCGACGAGCATCGGGTCGCGGCCCTTCGAGATATCACCGTACGCAGCCAGGAAACCACCGGCGACTGCGACGGCGAGGATGCCGAAGAAAATCGGGCTGGGACGCACTGCTGATCTCTGCACCCCACCAGTCTTCCGTATGCCCGGTGTGAAGTCTTCGGCGTGTCCCCTTGCGCCCTCGGGCCCAGACATCCCCCGAACTCGCTACTCCGCTTGACCTGGCCGCACTACACAGGTGTAATCACAGTGATGTCATTCGCGGCCGGAGGGGGCAGCGGATGTCGTTTCACCACCGCCAGCCTGGGGAGTGCGTAGAAGCGAGGAGGCGGACGTGCGGTTGGAAGCGGACAACAGGGAATGGGGGCACGTCGTGGGTTGGGGAGAGAACCCGGAGCAGCAGCTCGGGGATCTGACCGACCTGTTCGACGTCCCCGAGGAGCAGGACTGGCAGGAGCGCGCTCTGTGCGCGCAGACCGACCCGGAGGCGTTCTTCCCCGAGAAGGGCGGCTCGACCCGCGAGGCCAAGCGGATCTGCCTCGGTTGCGAGGTCAAGGACGACTGCCTCGAATATGCGCTGGCGCACGACGAGCGCTTCGGCATCTGGGGCGGACTGTCCGAACGGGAACGTCGCAAGCTCAAGAAACGAGCCTGAGCCGCATTCGGTTCTGGGCGAAACGTGTCCGCGGAGAGCGCGGACCGGGAATCTCCACGGCGTCGTCTGGGGTGCAATCCCCAGACCCGCCCGGGGGGAAGCCCCCGCGCTGCTCGCGCCGCGCCATCGTGCCCGACCCCGTTGGCTGGCATGAGTTTTTTCAGTGGCGCTGAGCACAATCGCCGGACTTCCGGTGCCGCGGCGCGATGCTTGCCGCGCTTCGATGAGGGCAGAATTACCGTCGCCAGCCGTCGGAAGACCGTGCTGTGCCGTGGTTCGCTTTGTGATCTTCGTCCTCCACCACGGGAATCTCTGTGTGACTGACCCCGTCGGCAGGGTGACGCCGCCGCCGGGTTTCTCGCCCGCCGGGAGCGAAAGTGCTTAGCGCGGCTACTGATTCCCGCAGGCACGGCGGGGACGATTCTTCCGCGGCCAGCGGGATTCCCGGCTGACGCTTCGGCGCGGCCGAGCGCTTTCCGTCCGCCCGGTTCGCCGTCCTCAAGCCCGAGGATCGCCCGGCTTGCCCGCAGCGGCCGCGGCGTTCCGGGCGGCTCGTTCCGGATCACCGGGCTTATCCGCCGGGAATGCCCGTTTCTCGGCGGCGAGTGCGGTATCGACGGTGCGCGAGCATCTTCCCTGCCCGTTCCGCGCTGCCGAAGTCCGTGAAGGGCCCCTTGCGGGAATCTGATTCCGGCTACGGGCCCTTCACGGACCTAGCGCGGGAGCGGAGGAGCCGCGGCCGGAGTTCCGCTTGCCCCGCTGGGATCGCCTCGATCGGTCCAGGCGGTGGGATCCGCCGGACGTGCGGCGTGGGCCGGTGCCCTCGCGGATCGCCAGGCCGTAGGGTGACCGCACCATCGCCCCGTCCGCGCCTTGTCCGAGGAGCCGTTCTTTGCCTCGCACCGTCGCTCCGCCCGCTGTGCGGACGCTGCCCGTTCTGGCCATTGTGGTCTGTCACGACGGCGAGGAATGGCTGCCACTGGCGCTTTCCGCGTTGCGGCGCAGCACAGTCCGCCCGCGGCATGTGCTCGCCGTGGACACCGGGTCCACCGACCGTACCGCGAAACTGCTCGCCGACGCAGCGCGTCCGGGCGCGGCCGCCGAGGAGCCGGTCCTCTCCGGAGTCGTCACTCTGTCGAGTGAAACTGGGTTCGCGGAGGCGGTCGCGGCGGCTGTCGCGCACGCGGTGGAACGGTGGGGCGACCCGGGCAACTGGCTCTGGATCCTGCACGACGACTGCGCCCCCGAGCCGGACTGTCTCGACCAGCTCGTCCGCGCCGCCGAGGAGAACCCGTCCGCCAAGGTGCTCGGGCCGCTCGGCACCGACTGGACCGACCCCCGGCTGATCGTCGAGGCCGGGCTGTCCACCGACGCCGCGGGCCACCGCCAGCAGATGGCCGCTCCGGACGGCGAGCCCTCCGAGGTGCTGGCTGTCCCGAGCGCCGGATCGTTGGTGCAGCGGGAACTCTGGGAGGTCCTCGGCGGCTTCGATCCGGACTTCACGTTGCTGCGCGAGGATCTCGACTTCGGGTGGCGCGCCAACGCGGCAGGCTCGCTCGTGCTCTCGGTCCCGGCCGCGCGGGTCCGGCACGCTCGTGCGCTGTCCACCGGACGGCGTGCACCGGACGCGGCCGCCCGCTCGCTCGCCGCGCTCAACCGGGCGCACGGCGTACGCGTTTTCCTGGTGAACTGTTCCACCCCGTCGTTCTGGTGGGGTCTGGTCCGGTTGCCGGTGCTGCTGGTCCTGCGTGCGATCGCCTTCTTCGTCCTGCGTCGTACTGCCGAGGCAGGCGCGGAACTGGCCGCCGTCGGATACCTGTGCGGCGGCAAGGGAAATCTCCGCGCGGCCCGGGCCTGGCGACGCGAGCAGCCGCGCCCGGGCACCGTCCGCGGACTGTTCACGAGCCGGATCACCCGGCTGCGCAACGCGATCCGGGCCGGCGTGCTCACGCTGGTCCGGCGCGGCGTGCAGAGCGACGTCGCGCTCGGGACGGTGCCGGAGAGCGTCGACCAGGACTCCGCGTGGATCCCGCCGGAGGCGCTGGCCGCGTCCGGCGCGCGGCCAGTCGGACCGGACGCGCTTCCCGCCGGGGCACTGCGCGGGCTCAGCACGCGTGGCCGCGGCCTGCGTCGCCCCGGTGCCGTCATCGCCGTCACGTTGCCCGAGGCACCGGCCGAGCCGGTGTCCGAAGAGGACACCGAACGGGTCGCGGACGTCTCCCTGTCGCCCGTGCCCCGGCCCGAACCGGCTGCCGCGGAACCGGACCTGGTGTTC
The DNA here is from genome assembly GCF_000383915.1 of Amycolatopsis benzoatilytica AK 16/65. Taxonomy (NCBI): domain Bacteria; kingdom Bacillati; phylum Actinomycetota; class Actinomycetes; order Pseudonocardiales; family Pseudonocardiaceae; genus Amycolatopsis; species Amycolatopsis benzoatilytica. The sequence continues at coordinate 8,481,497 of NZ_KB912942.1, forward strand.
GTGGCGGTCAACCGCCGTCGTGTGCTGGCCGCGACGATCTTCGCGCCGCCGGTGGTCCTGGTCGTGCTCCTCACCGCGCTGGCGCTGGTGATCAACCGCGGCCGCCTCGGCCTGGACCTGTGGGGCGGCCAGCTGCTGCCGGTCGGCGGTCTGGGCGAGATCTGGGCGACCTACCTGTCGCCGTGGCATCCGATCGCAGGCGGCACCGGCGCCCCCGCCCCCGCGACGCTCCCGGTGCTCGGCACCATCGGCGCGATCTTGGCTCCCGGCGGCGGTCCTGCGGCGCTGGTGGCGATCCTCCTCATCGGCGACCTGCCGCTAGCCGCGATCAGCGCCTACGCGGCCACCCGCAAGCTGGCCGTCCGCCGCTGGGTGCGCGCCGCGATCGCGGCGACGTACGCCTTGCTGCCCGCGGCCACCGCGTCCGTCGCGCAGGGCCGTCTCGATGTCGTCGTGGTCCACCTCGTGTTGCCGCTCGTGGTCGCCGGCATCGTCCGGCTGCTGACCCAGCCGGGCACGCGCTGGCTGCACGTTTCCGCGCTGTCCGCGTTCGGCGTGGCCCTTCTCGGCGCGTTCTCGCCGCTCGCGCACGGTCTCGCGCTCGTCGGCCTGCTGGTCGGCTTCGTAGTGCTGCCCGCCCCGTCCGGCCTGGCCAGGCGGGTCGCGTCGGTCGGCATCGTGGTCCTCCTCCCGCTGGTCCTGCTCCTGCCGTGGCCGACAGTCCTGTTGCATCACCCGGAACTGCTGCTGCAGGGCCTGGGCGGACCGGCTGCGCCCGCCTCCGCCGCGGACCTGGCCGGCCTCACCCCCGGCGGCCCCGGTGCCTGGCCGATCGGCGTCGCAGTCCTCGCCGCGACCCTGGTCGCGCTCGTGGTCCGCCCGCGGAAACAGGTCGTCGGCGGCTTGGCGCTCGCGGTGCTGGGCGTGATCGGCGTGGTGCTGGTCCGTCAAGTCCAGTTGACCCCGATGCAGGGCGGCCCGCACGCCTCGGGCTACGCCGGAGTCCCGCTGCTGATCGTCGGCGCGGGCCTGCTGTGGGCAGTCCTGGCCACCTGGCAACGCGGCGGCTCGTCCGCCCTCGCGCCGTGGCTGCCGAAGGTGCTGGCAGTCGCCGGGGTGGCGGTAGTCGCGGCCCTGGCCGCGGGCGCGGTCGGTGCTGGTTCGGAAGGCCCGCTGACCGCGGCGCCGCGTCCGCAGCTGGCCCCCGAGGCAGCCACCGACGTAGCCGCGACCGGCCGAGCGATCCTCGACGTCAGCGCCGCGCAGATCCGCCAAACCGGTGGTCGGCTGCCGCTCTTCGGAGACGACGAACTGGCCCCGGTCGCCGGAACGCCGGCTCGCCTGGCGGACTGGCGCCGCGGCCTCGGCCAAGGCGACGTGGCAGCCCTCAAACGAGTCCTGGCGGCAGCCGCCGCCTCCGGAGTCCAGTACATCGTCCTGCCCGCCGGCACCAACGCGAGCGCGTTCGCGGCCGCGGCGAACGACCTGGCCGCGGTAGCCGCCCCGACCTCCGACGGCCGCCCGACCCTCCGTCTGCTGCCGAAATCCGGCGAAGTGGCCTTGATCTCCCCGGAACTGGCCAAACAGGCAGTGACCGGCGGCGGCGCGCCCGGCACGAACCCCGGCATCTCCCCGGTAGCCGCGCGCCTGCCCGACGTGCGGGTACGCGCGTCCGAAGGCCCGACCGGACGCCTGCTGGTGCTCGCCGCGGAACAAGAAGCGGGCTGGCAGGCGACGCTCAACGGCAAAGCGGTCCCGATCGTCCCGGCCTGGGGCCACCAAGTAGCGGTCTCGGTACCGCCGCAGCCGTCCGAAATCTCCGTGACCTTCCCCGGCACGGAACGAAGCCTCTTGCTGCTGGTTCAGCTGGCAGCTGTGCTCTTCACCGCGCTGACCGCCATCCCCTCGCGGCGACGCGCGACCACGTAGGTCCGTGAAGGGAACATTGAGGAACTCAGAGTCCCTCAATGTTCCCTTCACGGCCCGCCCCGCGGCGCGGACGCGCGGGATGGCGTCAATCGCCTTCGATCACGTCCGGCTCGACCCCGAGATACCCGGCCACCTGCTCCACCAGCACGTCGTGCACCAGATCCGCCAGCTCCGCCGGATCCTTCGCCCGCGCCTCCAGCGGCCGTCGATACAGCACGATCCGCGCCCGGGTGGGCAACCCGCTCCGATCCACCCCGGCCGGGACCAGCCGCGACAACGGCACCGCCCCGTCGTGCAGCACCCCGTCGGCAGGCGCCCGCCCGTCCATCCGGACCTCGGGCACGTCGTCCACCGCGACGTCCAGCTTGGTCAGCTCGTGGCGCCAGCGGGCCTCGATCGGCTCCAGCGCGTCGAGCACGAGCGCGTCGAACTTCTCCGCGCGGCTGGCGGCAGCGGGAAGGGAAGGGGGATAGAGCATTCCGCGCAGGCCCCGGCCGTGCCGGTCCCGTCGCAGCCGCTGCCGTTGTCGGTAGTCACGAGCCGTCGCCACCGGCCAAGTCTATGCGGTCCCCGGGGATACGCGCGTGTCGCCGGTATGGGCTTGCGGCGACGCGCTATCGTTTCCGATCGTGCGGAGCGTACGGAAATGTTCGCGAACGGGTTGCCCGGAACCCGCTGTCGCCACGCTCACGTATGCCTACCGGGACTCGACCGCGGTCGTCGGGCCGCTGGCCACCGCTTCCGAACCGCATTCCTACGACTTGTGCGAGGCGCACGCGCTGCGGCTGACCGTGCCCAAAGGCTGGGAAGTCGTCCGCCACGAGGGCGCGTTCGCCGCGCCGGAGCAGTCCGCCGACGAGCTGACCGCGCTGGCCGAGGCGGTCCGCGAGGCGGGCCGTTCGGACGTGCCCGCCGCCCCGCCCGAGCCGGAAGGCCCCTCCGGCAGGCGCGGCCATCTGCGCGTCCTCCCGGGGCGCGCCTGAGCCGTCCTCCCGACCGGTAGGCTTTCGCCCGCGGCGCGACCGGCGCCGCCACGGAACTAGCGGCGGGGAGAAGGCGTGCCAGACCTTTCGGGCATCGTGAAGGCCTACGACATTCGCGGCGTGGTCGGCGAGCAGCTCGACGCCGCCCTCGTCCAGGACTTCGGGGCCGCGTTCGCGCTGCTCATCAAACCCGAGGCACCGGCCGTGGTGATCGGCCACGACATGCGCGACTCGTCGCCGGAGCTGTCCGCGGCCTTCGCCGAGGGTGTCGTCTCGCAGGGGCTCGACGTAGTGTCGATCGGCCTTTCCAGCACCGACCAGCTCTACTTCGCCTCCGGTTCGATGAACCTGCCCGGCGCGATGTTCACCGCGAGCCACAACCCGGCGAAGTACAACGGCATCAAGATGTGCCGCGCCGGCGCCGCCCCGGTCGGGCAGGACACCGGCCTGCGGGAGATCCGCGACACGGTCGAGCAGGGCGTGCCCGCGTTCGACGGGCAGCGCGGCACCGTCTCCGAGCGCGACGTGCTCCGCGACTATGCGGCGTACCTGCGCAATCTGGTCGACCTCACCGGCTCGCGGCCGCTCAAGGTGGTCGTGGACGCGGGCAACGGCATGGGCGGGCACACCGTCCCGACCGTCTTCGAAGGCTTGCCGATCGAAATCGTGCCGATGTACTTCGAGCTCGACGGCACCTTCCCGAACCACGAGGCCAACCCGCTGGACCCGGCGAACATCGTCGACCTGCAGGCCAAGGTCCGCGAGGTCGGCGCGGACGCCGGGGTCGCCTTCGACGGCGACGCGGACCGCTGCTTCGTCGTGGACGAACGGGGCGAGCCGGTGTCGCCGAGCGCGATCACCGCGCTGGTCGCGGTGCGTGAGCTGGCGAAGGACCCGGGCGGCACGGTCATCCACAATCTGATCACGTCCAAGGGCGTGCCGGAGATCGTCGCCGAGCACGGCGGCAAGCCGGTGCGCACCCGGGTCGGGCACTCGTTCATCAAGGCGGAGATGGCCCGCACCGGCGCGATCTTCGGCGGCGAGCACTCGGCGCACTACTACTTCCGCGACTTCTGGCGCGCCGACACCGGGATGCTGGCCGCGTTGCACGTGCTGGCCGCGCTCGGCGAGCAGAGCGGCCCGCTGTCCGAGCTCACCCAGGACTTCTCGCGCTACGCCGCGTCCGGCGAGATCAACTCGACGGTCAATGACCAGGCGGGCCGGATGGCCGCGGTGAAGGACGCGTACGCGGGCAAATCCGGCGTCGAGATCGACGAGCTGGACGGGCTCACTGTGCAGCTGCCCGGCGGCGCCTGGTTCAACCTGCGCCCCTCCAACACCGAACCGCTGTTGCGGCTGAACGTCGAGGCGGCCGACCGGGCCGCGGTCGAGGCACTGACCGCTGAGGTGCTGGCTCTTGTCCGAGGCTGACCCGCTGGCGCCCGATTGTGTCCGGAAAGCGCCCTCAACCCCCCAACTCCGCGTGGTATGGAGGAACCATGGCCATCACGCTTGACGCACAGCTGCTGGAGATCCTCGCCTGCCCGTCGCCGGATCACGCGCCGCTGCGCCCCGGCACGCCCGATGACGCCGAGGCGGACGCGCTGACCTGCACCGAATGCGGCCGGATCTATCCGGTCCGGGACGGCATCCCGGTGCTGCTGCTGGACGAGGCGCAGCTGCCGGGCGCTCCCGACGACGCTGACAGTGCTTGACGATGCTTGACGATTCCCTGCTCGACGACTCCGCGCGGCTGGCCGACGCCGACCGCGCGGGGCTGCTGCGTGCTGCCGCGATGGCCGGCGCGCAGGTGCGGGCGACCGCCGAAGCGGCGGCGGAGCTGGAGCTGAGCGACCGGCTGGACGTGGGCCGGCCGCGTTCGCTGGTGCTGATCGACCGGCCGGGCGTGAGCCGCACGCTCACCCGGCTGCTCGCCGCGCTGCTCACGCCGTCGTGCCCGGTGCCGGTGGTGGTCGCCGAATCGGTGCCGTCCTGGATCGGCGCGCTGGACGTGGTGTTCGCGCACACCGACGACGCGGGAGACCGGGAGCTGGCCGCTTCGCTGGAGCGTGCCGCCCGGTTCGGCGCGTCGGTGGTGCTCTCGGCCCCGGCGGACGGCCCGGTCGCGGCGTCGGTGGCGGGCAAGGGCGTGCTGCTCGCCCCGCGCGTTCCGGTGCCGCCGGAGCTGGCGTTCCCGCGCGGACTGGCGGCCGGGCTGCTCACCGCGAACGCGCTGGGCCTGCTGGTCGCGGACGTGCAGCTGCTCGCCGACCAGCTCGACCTGGAGGCGGAGAAGGACTACCTGGCACGCGAGTCGTTCGCCAACCCGGCGAAGGCACTCGCGCTGCGGGTCGCGGACCGGGTGCCGCTGCTGTGGGGCCTGGACCCGGTCGCGGTGGCGGTCGGCGAGCACGCGGCGCACGCGTTCGCCGCGCACGCCGCGGTGGTCTGCGACGTCGAGGACTACCGGCAGGCGCTGGCCCGCCCGGCGCTGCGCAGGATCGCCCAGTCCGGTGCCGCGGAGCGTGACATTTTCGCTGATCCAGACGACTCTCCAGGAGGAGTCGCGACGAGGGTGCTGCTGCTGTCGGTACGCACCGGACCGGCCGCCGAGGCGGCCCGGTATCAGGCGGAGGAGTTCCTGCCCGGCGCGGATCTGATCGCTCCGGCCGAGGAGATCGAGGCGGACGAGATCGTCCGGGCCGCGGTGCTCGCGCTGCGGTTCGAACTGGCCGCGGTCTACCTGGGGCTGGCGGCGGGCAGCATCGGCGGAGCCGGGAGATACGAACCGGCCTCCGCCTGAGGGAGCAGGGGGGAGCGCGGCAGGCGGTTCCGCCGCCGCGTGCATCGGCCGAGTGCCGATGGGAAGGATTGGGAGTTGAAAGTGGAGCTGTTGCGCAACGCCGTACGGCCCTACGCCTGGGGATCGCGCACCGCGATCCCGCGGCTGCAGGGCCGCCCGGTGCCCGCGCCGCACCCCGAAGCCGAGCTGTGGATGGGAGCGCACCCGGGGGACCCGTCGCACGTCGTCGGCCCGGACGGCGAGGAGCTGAGCCTGCTCGACCTCGTCGACGCCGACCCGGTCGGCCAGCTGGGGGAGCATTGCGCGCAGCGCTGGGGCAACCGGCTTCCGTTCCTGCTGAAGATCCTCGCCGCGGAAGAACCGCTGTCGATGCAGGCACACCCGTCGGCGGCGCAGGCCGCGGAGGGCCACGCCCGCGAGGAGAAGCTGGGCATCGCACGCGACGCGCCCAACCGCAACTACCCGGACCCGACGGCCAAACCGGAACTGGTCTGCGCGCTGACGGAGTTCCACGCGCTCGCCGGTTTCCGGGACCCGAACCGGACGGTCAAGCTGCTCAAGGCGATCGAGACGCCCGGCCTCGGCAAGTACACCGGGCTGCTGGAGGCGCAGCCGGATCCGTCCGGTCTGCGCGCGTTGTTCACGACGTGGATCACGCTGCCGCAGTCGACGCTGGACGAGCTGCTGCCGGAGGTGCTCGACGCGTGCGTGAAGCACGTCCAGGACCACGGCGAGTTCGCGACCGAGTGCCGCACGATCCTGGAGCTGGGCGAAACTCATCCGCGCGACGCGGGCGTGCTGGCGGCGCTGCTGCTCAACCGCCTGACCCTGCGCGCCGGCGAGGCGATCTACCTGCCGGCCGGCAACCTGCACCTGTACCTGCACGGCACCGCGGTCGAGATCCTCGCGAACTCGGACAACATCCTGCGCTGCGGTCTGACGCCGAAGCACGTGGACGTGCCGGAGCTGCTGCGGGTGGTCGACTTCGCCTGTGGTGAAATGCCGGTGCAGCAGGGAGAATGCGCCGGCGAGCGGATGGCGGTGTACCGCACGGACGCACCGGAGTTCGAGCTGTCGCGGATGGAATGGCCGGCAGGCGACGAGTTCGAGCTGGAAGTCGACTCGGCGGGACCGCAGATCCTGCTGTGCACCGAGGGCGACCTGGCGGTTTCGGCCGCGGACGGCTCTCAGGTGGAGCTGAAGTGCGGTCAGTCGGTGTGGCTGCCGGCCGCCGACCCGGCGGTCCGCGTGCGGCCGTTGTCGGGGCAGCGGTCGCAGCTGTTCCGGGCTACCGCTGGGGCTCGGGAGCTGTGATCAGCTGAGGCCGGTCGTCACCCGCGCGCGGGAGCGCGGCGTCCCCGAAATCCGGTCCGGGCGACCTTCGGCGGCACCCCTCCTCTAGGCTCCCACCGGGCAATTCGGGCACGAACCAGGGAGCAGGCTGTGTCAGCAGGCGGGGGAACCAAGGCGATCGTCGCGGCGCTCGCCGCCAATGCCGGGATCGCGGTGGCCAAGTTCGCCGGCTTCCTGGTCACCGGATCGTCGTCGATGCTGGCCGAGGCGGTGCACTCGCTCGCCGACACCTCGAACCAGGGGCTGTTGCTGCTCGGGCAGAAGACCTCGAAGCGCCGCGCCACCCGCGAGCACCCGTTCGGCTACGGCCGCGACCGGTACTTCTACTCGTTCATCGTCGCGCTCATGCTGTTCACCCTCGGCGCGGCGTTCGCGCTGTACGAGGGCATCCACAAGATCATCGAGCCACAGCCGCTGGATACGCCGGTGGTCGCGGTGATCATCCTGGTCGTCGCGATCTGCCTCGAGGGCTACAGCTTCCTCACCGCGATGGGCGAGTCCCGCAAGATCAAGGGCAACGCGAGCTGGTGGCGGTTCATCCGCCAAGCGAAGGAGCCGGAGCTGCCGGTGGTGCTGCTGGAGGACTCCGGCGCGCTGCTCGGCCTCGTGTTCGCGCTGCTCGGCGTCGGGCTGTCGGTGCTCACCGGCAACCCGGTGTTCGACGGCATCGGCACCGTGTTCATCGGCGTGCTGCTGGGCGTCATCGCGATCATCCTGATCATCGAGATGAAGAGCCTGCTGATCGGCGAGGGGGCCACCGACGCCGACCTCGCGACGATCGTCGACGAGCTGGCGGCGGGCAAGGTCGAGCGGGTCATCCACATCCGCACCCAGTACCTCGGCCCGGACGAGCTGCTGGTCGCGGCGAAGCTCGCGCTGGTGCCCGGCCTGGACACCGCGGCCGTCGCGACCGCGATCGACGACGCCGAGGCCCGGGTGCGGGCGAAGGTGCCGGTCGCGACGTTGATCTATCTCGAGCCGGACCTGGACCGCGAGCGGCGGTGACGCTCCCGCCAGTAGGCGCCGAACCGGCACGCTAGGGTGGCGCCCGGTCCCCACGAAGGTCATCGCAGGAGGTCAACGTTGCCCGGTACGGGTTTGTGGCGCACCAAATCGATCGAGCAGTCGATCGCCGACACCGATGAGCCGGAGACGAAACTCCGGCGGAACCTGGGTGCCTGGGACCTCACGGTCTTCGGCGTCGCGGTGGTCATCGGCGCCGGCATTTTCACGCTCACGGCGCGCACCGCCGGCGACTTCGCCGGTCCCTCGGTGTCGATCGCGTTCGTGATCGCGGCGATCGCCTGTGCGCTCGCTGCCCTCTGCTACGCCGAGTTCGCGTCCACGGTCCCGGTCGCGGGCAGTGCCTACACGTTCTCCTACGCCACCTTCGGCGAGTTCGTGGCGTGGATCATCGGCTGGGACTTGATCCTGGAGCTGGCGGTCGGCGCGGCCGCGGTGGCCAAGGGCTGGTCGGCCTACCTGCAGACGGTGCTGGAGTACATCTTCGGCAAGGGCGCCAAGACCTCCGTCGACCTCGGCGGCGGCTTGGGCATCGACTGGGGTGCGCTGATCGTGGTGGTGGGGCTGGTGACGCTGCTGGTGGTCGGCACCAAGCTGTCGTCCCGGTTCTCCATGGTGATCACCGGCATCAAGGTCGCCGTCGTGCTGTTCGTGGTGATCCTGGGCATCTTCTACGTCAAGTCCAGCAACTACCACCCGTTCGTCCCGGAGGGCAAGCCGGCCGGGGCCGGGTCCAGCGGCATCGACCAGTCGCTGTTCTCGCTCATCGCGGGCGGCGGCAGCAGCTCGTTCGGCATCTTCGGCCTGCTGGCCGGAGCGTCGATCGTGTTCTTCGCGTTCATCGGCTTCGACATCGTCGCGACCACCGCCGAGGAGACCCGCGACCCGCAGCGTGCGGTGCCGCGCGGCATCTTCGGCTCGCTGGCCATCGTGACCGTCCTGTACGTCGCGGTGTCGCTCGTAGTCGTCGGCATGGTTCCCTACACCGACCTGTCGACGTCGGCCGGCGACGGCAGCCACAAGACGCTCGCCACCGCGTTCGCCGCGAACGGCGTGGACTGGGCCGCGAACATCATTTCGGTCGGCGCGCTGGCCGGTCTGACCACCGTCGTCATGGTCCTGATGCTCGGCCAGGTCCGGATCATCTTCGCGATGTCGCGGGACGGCCTCATGCCGCGTTCGCTGGCCAAGACGAGCGAGCGCGGGACGCCCAAGCGCGCGACGCTCGTGGTCGGCGGCCTGGTCGCGGTCGGGGCCACCTTCTTCCCGGCGGACAAGCTCGAGGAAATGGTCAACGTCGGCACGCTGTTCGCGTTCATCCTGGTCTCGGCGGGCGTGCTGGTGCTGCGCCGCACCCGGCCGGACCTGACGCGGGCGTTCCGGGTGCCCGGCGTGTGGGTCATCGCGCCGCTGGCGATCCTCGCCTGCCTGTGGCTGATGCTGAACCTGACGGTGCTGACCTGGCTGCGGTTCGTCGCCTGGATGGTCATCGGCGTCGTCATCTACTTCGCCTACAGCCGGCGGCATTCACTCCTCGGGAAACGGCAAAGCGGTGTCGAACAAGGCGGCGCGGTGCGGCAATCACCGGCCGTCGACTGATCCGCTGACCGGCGCACGAACGGCCCGTCGTCCACTCGGACGGCGGGCCGTTTCGCGTGTTCGGCGGCTGCCGCATCACGGATGCGCAACTCGCGCATCTCGGTTCGGGCCTGCGGAGAAACGACCGTTTTGGGTGCGATACTCTCCGCGTCGTCTTCCCTCTCACGGGTTAATCACTCTCGGGTAATTCGCACGAACAGTGGTCGGGGTTCCTACGGAGGGTCGCATTTCGCCGTGTGTGTTATCCCCCGTTCGGATTTTTCCTGAGGAGTAACTCCATGCCCATCAGCACCAGACTGCGCGCCGGTTTCACCGTCGCCGCGGTGGCCGGACTCGCCCTGCTCGGCACCGCGACCTCGGCGCTCGCCTGCACCACCGACGACGGCCGGGCGAAGCCGATCGAAGGCAACGCGACCACCTGCGCGCAGGCGAAGGTGCCCGGTGACCTGCTCGGCGCCGGCGACCTCACCGTCACCGGCGGCACTCAGCAGGACAAGTACCTCAACGTCACCGCGGTGAAGGACGGCGTCACGGTCAACGCGATCGTGGTCAAGGGCGGTCCGGGCTTCAACGTCTACGTGCCGGGTCAGCGCGGCCTGTCGGCCACGCCGCCGTGGGAGAAGCTGCGCTCGCCGCTCAACGGCGGCGGGCAGGTGCCGACGATCAGCCACTGGTTCGCGTGCGGCACCAAGACCACGCCGACCTCGTCGAGCAAGCCGCCGGTTTCGGAGACCCCGACCACGACTCCGAGCCAGCCCGCTTCGTCGGCTCCGGCCACCAAGCCGGGCACTCCGGCGACCTCCTCGGCCGCGGGCAGCTCGACCTCCGCGCCCGCCACGACCAGCGCTCCGGCCGCGGTCGGCGCGGGCAACCAGAACGGCACCGGCGGCGGCCTGGCCAGCACCGGCTTCGACAACGCCTGGCTGTTCTGGGTCGCGGGCGGTCTGCTCGTCGTCGGCGGCGCGCTGCTCGCGCTGCTGAAGCTGCGTCGTCGCGGCACCAACTGAGCTAGCCGATGAGTCCGTGAAGGGCCCCTTCCGGGAATCTAAGTCCCGGAAGGGGCCCTTCACGGCTCGGTGCAGCTGATGTCCCGGTTTCTCGACCGGGTCAGCGGGGACGCGGCAGGTCGCCGAAGAGCGAGCCCTGCTCGCCGAGCGAGCGGGCTCGGCCGCTGGGACGGCCGAGTCCGGCGGCCATCGCGACCGCGTTGTCCCATTCCGGGTCGGCGAGGTATTCGGTGTGCTTCAAAACTCCGGGCGCCCAGCGCCGACGACCGTCGGGCGCGCGCAGCGGATCTGGCAGCCAGTGGTCGCCGCCGAGGACCAGGACCCCGGCGTCGTCCGGCTTGGCTTCCAGCGGGCCCCAATGGCCTTCGGCCAGGTAGCCGTCGCCGAGCAGGTGTTTTCCGCTGGTCTGATGCCGCCAGGTGGTGACGCCGCCGCCGAAGATGTCGGTGCCGCGGCACAACGCCCGCCATCGGCCGTCGAGCGTCGAGAACAGGTCGGCCAGCGAGTCCTGCGGCAGCACCGCCGGGAACGCCCGCTGGTAGCCCCACTGCAGCGGAGATCCCGCGGTGAGCAGTCCGACGCGGTCGCGTTCGTCCGGCGGAAGCTCGGCGCACAGCCGGGCCGCGGTGAGCACGGTGAGGATGCTGCCGAGGTTCAGACCGGAAAGCACGACGCGAGTGCCCGGTTCGGCTAGGTGCTCCTTGACCCGCGCGGTCAGTTCGGGCACTACCTTGAGCGCGTAACACGGCGGCACGCCCGGATGTGCCGCGCGCGGCCAGAACGACACGAGGTCCGCGAGCGCGCCGAGGTGCCGGCTGCGCTGCGGCGACCGGGCGGCGGAGTAGACCACCCGCAGCAGCCCGGCGGCGAGACCGCCGAGCGCGAAGACGCCGAGTGCGGACACCGGCGTGAACCAGCCCGGATGCAGTCCGAACCCGAACCGGACCACGAGCAGCGCGGCCGCACCGACGCACAGGCCCAGCGTCACGATCATCGCCAGGTGGTGCAGGTGCCGGCGTTCCCAGGCTGAGCGGGCCCACGCCCGGGCGGCGTCTTGTTCCTGCTGCCGGTCGTGCTCCATCAGTTCGACGATCGGCGGGATCCCGCGCCGGCGGCGGCGCAGCGGGACGGCGATCGCGTAGCCAGCCACCGAAAGCAGCCCGATCAGACCGAGCCCGCCGCCCCACAGCACGGTGATCAGGTCGTAGGTGGTGGGCAGCGCGAGCCCGTCGGTGCGCAGCAGTTTCCGGACCACGATCGCCAGCCCGGCGCCGAATCCGCCGCCGAGCAACCCGGCCAGCGCCAGCACCGGAGCCGCGGCCCAGCCCCCGAGCCACGGTCGCAGCCGGCGTGGCCGGTCCTTCCAGCTCGACCGGGCCAGCAGCGCCGACGGGATCAGCGCGAGCGCGAACAACGCGGTGACCACCAGCAACGCGCCGCCGAGCCCCTCGACAGTGTTGTCGACGCCCGGCAACCGGTCGCCTACCGGCGCGGCCAGGAAAGCGGCCACGACGACCAGCGCTGTCGCGAAGGTCATCAGGGTGCGCCGCGCGACGCGTCCGGTGTCGCTGCCGACCGCGGCCCCGACTAGCACCGCGAACACCAGCGCGAGCGCGCAGCTCCACGCGATCAGCTGCGGTAGCCGGGTCGGCACGCGGAATGGTCCGCCCAGCAAGGGCAAGGCAATACAGGCGAGTGCCGCGACCGCGTGCAGTGCGGACATTCCGGGCGCTTCCGGATCGGCGCGCACATGCAGCGGCGCGCCTTTCCGGCTGGGATGTTCGGGCGATCGCACCCGCCAATTCGTGGCGGACATCCGGTGCAGCACCGCGACCAGCGCCAGCAGGACGGCCACCCCGGCGCCGAGCCTCCACGGCCCGGTACGCACTTCCCGCGGCACCCAGCCGAGGCAGGCCCGGCCGGGCGCGAGGCATTGGGTGGCGACGAGGTCCAGCACCGCCGCCGTGACCTGGCTGACCAGCAGCATCGTCAGCAGCACCGCGGCGATCCGCAGCAGCCCGCGGCACAGCCCGCCGAGCCAGCGGCCGCGGTGCACCGGCGGCAGCATCCAGAACGCGACGTTCGCCAGCGAAAACGGGAAGAGCAGCGCCCAGGTGGCCTTCGCCGCGCCGCCGGACGTCATGCCGCTCCACAGGTAGCCTTCGACTGTGCGCGGGATCGACCGGCCGAGCGCGGGAACCACCGGGCCAGGCGCGGGGCGGCGGAGCCGGTCGGCCGGGCGCATCACGCGGCCGAGCCCGTCGCCGGCGACGTCGACGGCCTGGACCGTGTCGAGGAGCGTTTCGCCGCTCGTGCCCACGAGCCCGGACACCCTGATTTCGACGATGCGGGTGTCAGGTCCGGGGAGCGGGGCGGGCACGGTAAGGGTCTCCTCATCCGTTCGATTCAGGGTCGAGCCGACAACGGTACTGTTCAGGTGCCATCAAACCTTGGAGGAACCGCACTATGACCCCCGAAAGCGTTGTCAAGCGGCACGACACCCGGGGCGGCATCGAATTCGCCGTCGCCGATCTCGACGCCGCTGAGTTCGGCCGGAAGGAGATCCGGCTGGCGGAGCACGAGATGCCCGGCCTGATGGCGCTGCGCCGCGAATACTCGGAGGTCTACCCGCTGCGCGGCGCGCGGATCGCCGGTTCGCTGCACATGACGGTGCAGACCGCGGTGCTGATCGAGACGCTGGTGGCGCTGGGCGCGGAGGTCCGCTGGGCCTCGTGCAACATCTTCTCGACCCAGGACCACGCGGCCGCCGCGGTCGTGGTCGGCCCGCACGGCACGCCGGAGGAGCCCAAGGGCGTACCGGTGTTCGCGTGGAAGGGCGAGACGCTCGAGGAGTACTGGTGGTGCACCGAGCGGATGCTCACCTGGGAGGGCGAAGGCCCGAACATGATCCTCGACGACGGCGGCGACGCCACCATGCTGGTGCACAAGGGCACCGAGTACGAGAAGGCGGGCGTGGTTCCGCCCGCCGACGACGAGGACCCCGAAGAGTGGAAGGTCTTCTTGGAGCTGCTGCGTGCTTCGGTCGCGGCGGACTCGGGCAAGTGGACCGCCATCGGCCAGGGCGTCAAGGGCGTCACCGAGGAGACGACGACCGGGGTGCTCCGGCTGTACCAGCTGGCCGCGGCGGGTGAGCTGCTGTTCCCCGCGATCAACGTCAACGACTCGGTGACGAAGTCGAAGTTCGACAACCGCTACGGCATCCGCCACTCGCTGATCGACGGCATCAACCGCGGCACGGACGTGCTGATCGGCGGCAAGGTCGCGGTGGTCTGCGGTTACGGCGACGTCGGCAAGGGCGCGGCGGAATCGCTGCGCGGCCAGGGCGCACGGGTGATCATCACCGAGATCGACCCGATCTGCGCGCTGCAGGCGATGATGGACGGCTACCAGGTCAAGCGCCTGGAGACGGTGCTCGACGAGGGCGACATCTACGTGACCACCACCGGCAACAAGAACGTGGTGATGGTCGAGCACATGGCGCGGATGAAGCACCAGGCGATCGTCGGCAACATCGGCCACTTCGACAACGAACTCGACATGGCCGGCCTCGCGCGGTACCCGGGTGTGCGCCGGGTGAACATCAAGCCGCAGGTCGACGAGTGGGTGTTCCCGGACGGCAAGAGCATCCTGGTGCTGTCCGAGGGGCGCTTGCTGAACTTGGGCAATGCGACCGGGCACCCGAGCTTCGTGATGTCGAACAGTTTCGCGAACCAGGTCATCGCGCAGGTCGAGCTCTTCACGAAGACTGAGGAGTACGACAAGGAGGTGTACCGCCTCCCGAAGAAGCTGGACGAGAAGGTGGCGCGGATTCACCTGGAAGCGCTCGGCGGGGAGCTGACGAAGCTGACGAAGGAGCAGGCGGAGTACATCGACGTGGACGTGGAAGGGCCGTTCAAGTCGGAGCACTATCGGTACTGATCGCCGTTTCGGCAGACACTGAAGCCGCCCCGGGGCCTCGTCCTGGGGCGGCTTTTGTCTGCCGATTTCTCAATTTCTGTTCGGCCCTCCCGGGCATTCCTGGCTGTGCAGCGACTGGCACGCCTGGGCTGACGCCGCCGAAGCCAACGGTCTTCTCGTCTGCTAGCCCCGCGGGTACCGCATGGTCAGCAATGCGGTTGCCGCCCCGCCGATCCCGCGGTAAACGTGCGCTACGTCGGCGGCAAAGGCATGCGTCTCGTTCGGCGAAACAATCACCGGCGCGTTCGCTGCCCCCGTTTCCACCGCGCCGCTCAGCACCGTCACAATCTCCCGCACCCCCGGACTGTGCGGGGCCGAAACCTGGCGCGTCTCGCGAATCGTCAGCCGATAAACCTCGGTAACCTCCGACGACTCCTCCCACCGTCCCAGCAGTACTGCCGAAACGCTGTCTCCCTGCGCCTCCGCCGGGCCGTCGAAAAGCAGATCGCTCAGCGGAATCGACAGCGCGGTCGCGATGGCGAACAACGTGTCGAGGGTCGGATTCCGCCGCCCGTTCTCCAATTCCGACAGCGTTCCCTTGCCCAGTCCGCTGTCCGCGGCGAGTGCGGTCAGCCCCAGGCCGGCTCGGGTGCGCAGGGTTCGGATCCGGTTGCCGACCGCGGCGGCGAGCGCGCGACCGGGCAGGTCAGGGGAGGCAGGCACCCGGCCTAGTCTAGTGTTCTGTTTACAGAACGGCAGGAGGCAGACGATGTCGGCAACCCAGAACGTGCAGAACGCGCTCGAAACGGCCGGAGCCGCCGGGCAGGCTCGGACGCTTCCGCAGTCCACGCGGACCGCGGCCGAGGCTGCCGACGCGCTCGGCTGCGAGGTCGGCGCGATCGCCAACAGCCTGGTCTTCATGGCCGACGGCCAGCCGCTGCTGGTCTTGACCAGCGGCGCGCACCGGGTGGACGTCGAGGCGCTGGCCGCGCGGCTCGGGCGCGAGCGGATCCGGCGGGCGAAGCCGGACGAGGTGCGGGCGGCGACCGGGCAGGTGATCGGCGGGGTGTCGCCGGTCGGGCATCCGGCTCCGGTGGAGACCGTGGTGGACGAGGCGTTGCGGCGGTATCCCCAGCTGTGGGCGGCGGCGGGCACGCCGAACTCGGTGTTCCCGACCAGCTTCGACGAGCTGGTGCGGATCACCGAGGGCGCGGTCGTGCGGGTGAACTAGTTCCACTCCACCGCGATGCCGGCCAGCCCGGGGCCGGTGTCGCGGAAGTACCCGCTGGTCACCCCGCCGGTGTCGCACGGCAGTTCCTCGGCCTCGACGGGCAGTGCGTCGTCGCGGGCGCGGACTTCGCGGGTGACCCGGGCCGGCATCGCGGCCGGCGCGAACTGCAGCTGCAGCAGGTAGCTCGCGCACTGATCGCGCAGCATCCGGTAGTACCCGGGGAACGTGACGGCCGAGTTGTCGTGGATCTCGAAGCAGAAGACGTGGATCTCGCCCTCGGCGAGCTTCCGGTCGAACAGCAGCTCGGTCGCCATCGTCTCGCGGGCCGGGTGCCGGCGGATCCGGCCGACCCGGCAGCCTTCGGCGGTGATCAGCTCGACGTCGTCGATCCGGCAGCCGGGGTCGCCGTTGTACACCGCGACGTACCGGTCCGGGCCGTGCCGGCGGGCCCGCGTGACCAGCCGGGTGCGGAACTTCACCTGGTGCTGCTTCTCGTCGATGGTGATCTGGTCGTGCACCGACAGCATCTCGAGGTCGGCGTTGGCCTGCCGGGAGGCAGGCGGCGAACCGAGATCGGTCATCAGCTGTTCGACGATCGCGCCCATCTCGCCCGAGCGCAGGTCGTGGAACGACGCCGCGGCCTGGTGCCCGCGCGGTCGCGAGGTGCGCGGGCCGATCAGCACCACCAGCGAGTCCGAGGGCAGCTGCAGCACCGACTCCAGCGCTCGGACGGCGGGCAGCGCCTTGGGCACCTCCGGCTGGCGGAGCCCGCGCTGCCAGTAGCTCAGCGTCGACTGTCCGATGTGGACCCCGCGGAGCGCGAGGTGCGCGCGCAGCCGCGCCAGCGAGAGTCCGCGATGTGCGATCGCGAGCCGCAACGCCTGGTGGAACTCCCCGGTGCGAAGCGCCTCGGCGAGTTCGGGCGGCAGGTCGCTCGAGCTGCGCCGGCCTGGTTCCATGATCAGTGGGCCATCCCCGTCTCGTGCCACCGCTTTCCCTTCGCTTCCCGCCCGTGCGCTGGGCGTGAATGCCGCGGAACGTTCACGTTAGCAGCGCGCGGTCACGGGTCTGGCCCCCGTTTGGTGTGCTTGGCCACGGAAGGGTAACCGTTCCGTGTTCCAGTACGGACCCGGAACACCCCCGTCGCCGGACCAGCACCTTGCTCCGCGTGATCAACCGGTTCACCGTTGTGATCACCCACTGGCACGTCGAGGCGGGAGGTGCGCCGTGGTCCTGGGAAAACACACTCACGCGGGAAGCACCGCCGGGCGTGTCCGGCGGCGCTCGATCACTCGCCGAAGGCATGGTGGACGCCTGCTGCTGGTGGTGGCGTTCACGGGCCTGGCGTTGCCGGTGTCGGCTCCGGGCGCGGGCGCGGCGCAGCCCGCCGACACCGGCAACGCCCACCTGGCCGCCGCGCCGCACAGCGCGGTCGTGCCGCGCGATGGTGCGGGCCAAGTGCAGCAAGCGCCGTCGGACGACGACTGGATCCCGCTGCTCTGCCTGGCCGGGCTGCTGGTCGCGGTGCCGGTCGGCTACTACGCCTACGCGCGCCGCCAGGCTGCCTGAACGAGCCACCCAGTATCTTCGACGGTGTGGGGCGACTGGTCGTAATCGAAGGTCTGGACGGCGCGGGCAAGCGCACGCTGTCCGAGGGGCTGACTGCTGCGCTGACCGACGCGGGAGCGAGCGTCGGCAGTCTCGCCTTCCCACGCTACGGCCGCAGCGTGCACGCCGATCTGGTGCGGGAAGCGCTGCACCGCGGACACGGTGACCTCGCCGATTCGGTGTACGGCATGGCGCTGCTCTACGCGCTCGACCGCAGCGGCGCGGCTGATGAGATCCGCGAGCTGCTCGACGCGAACGACGTCGTCCTGCTGGACCGATACGTCGCCTCGAACGCCGCGTACGCCGCCGCGCGCCTGCACGAGCATGCCGACGGTGCCGTCGTGCAGTGGGTTTGGAACCTCGAAGTGGAGCGATTCGGTCTGCCTCGGCCAGACGCGCACCTGCTGCTTCGGGTGAGCCCAGAGGTCGCCGCCGAGCGTGCCGTACGCCGCGCGGCGGCCGACGCGGCGCGCACCCGCGACGCGTTCGAGTCGGACGATTCGCTGCAGCAGCGTTGTGCCGCGGTGTACGACGAGCTGGCGGCGGCTTCGTGGCTGGCGCCGTGGCATGTGCTGGACGGCGTCGCGGGGGTTGACCTGCCGACGCTGGCGAAGTCCTTGCTCGCTTAGCCAAGGGGCCGCGGTGGCGGTGCGCCCGTCCCGTCCGTGAAGGGCCCCTTGAGGGACTTGGCTTCCGGCAAGGGGCCCTTCACGGACCGCGGGTGCGGCGGGAGGCGTCCGCTACTTCGCCGGGCGAGCCGCGTCGAACCTCGCCGGGTCGAACAATGCGATCGGATGACGGGTCGTGCCGTCGATCACCAGGTCCGCGAGGATTTCCCCGACCACCGGGACGAACTTGAAGCCATGTCCGGAGAACCCGCACGCGACGACCGCGCGCGGATGCTTCGGGTGCGGGGCGATCACGAAATGCTCGTCCGGGGTGTTGGTGTAGAGACAGGTCGCCGCGCGGCGGAAGGTCGCCGGTAGCGTCGGCAGCCGGGAACCGACGACGTCCGCGACCGCGCGCACCTCGGCGTCGTGGATCCGCCGGTCGATCGTGTCGGCGGTGCACGGCTCGCCGCCAAGGTGCACGGCGACTTTCACGCCTTGCGCGGTGTGCGCGGGAAATCCGTAGAACTGGCCGCCTTCCGCGGTTTCCCAGAGGTACACGGGATGATCGGCGAACGGGCGCACGTCCGCTGGTTCGAACCAGTACTGGACCTGCCGCTGCACCTCGAATTCCACGCCGAGATCCCCGAGCAGCTCCGGCGCCCACGCGCCGGGGCACAGCACGAGCCGTTCGGCGGTGTAGTAGTTCGAAGCGGTGCCGACGCGCACTCCGGCGTCAGTGCCGGTCCAGGTGAACACCTGCTCTTCGTGGTGCAGCTCGGCCCCGTGGCGCGCGGCGAGTCGCAGGTGCTCGGCGACGCTGCCTTCCGGCGACACGAAACCGGCGCCCGGCTCCCACAGCGCCACCTCGTCGTCGGCGGGAGCGATGGTGGGGAAGCGGCGGCGGATCTCACCCGCGGACAGGATTTCGTGCGGGATGTCGAACTTCTCCGCGGAAAGCGTGCTGCCGGTGATGGTGCGCGACTCCGGCGGTCCGCCCATCACCGCGCCGCAGCGGGTGAACAGCGCGCGTCCGGAGTCGCGTTCCAGCTCGTCCCACAGCTCGTGCGCGCGCAGCAGCAGCGGTACGTAATCCGGGCCTTCGAGGTACGCCTGCCGCGTGATCCGCGATCCGCCGTGGCTCGAACCGAGGTTGTGCACCGGCGCGTACTGGTCGATCCCGAGCACCTTCTGGCCCCGTTTCGCCAGCCGGTACGCCGCCGCGCTGCCCATTCCGCCGAGTCCGACCACGATCACGTCGTAATGCGTCATTCCGTGCTCCTCAACGGTTCCGCCGTCACTTTCGCCGGGAGCCGTTTCCCGAAGCACTCGATTTCGACCGGCGTGCGCGGCCGGGCGTACTCGACCGGGAGCCAGGCGTAGGCCAAGTTCTTGCCGACGGTCCAGCCGTATGTGCCGCTCGTGACGTACCCGGCTGGCCGGCCTTCGGCGTACACCGGTTCTCGGCCGTGCAAAACGGAATGCGCGTCGTCGACGGTCAGGCACACCAGTTTCCGGCGCACAGTCGCGGGCGAACGACCGCGAAGCGTGTCCCGGCCGAGGAAGTACCCCTTGTCCATCCGGACCGCGAACCCGAGGCCGGCCTCGTACGGGTCGTGCTCGGTGGTCACGTCGACGCCGCAGCGGCGATGCCCCTCTTCCATCCGCAGGCTGCGCAACGCGTCCTGCCCGGCGGCGAGGATTCCGTGCGGCTGCCCGGCCGTCCACACCGTGTCCCACAGCAACCGGCCGAGGTCCGCGTCGGTATGCAGCTCCCAGCCGGGTTCGCCCACCTCCGATACGCGCAGCACGGTCACCGGCACGTCGCCGACGTAGCCTTCCCAAGCTCGCGAGTCCGATGTGGACAGTTCGGGCAGCACGGCCGGAGCCGCCGGTCCCCACAAGCCGAGGCAGCAGGTGCCGGAGGTGGTTTCGCGCAGCTGAACGGTCCCGTCGCCGGGGAGGTGGCGGCGCAGCCAGGCGACGTCGCGGTGATGCCGCACCGCGACGTGGAAGCGTTCGGGCTGCAGCCGGGCCACCGTGAGATCGCTGCGGACCCCGCCGTCTTCGCCCAGCAGCAATGTCTCGGTGACGGACCCGGGCGGCCGGTCGAGCTGGTTCGTGGTCATCGTCTGCAGGAAGGGCAGCGCGCCGCGGCCGGTGATTTCCAGCCGTCGCCGCGGTGTGAGGTCGAACAGCGCCGCCCGGGTTCGCGTGGCGATCGCTTCCGCCTCGCCGGTGGAGTACCGCTGTGGCCGCGTCCAGCCGTCCTCTTCGCGAAACGCCGCGCCCAACGCGACTTCGCGTTCGTAGCAGGGCGTGGTCCGCGCCAGCGCGCTCGCCGGCCGCGGATGCCCGGCCGAAGCGAAGCTGCGCTCCCGCACGCGGTTGGGTGCGAGCTGCATCCGGTCGAACCGTGCGAGGTCGACCGAATGGAGGTCGAGATGCGCTTGGCCCTCGACCAGCCATCGCGCCAGTTCTCGCGCCACGCCGGCGGACCACGCGCCACCCAGCGCTTCGGCGACCCAGAACCCGTCGAGATCCGGATGCTCGCCCAGCAGCGGCGACCCGTCCGGGGTGCCGGGGACCAGCGTCCGAGCCCCTTCCTCGATCTTCGCATCGGCCAGCGCGGGCACCAAGCCGAGCGCCGCCGTCCAGGACGCTTCGAAGCCGTCCGAAGTGAACGGCCCGGTCGGGTCCATCGGGCCGAGCGCGCTGACGCCCAGCCGGTCGACGTGTTCGCGCACAGCCAGCCCGGCGCCGCGCAGCAGGGGTTTGCCCGCTTCGGTGAAGTCGTCGTTATGCCCGGTCAGGCCCGCCAGCGGGGTGCTGCGAGCGTGGTGCTGGACGATCGGCACCACGGGGATGGCGAGATCGACCAGCCGGCCGAGCTCAGGACTGCGCACCCCGGCACAGGAGATGACGATGTCGGCGCGGAACCGGTCGGTCGCGGTCGCCGCCGCGGTCACCCGCCCGCCCGCGGCCACGATCTCGACCACGTGTTGCCCGGTCCGGAACTTCGCGCCCCGAGCTTCGGCGCGACGGGCTTGCGCGAGTGCCGCGCGGACCGGCTTGATCAGCCCGTCTCCCGGGAAGTGCAGCCCGCCGAGCACCTTCGAAGCGTCGAGCAGCGGGTGCAGCTGCGCGCATTCGCCCGGACTGCGGAGATAGCCGCGGATGCCGGAGGACGTCGCCCAGCCCAGCCGTTGCCGCAGCTCGGCAAGCTGCTCCGCGCTCGTCGCGAGCTCCAGGCTGCCGACCGGCTGAAAGCACCAGCCGCCGTCGACGGTCAGCCCGCTGTACTTCTCCGCGGTGTACTTGGCGAATTCGGTTGCGGTACGGCCGGCGTGAGTGCGAAACAGCAGTCCCGGCCCGGCCGGGGCGATCGCCGGCTCTCGTTCGAGCACCGTGACGTCCGTCCAGCCGCGTTCGGTCAGCTCGTCGGCGACCGCGCAGCCGAGGAGCCCGGCTCCGATCACGACCACGCGCGGTCGAGCTGCCATCGCGAAGTACCTCCGGGACAGGCGCGTTGCGGATGGAGATCGGTGTTCCGTCTACTGCAACTCACAAGCTGCGGGATCGCGGACGCGCTGTCAAGAGAGCCCGCGCGGCGCCGGTTCCGGGCCGGGTCAGGAGGAGAAATAGCCGAGCTGCGCGGACAGCTCCCGGGCGGCGTCCGCCATCGGCTCGACGATCTGCCGGATCCGCTGCTTGGACAGCCGGTAGGAGGGGCCGGACGCGCTCATCGCCGCGACCACTTCTCCGCCTGGACCGCGCACCGGCACCGCGACCGCGTGCATGCCCAGCTCCAGTTCCTCGAAACAGACCGCGTAGCCGTCCTCGGCGACCCGTTCCAGCTCGGATTGCAGCTCGTCCGGGTCCACCGTCGTGCGGGGCGTGTACTGCTCCAGCTCGTGCCCGAGCATCCGCTTGCGGTCGGCCTCGTCCATCGCCGCCAGCAGCACTTTGCCGCTGGACGTGGCGTGCAGCGGGGTGCGCTGCCCGGTCCAGTTCTGCGTGGTGATCGCCGCCGAGCCGCGGGCCTGGCTGATGTTGATCGCGACCCCGTCGTCGGCGATCGCGATGTTCACCGTCTCGCCCAGTTCCTCGGCCAGCGCCTGGCAGGTCTGCCTGCCCAGCTTCGCCAGGTCCATCCGCCCGGTGGCGGCCCCGGCCAGCCGGACCACGCCGAACCCGATCGCGTACTTGCCGCGCTCGCCCAGCTGCTCGACCAGCCCGTGCGCCTCCAGCACGCTCAGCAGCCGGGACGCGGTGGACTTGTGCACGCCCAGCTCGCCGGCGATTTCGGTGATCCCGGTTTCCCCGTTGCGCGCCAGCAGCTCCAGGACGGTGATCGCCCGGTCGACGGACTGCACCGCGCTTCCGGTTGCGTTTCCCGAGTCCTGGTTCCGCATAGCGCAACAGTAACCGCTTGGCGACGATCTGTTCGGCTGAGCGGGCGAATCCGGTCCGGACACCTCCGGATGGCCCAGTGCTGGCCGGTGATCTTGATCTTTCCGGTGGTCAAACGCGCGGGTCGTGCGCATCGGTGCGGGAGGTAGTGCGAACATGTGGTCATGAAGGCACGTGTCTTGGTGGTCGACGACGACCCGGCGCTGGCGGAGATGCTCACCATCGTGCTCCGCGGCGAAGGGTTCGACACCGCGGTGGTCGCGGACGGCTCGCGGGCGCTGCCCGCGCTGCGGGAGCTGAAACCGGACCTCGTCCTGCTCGATCTCATGCTGCCCGGAATGAACGGCATCGACGTGTGCAAGGCGATCCGCGCCGAGTCCGGCGTGCCGATCGTCATGCTCACCGCCAAGAGCGACACCGTGGACATCGTGCTGGGCCTCGAGTCCGGCGCCGATGACTACGTGGTCAAACCGTTCAAGCCGAAGGAGCTGGTCGCCCGCGTCCGCGCGCGGATGCGCCGCACCGAGGCCGAGCCCGCCGAATCGCTCACCATCGGCGACCTGGCGATCGACGTGCCGGGGCACGAGGTGACCCGGGAGGGCAAGGCGATCCCGCTGACCCCGCTCGAGTTCGACCTGCTGGTGGCGCTGGCCCGCAAGCCGCGCCAGGTGTTCACCCGCGAGGTCCTGCTGGAGCAGGTGTGGGGCTACCGGCACGCGGCCGACACCCGGCTGGTCAACGTGCACGTCCAGCGGCTTCGCTCCAAGGTGGAGAAAGACCCGGAGCACCCCGAGGTGGTGCTGACCGTGCGCGGCGTGGGCTACAAGGCCGGCCCGCCGTGATCAGCCGATGACCGGTTTCGCGGGGCGGCTTCGCGCCGCCTTCCGCGCCGCGGTCCGGCTGGCGCGCCGGGTCGTGGTTTTCGCTCGCCGCCGCGCGGTGGCGTTCAACGAATTGTGGAAGCACTCGCTGCAGTTCCGCGTCACGATCTCGACGCTGGCGCTGTCCTCGGCCGTGGTGTTCGTGCTGGGCATGGTCCTGCAGAACCAGATCACCGAACGGCTGCTGGACACCAAGCGCAACGCCGCGGTCGAGCAGACCCAGGCGGTCGCCGACACCGCGGCACGCGAGCTGGTGGGCGTCGGCGGCGAGTCCCCGGACGCGCTGCACACGCGGCTGGAGAACGCGGTCAAGAAGATCTCCACCTCGTCCGCGTCCGGCGCGGGCACCACCGCGGGCGCGTTCGAGCCGGTGCTGGCCAGCGTCGGCCGGGGCCAGTCGGACACCGACCCGGTGTACGTCGGGCCGTTCGCCTCGGTGCCCGAGCGGATGCGCCAGTTCGTCGAAGCGGATCACCTCGCCCGGGTCGAGCACACCGTCCAGGACGCGAACGGCGTCCGCACGACGTACCTGATCGTCGGCACCCCGCTGACGTCGGTGGCGAGCCCGGTGCAGCTGTACTTGCTGTTCCCGCTCACCACTGAGCAGACCACCGTCTCGACGGTGCAGAACACGCTGTTCGTCGCCGGCCTGGTGCTGCTGCTGTTGCTGGCCGGCATCACGAACCTGGTGGTCCGCCAGGTCGTGCGGCCGGTCCGGCAGGCGGTCGCGGCGGCCGAACAGTTCGCCGGCGGCGACCTCGACCAGCGGCTGGCCGTGGTCGGCGAGGACGACCTGGCGAAGCTGGCGGTGTCCTACAACGGCATGGCCGCGAGCATCCAGAACCAGATCCGTCAGCTCGAGGAGTTCGGCGGCCTGCAACGCCGGTTCACCTCCGACGTGTCGCACGAGCTGCGCACCCCGCTGACCACCGTCCGGATGGCCGCGGACGTGCTGCACGCGTCCCGCGAGCAGTTCCCGCCCGGCCTGGCCCGCTCCACCGAGCTGCTGGTCGACGAGCTCGACCGGTTCGAGGCGCTGCTCGGCGACCTGCTGGAGATCAGCAGGCTCGACGCGGGCGTGGAGGAGCTGTCCGCGGACTACATCGACGTGCGCCCGATCGCTACCCGCGCGGTCGAACAGGTCCGGGTGCTGGCCGGGACCGCGGGCAGCGCGGTCGAGCTGGTGCTGTCCGACGAGGACGCCTCGGCCGAGGTGGACGCCCGCCGGATCGAGCGCATCCTGCGCAACTTGCTGGCCAACGCGGTCGACCACAGCGATGGCAAACCGGTGGTGCTGACCGTCGCGGTGAACGAGTCCGCGGTCGCGGTGACCGTGCGGGACTACGGCATCGGCCTGCGGGCGGGGGAGGCCGAGCTGGTGTTCAACCGGTTCTGGCGCGCCGACCCGTCGCGCAACCGGCGCACCGGCGGCACCGGGCTGGGCCTCGCGATCAGCCAGGAGGACGCGCGGCTGCACGGTGGCATCCTGGACGCGTGGGGCGAGCCGGGGCACGGCGCGTGCTTCCGGCTCGTCGTGCCGCGCCACCAGGGCGTGCCGATCGGGGACAGCCCGCTGGTGCTGCCGCCGCCGGACGCCGTTTCGGAAATCACGCTGTCGCCGTCGTCGGTCGCCGAGCTGCAGCCCGCGCCGGAGGCGATCCTCGCCGATCCGGCCCCGGACCGGGAGGAGGTCGGCCAGTGAGGCGAGTGCTTCTTCTGCTCGCCTGCATGCTGCTGCTGGCGAGCTGCGCGAACGTCCCGCAGGAATCGCAGCCGGTAGTGGTGCCGGTCGAGAAGGCACCGCAGCAGGTGAACGATGCCGCGGAACCGCCGCCCAACGCCGACCCGCTCGACATCGTGCGGCTGTTCATCAAGGCCAACGCGGACCCGTGGTCCGGCAACGCCGCGTCGCGCGCGTTCTTCGACGACAAGCAGCGCGGCGCGTGGAAGGCGAACCGGTCGATCACGATCATCGACAAGACGTTCAGCACGGTCTACGACACCACCCCGACCCCGCCGACGTCGACCTCCACCGCGCCGCCGGACCCGAACGAGCGCACCGTGTCGATGCGCGGCTCGATGCTCGGCAAGATCAGTTCGGACTCCACGTTCATCCCCGGCAGCGGTTCGGTCGAGCAGACCTTCCAGGTGCGCAAGCAGGCGGACGGGGCCTGGCGGATCTCCAGCCCGCCGCCGCCGGTGCTGTACGTGACCGACGACGAGTTCGACGGGAACTACAACCGCGTCGCGGTGAGCTTCTACTCGCCGGATTCCGGCACCTTCGTGCCCGACCTGCGCTACGTCCCGGCCAAGCCGCAGTCCGGCCTGCCCGGCCGGGTGATGGACATGATCCTGCAGGGCCCGTCCGCCGGGCTGGCGGGCGCGGTGAAGAACCTGTTCGGCGACGGCGTCTCGCTGGAATCGAACGTGACGAACAACGACGACGGCTCGCTGACCGTGCAGCTGAGCGGTCTCACCGGGGCGAGTCCGGAAACCAGAACGCTGATCGCCGCCCAGATCGTGCTGTCGATGACGGCGGTCACGTCCACCCGGATCCGCTTGCTCGCCGACGGAGCGCCGCTCGTGCGCGACCACGAGTACTGGCGCAGCAGCGACCTGCCGAGCTACAGCACGGCTTCGTCGCCCAGCCTGGACCTGCTGGGCATGATGACCAAGGGCGGACGGGTGCTGTCGCTCGGCGACGGAAACGGCATCCCCGGCCCGGCCGGCAACGGCGGGCTCCCCGTGGTCAGCGCCGCCCAGTCGATCGACGGAAAGCGGCTGGCGGTGGTCGCCCAGGACGGCGACCGGGTCAGCCTGCACATCGGAGACCTGGGCAGAGACCTGCCGGCCGTCGACCTGAGCGGCGGCACACTGAGCCGCCCGACCTGGCGTCCGTCGGCCGTCGGAAGCACGTCGAACGAGGTGTGGACGGTCGTCGACCACTCGATCATCGCGCGGATGGCGCTGGACCAGAAGGGCAACTGGCAACGCCAGAGCGTCAACGCGAACGACCTGCTCGCCCTGGGGCCGATCGGCGTGCTGAGGCTGTCCCGAGACGGTGCCAGAGTGGCGGCGACGGTGAACGGTCAGCTGGTGGTGGCGTCGGTGGTGCGCAGCGGGGGAACGGTGACGCTGCGCGAGCCGCGAGTGCTGCAGCCGGGAGTGCTGGCGGACGTGTCGGACGTCGACTGGGGTGCGACGGCGGAGACGCTGGTCGTGGTGACCTCGTCCCCGTCGCAGCCGGTGGAACGGCTGACGGTGGACGGACGGCAGATGAACGCCTACAACAGCTCGAACCTGACGGCCCCGGTCCGGGCGGTCGCGGCGGCCCCGAACCGGCCGATCGTGGTGGCGGACGCCGGGGGCCTGTGGAACGCCACGGAACTGGGAGAGGTGTGGCGGCCGCAGCCGCACACGCAGGCGGACGCGGATCCGTTCTACCCGGGCTGAGGCAGTTTCGCTCCCAGCGCCCCAGCCAGCTCGGCTCGTTCCGGTCGGCTTGGCTCGGCTCGCGCCAGTCGGTTCGGCCCGTTCCGGTCGGCTCGGCTAGCCAAGTTTCCGCCGCCCGCCTGCCGAGATCAATCGTGCTCTGACCTGCCCGTTTGCCTCCCGTAGCCGGACCGTCCGCACGATCGCCCGCTCGTGCCGCATCCAACGCCGTCGGAAACTGTCGGTGGCGTGATGCACACTCTGCGTCATGTTGAGCCTTCTGCTGAACCTGCTCCTCCCGGCCTGCTGTGCCGGCTGTGAAACCCGCGGTGCGCCCGTGTGCCCCGCCTGCTGCCGAACCTGGGCATCCCCTGCCGAGGTCAGCCGAGCACCGCTGGCTGCGCTCGCCCCGGCGTATGCGTTGGCGCGCTACGAGGGCGTCCCGAAACAGATCTTGATCGCCTACAAGGAACGTGGCCGCCGCGACACCGCCCCGTTCCTCGGCCGAGCGCTCGCCGCCGGCCTGGCGGCGCTCCCCGGCTCGAGAGCCAGTCCGTGGTGTCTCGTCCCCGCCCCGAGCCGACGAGTCGCGTCCCGGGGCAGGGGAGGTCCGCACGTGCAGCGCATGGCCGAAGAGGCCGCCCGGTTGATCGGCGGCTGCGTCGCACCCGCGCTGGTCCTGAGAGGCGGCCGCGACGCGGTCGGCCTGAACCGGTCCGAGCGAGCGGCCAACCTGGAGGGCCGGCTCCGCTTCGTGGCCGCCGGCCGCCCGCCGCCGGGAACGAGCGTGGTGGTGGTGGACGACGTGATCACCACAGGAGCAACGTCCGCCGCGTGTGTCACGGCGTTGAAAAACGCGGGCGTCCCGGTGGTGGCGGTACTGGCCTTGCTGGCGACAGTCTGAGCGGGCCGAACGAGCCGCTCGGACGGCGATAGACGATTTCGGCGAAAGGAGTTCAGCCTGAGAATGGTCGGTTCAGGTTGCGGCACAGTCGGATTCTTCGCTCCACATCGGACAGTGCCCCGTCGCGTCGGCCGCGCGAGGGCGCGGATCGGCTGGTCCCGTCAACCGGAACCCTCGTCGCCTCCCGAAGTCCGGTGCCGCGTGCTTCGCGGCAGCTGAGACCCCGAATCCTGAACCGCGCCGCTCCGTCTGTCCAGGCTGGCGCCCGAATCCGGTGACGGTCGGCTCGGCCGGTCCGGTCGCAGGAACCCTCGGTCCGTCTCGCCGGAAACCCCGCCTCGTCCATCCCTGGCCCCGGTCAGCGCGCACATGACCACCCGTCCAAATCCCGTCCGCCCCGAATCCTGTCCGCCCCCAAACCCCTGTCTGTTCCCCCAGGCCCCTCCGTCCCAAGTCCCCGGTTCGCCCCAAAGCCCCGCCCGCCCAAGCAAAAACCTGAGCCCTTCGATAATCGCCCGTCCCGCCATTCCTTCGCGGGAAACTCACGCCTGCTCGTTTCAGGAGGTATCTCGTTCCCATACCGACCGCCCCGGGGCGTCACCTACACGAGTGATGTCAAGAGGGAACCCCGCGCCCTCGTCGCCCGTTGTCCGGGCATGAGGGTCAGTGCCGGAATCACTCCCGCAGCCGAACACTCCACCAGGGTGGCGGCTGTGGCGGGCCGGCCGGTCACCCTCGGCTTCCGACGGGTCGCAGGGTTGCGCCGTCCGCGTGAAACATGGGCTCGCGCGTTCGGCCTTCCGTGCGGCGTTTCGGAGCTGCGCACGAGCGCTTCGCTGCGCGCCGTAGCGGGTTTCCGGATCGTGATATCCCCCGGCTCGGGGGCTGTTGCGGACGGCGTGATGAAGCTAACGTGCTCCGCTATCAGCAAAACCCGCAGGCAGGGAGGTGTGCAGCCCATGTCCCTGGCACCGGAGGCCCGCTGAAGTCCGCGTTCGAACATCCGCCACGAGACGTCGTGACCGGCTGCCGAATTCTTCTCAGCCCGCCGAACCCGCGCAGTACCGGTGCCGTGTGAACACAACAGCTCGCCGTTTCTTCAGCGAGGGAGGTCGTGTATGGACATCGTCGTTAAGGGCCGCAACGTGGAGGTGCCCGAGCATTACCGGGCGCTTGTCAGCGAAAAGCTGGCCCGCCTTGAGCGCTACGACAAGAAGGTCATCCGCTACGACGTGGAGCTCTTCCACGAGCCCAACCGCAGGCAGGCCAAGAGCTGCCAGCGCGTTGAGATCACCGGGAAGGGCCGTGGTCCGGCTGTTCGCGCGGAAGCGAGCGCAGCCGACTTCTACGCAGCGCTCGATTCCGCCGTCACCAAGCTGGAGAACCGGCTTAGGCGGACACACGACCGCAGGCGCGTGCATTACGGACGCAGCCGCCCGGAGTCGGTCGCCGAGGCGACCTCCGCGGTCGGCGGATCCGATGCCGTCGCTGGGCCCGTCATGGGCACGGCCGTCCTGGACGCACCGGACGCGACCGAACCGATGGTCAACGGTTTCGCGGCCACGAGTGCGGGCGACATCCCCCGGCAGGGGCGCTGGGAAGACGAGGACCTGGGCCATCAGCCCGGCCGCGTCGTCCGCGAAAAGCAACACGACGCGGACCCCATGACGGTGGACCAGGCTCTCTACGAGATGGAGCTGGTCGGCCACGACTTCTACCTGTTCAACGACTCCGAGGCCGGCCGGCCGAGCGTCGTCTACCGGCGAAAGGGCTTCGACTACGGAGTGATCCGGCTGGGCTGACCGGGCCTGGCACACCATCCGCAATCCACCTGCCGGACGGCCCGCACGCACACGCGTGCGGGCCGTCCGCGCGCCCGGAGCCGGGTTCGGCCCGGCCTCTCGTGACCTTCTGCGACGACGTGCGTGCGCGGACCTGCGCGCATTCCCTACGATGGGGGGAGACGGCGGCGGCGCACACGGGCGCCAGCCGTGGCGATACTGCCCGGGACCGGCCTGGGCGCGTTCATGATCAGCTAGTGAGGTCGACCGGATGGTGCTGAACCGCCTGCTCCGCGCGGGCGAGGGCAAGATGGTGAAGCGGCTGCGCAACATCGCCGATCACATCAACACCCTCGAAGACGACGTGAAGGACCTGTCGGACGCCGACCTACGGGCCAAGACCGACGAGTTCCGCGAACGCCACGGCAAGGGCGAGTCCCTGGACGAGCTGCTCCCGGAGGCATTCGCCGTCGCGCGCGAGGCTTCGAAGCGGGTGCTCGGTCAGCGGCACTACGACGTGCAGCTGATGGGCGGCGCCGCGTTGCACCTCGGCCAGGTCGCCGAGATGAAGACCGGTGAGGGCAAGACGCTCACCTGCGTCCTCGCGGCGTACCTGAACGCGATCCCCGGCGACGGCGTGCACGTCGTCACCACCAACGACTACCTCGCCAAGCGCGACGCCGAGTGGATGGGCCGAGTCCACCGCTTCCTCGGGCTCGAGGTCGGCGTCATCATCGCCGAGCAGGACCCGCAGGAGCGCCGCAAGCACTACAACGCGGACGTCACCTACGGCACGAACAACGAGTTCGGCTTCGATTACCTGCGCGACAACATGACTTGGTCGCTCGACGAGTGCGTGCAGCGCGGCCACAACTTCGCGATCGTCGACGAGGTCGACTCGATCCTCATCGACGAGGCGCGGACCCCGCTGATCATCTCCGGCCCGGCGGACCAGTCGTCCCGCTGGTACCTCGAGTTCGCCCGGCTCGCACCGCTGATGCAGGGCATCGACACCACCACGATGGGCACCCGCGAGCGGGTCGAGAAGGCCAACCTGATCAACTCGAAGTACCACTACGAGGTGGACGTCCGGAAGCGCACCGTCGCGGTCACCGAGAAGGGCGTGCGGTACGTCGAGGACCAGCTCGGCATCGAGAACCTGTACGAGGCGGCGAACACCCCGCTGGTCGGCTACTTGAACAACGCCTTGAAGGTCAAGGAGCTGTACCACAAGGACAAGGACTACATCGTCCGCGACGGCGAGGTCATGATCGTCGACGAGTTCACCGGGCGCATCCTGGTGGGCCGCCGCTACAACGAGGGCATGCACCAGGCGATCGAGGCCAAGGAAGGCGTCGAGATCAAGGCGGAGAACCAGACTCTGGCCACGATCACGCTGCAGAACTACTTCCGGCTCTACTCGAAGCTGTCCGGCATGACCGGTACCGCCGAGACCGAGGCCGCCGAGTTCCACCAGACCTACAAGCTGGGCGTGGTGCCGATCCCGACGAACCGGCCGATGGTCCGGGCCGACCGCGCCGACCTCATCTACAAGAGCGAGCAGACGAAGTTCGAGGCGGTCGCCGAGGACATCGCCGAGCGGCACGAAAAGGGCCAGCCGGTGCTGGTCGGCACCACGAGCGTGGAGAAGTCCGAGCATCTGTCGAAGCTGCTGCTCAAGCTGGGCGTGCCGCACGAGGTGCTGAACGCGAAGCACCACAACAAGGAAGCGCTGATCGTCGCGCGCGCCGGCCGGAAGGGCCAGGTCACGGTCGCCACGAACATGGCAGGCCGCGGTACCGACATCGTGCTGGGCGGCAACCCGGACATCATCGCCGACCAGGTGCTGCGCGAGCAGGGCCTGGACCCGGTCGAGCATGCCGAGGAGTACGAGGCCGCCTGGCCGAAGGTGCTCGAGGAAGTCAAGGCCGAGACGAAGGCCGAGGCGGAGGAGGTCCGCGAGGCGGGCGGCCTGTACGTGCTGGGCACCGAGCGGCACGAATCGCGGCGCATCGACAACCAGCTGCGCGGCCGGTCCGGACGACAGGGCGACCCGGGCGAATCCCGGTTCTACCTGTCGCTGGGCGACGACCTGATGCGCCGGTTCAACGCCGCGCTGGTGGAACGCATCATGACCACCTTCCGGCTGCCGGACGACCAGCCGATCGAGCACAAGATGGTCTCCAAGGCGATCAAGAGCGCGCAGACCCAGGTCGAGCAGCTCAACATGGAGACCCGCAAGAACGTCCTCAAGTACGACGAGGTCATGAACGAGCAGCGCAAGGTGATCTACGCCGAGCGCCACCGCGTGCTCGAGGGCGAAGACCTGCGCGACCAGATCGAGCACATGATCGTCGACGTGGTGAAGGCGTACGTCGCGGGCGCGACGTCCGAGGGCTACGCCGAGGACTGGGACCACGAGCAGCTCTGGACCGCGCTGAAGACCCTGTATCCGGTCAGCTTGAACTGGGAAGACCTGATCGAGGACGGCGATCTCGACGGGGAAGGGTTGAGCCAGGCTCTGGTCGACGACGCTCTTGACTGCTACCGCAAGCGCGAGGTCGAGATCGACGAACTGGTCGGCGAGGAAGGCTCGATGCGCCGCCTGGAACGGCAGGTCATGCTGACCGTGCTGGACCGCAAGTGGCGCGAGCACCTCTACGAGATGGATTATCTCAAGGAGGGCATCGGGATGCGGGCGCTCGCGCAGCGGGACCCGCTGATCGAGTACCAGCGCGAAGGCTTCGACATGTTCCGCGCGATGCTCGACTCGCTGAAGGAGGAGGCGGTCGGCTTCCTGTTCAACCTCCAGGTCGAACGCGCCGAGCCGGAACCCGCGCAGCCGGAACCGTCGGCCCTGCCCGGCGGGCTGACCTCCGCGACCAGCGCGGCCGCCGCGGCGTTCGCCAACGACGCCGAGGGAGACGGCGGCAAGCACGCCCGCCCGACCCCGCCGCAGCCCCCGGCGACGGACTCGGAGTCCGTCCCGTCGGCCCTGCGGGGCAAGGGCCTGGGCGGCGGTGTCCAATCCGGACTGACCATGTCCGGCCCTGGCGAAGACGGCGGTGTCGAGTCCCATTCGGACACTGCCGGCGACGCGGACTCCGGCGGTTCGGGCACCCGGCGGGAGCGCCGGGCCGCGGAGCGCGCGCAGGCCAAGAAGGGCAAGAAGGGGCCGCGTCGCTGACGCAGTCCCGGTTGGCTGTCTGATGTAGACGGTTGAGAGCGGCGGTACGGGCAGTGGCTCGTACCGCCGCTCTTTTCGTGCGGCGAGTACACAGTGGACTCGATGAGTCCTCGGCACTGGCGAAGCCGGTAGCGCCGCGGAGACCCGCGCCGATTACATCCAGGACATCTGTCCTGAACTCCCGGACAGCTGTACTGGTTGATCAAGCGGCGGGTGGGCGGCCGGGTCCCCGTCGAAGCGCCTTGCCTTGCTGCTCGAATCCGTTCCTGGGCGCGAGCACGTGAAACCGGGTGCAGACCCATCCCGCCCGGCCTCGCTCGAACCGCGCTGCCAGTGCCAGCACGCGCGGCCCAGCGGCTACCACCGCACTCACTTCCAGAGCGGTCTGCGTGGGCTGGCACATGTGCAGGTCTCGTGCGACGCGGTGGTGGATCCCCCGCGTCAGCTGCTGGCTGGCCAGCCGGGCGAACAGTGCCTCATCCACCAATGGCCGGATCTGTCCGGCGGCTCGCCATCCCGCCAGCACTTCGAGGATCGCATTGATCCGCTGAATCAGGTGCTTTTCCTCTGGCGGAGCGGTGAGCCGAAGGAGCCGATGGCCCGCGCGCGGCAGCTCGTCCGGCGACGGCCGGGCAGTGCGTTTGTGCTTTCGGCGCACCGTGCCCGGCGCGGCGGCCAGTGCATGAAGGTCGTGGTTCGTCATGGGTTCCCTCCCCGAAACGTGGACGTGCCACTCGGGAGGATGGTGCTGGCCGGCTGCGAGGATTTGGACAAGAGCGGCACGATCCGGCGAAAACCCCAGAACGGTGCAGACAGGATCTGCAGGATGCGCTATGCGTATTGCCCAACGGAAACCAGCTAGCCTGGCCGAGTGCTGAAGGGCTTGCTAGTCGACTACGCCGGAGTGCTCACCGACCCGGACGCCGGTCGCCTGTACGAGTACCTGCACGACCTCCGCACCGCCGGTACTCGCACCGCGTTGGTCTCGAACGCTCCGGGTGCGCCCGCCGGGGTGAAAACCGAGCTGTCGCACTATTTCGACGCGCTCGTCTTCTCCGGCGAAGTGGGCATGGCCAAGCCGAATCGCGGGATTTACCTCGTCGCGGCAGAGCGGCTCGGCGTCGCGGCGCCCAGCTGCGCCTTCGTGGACGACGCCGAACGAAACGTCCGCGGTGCGGTCGCCGCGGGGATGGTCGGCGTGCACCATCGCAGCGTCGCGGACACCCTGGACGAACTGGCCGTCCTGTTCAGCTGATTCCGCGCCGTACCAGTTCGAACGACAGCACGGCGGCGGCGGCGGAGACGTTCAGCGATTCGACGTCCCCAGGCATCGGGATCGAAAGCCACTCGGTGACCAGTTCCGCGACCGCCGAGCCGACGCCCTCGGTTTCGCCGCCCAGGACGAACGCGGAGCGCTGCGGCAGGTCGACCTCGAACACCGACGTCGTCGCCGAGGCGCCCAGCGCGTACAGGCTGTACCCAGCCTCCACCAGCATCTCCGCCGCTTCCCGGGCCGAGCCGCAGCGCAGCACCGGCGCGCGGAACGCGACTCCGGCGGACGCCTTCACCACCATCGGATCCAGCGCAGCGACCCCTCGGCGCGGCACGATCACGCCGGACAGCCCGGCCGCGGTCGCGGTGCGCAGGATCATGCCGACGTTGGCCGGCGTCGTGATGCCGTCGAGCAGCAGCACCCGGGCCGGCGGGCGACGATCGTCCAGTGCCGCGGCGAGAGTGCGCATCCGGGGCGCGACGACGTCGGCGAGGACGCCTTGGTCCTGTTTTCCGTTGCCCGCCAACACCTTTACCCGGTGCTCGCTGGCTCGCTGCACCGGCACGCCAGCCGCCTTCGCGGCGCGCTGGATCTCCGCGGCGGCGGGGCCGCGCGCGGTGTCGGCGAGGATCACCTTGTCCACGCGCAAGGCCGAATCGCCCAGCGCCTCCAGCACCGGCTTGCGCCCGTAGACTGTCAGGAAGCGGTCCTTCGGCGAATCCGCCAGCTCATCACCCACACCGGTCAGTCTCGCATTGTGTAAGGATCGGCCCATGCCCGACCGCCTGTCCGCGCTGGACGCCTCGTTCCTGTACGTCGAGGAGCAGACGACGCCGATGCACGTCGGGGGAGTGGCGATCTTCGAACGGCCGTCGTCCGGCTTCACCTACGAGCAGGTGCTCGACCTCGTCGGCACGCGGCTGGCGTTCCTGCCCCGCTACCGTCAGCGCGTCCTGCCCGTCCCCGGGCACCTCGCCCGGCCGGTGTGGGTGGACGACGTCGACTTCGACCTCAACTACCACGTCCGCCGCTCCGCGCTGCCGCAGCCGGGCAGCGACGAGCAGCTGTTCGACCTGGTCGCGCGGCTGATGTCGCGACGGCTCGCGCCGGAACGGCCGCTCTGGGAGGCTTACTTCGTCGAGGGTCTGGCCGGTGACCGGGTCGCGATGGTGACGAAGACCCACCAGTCCGTCGTGGACGGCGTCGGCACGATCGACCTCGGCCAGCTCATCCTCGACGAGGCGCCGGAGCCGCCGGAGCCGTTCGAGGACGCCTGGAACGCGCGGCGCGAACCCAGCCGGACGCAGCTGGTGCTCGACGCGATGAGCGAGACCGTGCAACGGCCCAGCGAGCTGGTGGAGAACGTGCGCTCGATCGCCGGCGACGCGTTCGCCACGGTGAGCAAGGCAGTCGAAACACTCGGTGGCGTCGCAGCCGCGATGGCCCGCCCGGCACCGGCCGGACCGTTGAACGTCCGGGTGTCCGGCGGCCGGGTGTTCTCGGTGGTGCGGACCCGGCTGGAGGACTTCCGCAAGATCCGCGCGGACCACGGCGGCACTGTCAACGACGTGATCGTCGCCGCGATCGCCGGTGCGCTACGGGAATGGCTGCTTTCGCGCGGGGAGAACCTCGCGCCGACGGCGACCGTCCGCGCGCTGGTGCCGCTGGCGGTGCACGACGTCGAAACCGCGGAGTTCGCGACGCCGACGCTGGTCGGCAACCAGGTCGACGCGTACCTGGTGGACCTGCCGGTCGGCGAGCCGAGCGCGGTGCTGCGGCTGCAGCACATCAGCCATGCGATGACCGAGCACCTGAACTCGGGAAGATCGGTGGCCGCCCGCGGGTTGCTGAAGGTGAGCGGCTTCGCGCCGGCGACGCTGCATTCACTGGGCGCGCGGGCGGGCGGGTCGCTGTCCGGCCGGATTTTCAACGTGATGATCACGAATTCGCCGGGGCCGCAGGTGCCGATGTATGCGGGGGAGGCAAGACTGGTGGAGATGTTCCCGGTGATGCCGCTGATGCGCACGCAAGCGCTGGCGATCGGGGTCACCTCCTACCACGGCGGCGTCTACTTCGGACTCAACGGCGACCGCAAGGCCGCGTTCGACGTCGGGCTGCTGGGCGGGATGATCGAAGAAGCGTTGGAAGAGCTGAAGGGTGCGCACTGGTGAGGGTCTATCTGCCTGCGACGATAGCGATGCTGCGGGACCTGGAGCGCAACGGCGAGTTCCGCGCCCGCAGCGGAACGGCTTTCGCGCTGACGCCCGCACTGCGCGAGGCGTACGCGAGCGGTTCGGACGAAGAGCTGGAGTACGCGGCGCTGCTGGACGCGGCGCGCGCCTCGCTGCGGCTGATCGCGGCTGAGGAAAAGGGCGAATGGCGGCGGGCGGTCGTCTCGGCCGACGTCGAGGACGCGACTCTCCGTCCCGACCTGGACGCGGCGGTCGTGCGGCTGGCCGGTCCGGTCCCGGCGGCGCTGATCGCGGCGATCCACGTGGACGCGGCGGAGGCGGAGGACGCGGTCGCCGCGGCGGCCGCGGTGATCGACGCGGCGGACCTCGGCGACGAGGACGCCGAGTTCGCGCTGGGCGACGCGGAAGACCACGAACTGGCTTGGTACGGCCTGCAGGAACTGCCGTTCCTGCTGGAACTGCTCTGACCGGCGGGGCCTCACCCGGCCCCGAAAGTCCCGATCTCGTCCGAGTTCGGCGCGCCGACGGAGACCGGGGCTCCCCAGTCGGTGTACCGGGCTTTGACCACCGAAACCCCGCCGCCGACGGCCTTCGCCACCGGCGACAGGTCCAGCACCAGTTGCATCGGCCGGTGCCGCGCGTCCAGCCACAGGTCGAGCGGCACGGTCACGCCCTGCTTGCCCAGCCGGGTCAGCGCCTCGCCCGGCACTCCGGCGGACAGTTCCGCTCCGAGCTTCGTCAAATCGACCGTCAGCCGGTAGTGCTCCGCGGCCGCGCCGTCCAGCTGTGTTTCGTCGCTGGAGGAAACCACTCCGGCGGTCCGGGCCTGCGCCACGGTGTAGGCCGGGTCGTTCTGTTCGGCCAGCTGCAGCAAGCTGCCGCCCATTACCTGGGAGAACGAATCCTGGCCGTCGGCCGAGATCCGCACCCAGGCCCGATGCCCGCTGACCTGGTCTCGGGCCGCTTCCGGGACCTTCGCGTACAGCGTCCGGTCGGCCAGCCGGAGTTCCAGCGGCTCGCCGACGTAGTCCGTCGTCATGGACAACGACGTCCCGCCCTGACCGAACTGGGCCTGGCCCTGGCCGCGCGACACGGTCGTGCCGGTGGTGACTTCGGTGCTGAACTTCGCGGTGTGCCCGGCCAGGGTGGCCGCGGTGACCGCGTCGGCCAGCGCCCGCGCGTCGGTGAACCGGTCCGGTGCGCTAGAGCAGCCACCTGCCGCGACTGCCAGCAAAGCGACTCCCGCCAAGACCGTCCCGCGCATCCCGAAACCCTCTCCGACCGGCTGAAAACCAGCCAAAGCCAAGCACAACGAACGGGTCCGCCTCGTTCGGGGGAACGCGGGCTACCGGCAGTAGCGCGAAAAAAACGGGCCCCGAGCCGAAGCGGCCCGGGGCCCGGAAGGACCGGCGAGGATCAGTGCCCGCCCATCTTCTTCTTCATGATCTCGCTGAAGTCGGCGACCTGGTCGGCCGGCGGAGCCGCGACGTCGACCGGCTTGCCCCAGTCGGTGTACTTGATGGTGATGTTGCCCGCGGCGGCCTGCTGCGCGGCCGCGCCGCCCATGCTCTTCAGGAACTCGGATTCGTCCATGGTGACCTGCAGCGGCAGCTGGTCCAGGTCCGTCCAGATCTCGGCCGGGATCTTGATGTCCTTGCCCTGCATGGTCTTCTTCATCTCGGCCTGCACTTCGGCCGGCATGTCCTTGACGAACTCTTCGATGGACTTGCTGACGTCCAGCTCGACCTTGTAGTGGAAGGTCGGCTGGCCGTTGAGGTCGGCCTTGTCGGCGCTGATGATCCGGCCGGTCTTCGCGACCCGGTCGAGCAGCTGCGTCGGGTCGCTCTGCGACGCCGACTGGGTCATCATCTTGCCGAGCATCTGCGACATCGGGTCGGTGCCGTCCGCCGAGATCTTCAGCCACTGCTTGTCGGTGCCGTACTGCTGGGCCATCCCGGCCGGGACCTTCATGTACATCGTCTTGTCGACGAAGCGCACCTCGGTGTTGCCGGCGGCGCCCGCGGACATGGTCATCGCCATGGCCGAGTTCTCGCCGTCCAGCCGCATCGCGCCGTCGACCTTCATGGTCTGCCCGTTGGCGGACGTCTCCATGGTCATCTTGACCGACTTGGCCTTCTGCGTGCCCTGCTTGGCCGCGTCGGCCAGCTTGAGCGCGTCGCTGAACGGCGAGGCGGAGCCGCCGTTCTTGTCCGGGGCCGCCTGGCCGGCCGGAGCGGCGGTGCCGTTCTCCGCCGCCGAGCCGCAGCCGGTCAGCACGAGCGCCAGTGCCGCACCGGCGGCGACAGCGAACGTCGTGGTCTTGCGCATGGGTCTTTCCCCCTAGAAAGGTCGGTCTCGTACCCGCGTTGTGCCGCCGGTCGCGATCCGGCGTGCGGTCCAGTGGCAGGGTGACTTCGAGAGATCGTTCCTCTGACGCCGTTCCGCGGAAAAAGGTTCCCGTCGCGGAGCGGGTTTTTCCGGTTCGTCCTGCCGCACTGCCTATCGGCAGCGGGTGCCGGAGGTTACCGAATCCAGATCACGGTTTGGTACTGCTTTTGCCCGCTGCCGGAGGAGTTCCGCCGGACGCATGCCGCAGCGCCGCCCGGCCGGGGCCGATGATCACGGTTCGGCGCGGATCTCCCCATTGCCCGTCTTCTCCCCGCCGCCCCCGCGCGACACCAGCAGCCTGCGCAGCGACGTCAGCCGCTCGGCGCTGGCCTTTCCGGCGGAGACCACCTCGTCCAGCGCGCAGTCCGGGTCCTCCGGCGCGCCGAGGTGGCCGCAGTTCGGCGGGCATTCCTCGGCGGCTTCGGCGAACTCCTCGAAAGCGTCCACGATGTCGTCCGCGGTGACGTGAGCCAGCCCGAACGACCGGACTCCGGGGGTGTCCACCACCCAGCCTCCGCCGGGCAGCGGCAGCGGCAGCGCGACCGCGGCCACCGACGTGTGCCGTCCCTTGCCGACCGCGCTGACGTCGCCGGTCGCCAGCTCCGCCGCGGGCACCAGCCGGTTGACCAAAGTCGACTTGCCGACTCCGGAGTGCCCGACGAGAGCGGTGACCCGGCCGTCGAGTCGTTCGCGCAGGCCCTCGGGCTCCTCGTCGTGCCTGCTGACGACGGCCGGGACGTCCAGGCCCGCGTATCCGGCGAGCAGCGCCTCGGGACTGGCCAGGTCGGATTTCGTCAGGCAGAGCACCGGTTCCAGGCCGCCCGCGTAGCAGGCGACCAGACAGCGGTCGATGAACCCGGGACGGGGCGGCGGGTCGGCCAGCGACGTGACGATCAGCAGCTGCGCCGCGTTCGCGACCACCACCCGCTCGAACGGGTCGGTGTCGTCGGCGGTGCGGCGCAGCACACTGGAGCGGTCGTCCACGCGGACGATCCGGGCGAGCGTGTCCGGCCGGCCGGACACGTCGCCGACCAGCGCGACCATGTCTCCGACCACCACCGACACCCGGCCCATCTCGCGGGCCCGCATGGCGGTCACCACCCGGTCCGGGTCGGCGTCGACCGCGCACGTCCAGCGCCCGCGGTCCTTGCCGATCACCATCGCGGTGACCGCGTCGGCGTGCTCGGGCCTGCGCTTGCTGCGCGGCCTGGAGCCCTTGCCGGGGCGGACCCGAACGTCGGATTCGTCCAGCCGTCTCCAGTCGCCTCGCGCCAAACCGCCCACGTCCTCCCGGTCGCCCGTGCCCGTCGTCCTTGCCTGGTCGAATGATCCCATGCCGCTCGCGCGGGTCCCGGTTCGCGTGCGACGATGGCCAGCGAGGCACCGGTGAGGAGGTTGGCATGTGCGGCCGTTACGCCGCGACGAAGGACCCGGCGAAGCTGGTCGAGGAGTTCGCCGCGGTCGACCTGACCGAAGGCCGGGCGCGGGTGGACCACAACGTCGCGCCGACCAAGAACGTCATCACCGTCGTGCAGCGGCACCCGCGCGACGCCGAGGGGCTCGTGCTCGAAGACGAACCGGCCGAGCGGTCGCTGCGGATCATGCGGTGGGGTCTCGTGCCGTTCTGGGCCAAGGACCCGTCAGTCGGCTCGAGGATGATCAACACCCGGGCGGAAACCGCGAAGGAGAAGCCCGCGTTCAAGCGCGCGCTCGCGTCGCGGCGCTGCCTGGTGCCCGCGGACGGCTGGTTCGAGTGGCGGCGCACCGGCACCGAGAAGGAGCCGTTCTATCTGACGGATCCTTCTGGCGCGTCGCTCGCGTTCGGGGGGATCTGGGAAAGCTGGCGGCCGAAGGACGACGCCGACGCCGCGCCGCTGATCACCTTCTCGATCATCACCACCGATGCCCAGGGACAGGTCGCCGAGATCCACGACCGGATGCCGCTGGTCGTACCGCGCGACAACTGGGCGGGCTGGCTCGACCCGGATCGCTCCGAGGTGGACGAACTGCTGGTGCCGGCTCCGCCCGCGGTGGTCGAATCGCTGGAGCTGCGGCCGGTGTCGAAACTGGTGAACAACGTCCGCAACAACGGACCGGAATTGCTGCGGCGCGCGGAAGCCGAGCAATCCGTCGACGCGTTGTTCGACGCGCCATGACCACCCTGGAGATCGACACGGAGTACGGCCCGGCCCGGGTCGAGCTGCATTGTGCTCCGGAGGGAGACGCGGTGCTGCTGCTCGGCCATGGCGCCGGCGGCGGGATCGGGGCGAAGGACCTGGTGGCGGTCGCCCACGCGGCCACCGAGGCCGGGGTGCACGTGGCGTTGGTGGAACAGCCGTACCGGGTGGCCGGCCGGCGCGCGCCCGCTCCGGCGAAACAGCTGGATGCGGCATGGCTGGCGGTGGCGGACGAGGTGTCGGCTCGGTTCGACGACTTGCCGCTGGTGTTCGGCGGCCGCTCGTCCGGGGCGCGGGTGGCGTGCCGGACGGCTGCGGCCGGGCAGGCGGTAGCGGTGTTGTGCCTGGCTTTTCCGGAACACC
Organism: Amycolatopsis benzoatilytica AK 16/65; assembly: GCF_000383915.1. Classification (NCBI taxonomy): domain Bacteria; kingdom Bacillati; phylum Actinomycetota; class Actinomycetes; order Pseudonocardiales; family Pseudonocardiaceae; genus Amycolatopsis; species Amycolatopsis benzoatilytica. The sequence goes on from NZ_KB912942.1 coordinate 8,522,550, forward strand.
CGCCGGGCCGTCCGGAGAAAACCAGGCAAGCGGAGCTGGACGCGGTGGAGGTGCCCGCGCTGGTGATCCAAGGGGAGCGGGACCCGTTCGGCCGTCCGACGCCGGCCCCGCACCACGAGATCGTGGTGGTCGCCGGGGACCACTCGCTGTCGGCGGATCTGGACTCGGTGGCCCGGGCGGCGGCGGAGTGGCTGGGAAGGATCGTACGGCCGCATTTGTGACGGCTGTGGATAGGCTCGACCGGAATCACTGCTGGTCAGCGCGCTTTTTGCGGAGTTGTCCACAAGTTGTCGAGCCTGTGGGCAACTGTCGTGAACCGCCACGTGGCGCGCCTCGTTCGTGCCATGGTGGAGCGCATGACGTCCACCGAAGCAGGCGAGCTCGTTCCCAACGACTATGACACCTTCGGCGAGGCTTACGCGGTCGAGAACGAACGCAGCCTCATCAACGCCTACTACACCCGTCCGGCGATCCTCGACCTCATGGGCGACGTAAAGGACCGGAGAATTCTCGACGCCGGGTGCGGTGCCGGGCCGTTGTCCGCCCAGCTGCGCGACCGGGGCGCGGTCGTGTCCGGGTTTGACTTCAGCGCCACGATGGTGGACCTGGCCCGCAAGCGGCTCGGCGCGGACGCGGACCTGCGGATCGCCGACCTCAGCCAGCCGCTGCCGTACCAGGACCAGTCGTTCGACGACGTCATCGCGGCTTTGGTGCTGCACTACCTGGAGGACTGGGCCGCGCCGCTGGCCGAACTGCACCGGGTCCTGCGGCCGGGCGGACGACTGGTGCTGGCCGTCAACCATCCGCACATCTACAAGTACGTTCGCCCGGAGGGCAACTATTTCGGCATCGAGAAATGGGCCGAGGAGTACACCTTCAACGGCAAGAATGCCGTCCTCGAATACTGGCATCGGCCGCTGCGCGCGATGACCGCCGCGTTCACCGACGCCGGCTTCCGCATCGCCGTCGTCGACGAACCGTATCCGGCACCGGGCGCGCGCGAGCGGTTTCCCGAAGAATTCGGGGAGAAGGAAGCGTTTCTCTGCTTCCTCTTCTTCGTGCTGGAAGCCGCTTAGCGCCTGTGTCGCATGGTGCGGTCGCCTACTGCCGACCTGCTCCGGAGGCAGGTTTGATCGGCCGTCGGGGAAGGGAAGGGCCCCTTGAGGGACTCAGATTCCCTCAAGGGGCCCTTCACGGACGAGGTCCGCGCCCTGTCACCTGCACCAAACGAGACACGCTCTTAGCCGGCCGCGATCGGCGCGATCACCGCACCGGTGAGCCGCACCAGTTCGGCCGGGTCCAGTTCGACCTCCAGGCCACGCCGTCCACCCGAGCAGAACATCGTCGGGAAACCCGACGCCGAACTGTCCACCACCACCGGCAGCCGGCTGCGGTGGCCCAGCGGCGAGATTCCGCCCAGCACGTAACCGGTCGCGCGCTGCGCGGCGGCCGGATCGGCCATCTTGGCTTTCTTGCCGCCGGCGGCCGCGGCGAGGGCCTTCAAGTCCAGCTGGCCGGTGACCGGCACCACGCCGACCACGAGCTTGCCGTCGACGTCCGCGACCAGGGTCTTGAACACCCGCGCCGCGTCGAGTCCGAGGGCTTCCACCGCTTCGAGTCCGAATGACTCGGCGCGCGGGTCGTGGTCGTAGGTGTGCACGGTGTGCGCCACTTTCTGCTTCTGCAGCAGCGCCGTCGCCGGAGTGCCTTTGCCCGCCATGGCGCGAGTCTAGGCAACCGCCGGGGAATGCTTGGACGGCACGTTCTGTTGAAGACACCGTGAACACCACGCTCGCTACTCCCCGATCCGGCAGGAGCCGTCCCAGGACCGGCTTGCCGAACCCGCGCGTAAACTCGGTGCTGCCGTATGCGCACAAGCGCATCGACGCCGAACGGGAAGGGAACGGTTTGCCGAGCACCCCCAACTCCGCGCCGGAAACGGCGGCCGACGACCTGGAGCTCGCCGAGCGCTTCGAGCGCGACGCGATGCCCCTGCTCGACCAGCTCTACGCGGCCGCCATGCGGATGACCCGTAACCCGTCCGACGCCGAGGACCTGGTCCAGGAGACCTACCTGAAGGCGTACGCGGCGTTCGCGTCCTTCAAGGCGGGCACGAACCTCAAGGCGTGGATGTACCGCATCCTCACCAACACCTACATCAACGGCTACCGCAAACGCCAGCGGCAGCCGGTGCAGCAGCCGACGGACGAGATCACCGACTGGCAGGTCGCCCGGGCGGAAAGCCACACCTCGAGCGGCCTGCGCTCGGCCGAGGTCGAGGCGATGGACAACCTGCCCGACACCGACGTCAAGGCGGCCCTGCAGAAGCTGCCCGAGGAGTTCCGGCTCGCGGTCTACCTCGCCGACGTCGAGGGCTTCGCGTACAAGGAGATCGCCGAGATCATGGACACTCCGATCGGCACAGTGATGTCCAGGCTGCACCGCGGCCGCGCCCAGCTGCGCGACCTGCTGGCCGACGTCGCGCGCGAGCGCGGCTTCATCCGGGGGAACCGCGAGGAGGTGGCGAAACGATGAGCGCGGAAGACGTGCCCGCGGAGAAGATGCCCTGCGAGGACGCGCTCGCCGAGATCTACCTGCTGCTGGACCGCGAATGCAGTCCAGAACGCGACGCGGAGCTGCGCCGGCACATCGACGACTGCCCGCCGTGCCTCGAGGAGTACGGCATCGACGAGCAGATCAAGCACCTGCTCGCCCGCAAGTGCGGCGGCGACCTCGCCCCGGCGGAGCTGAAGAGCCGGCTGCGCGCGTCGATCCGGCAGACCGTGGCCAGCCAAGGGGGCATCACGGTGGAACGCACCGAGATCACCTTCGAGCAGCGCACCACCAGCGACTGACCAGACGACGACGGCCCCCATACCGAATCGGTGCGGGGGCCGTGCCGTGTCCAGGCGCGGACTCAGGCGTTGGGCTTCTTGCCGTGGTTGGCGCCGTTCTTCTTGCGGTCGCGACGCTTGCGGGCGCGCTTCGACATGTTCTTCTCCTCGGTGTGCGCTGAGTGGCCCGGGGCCGGGGTTCGACACACCGGCCGGGCACGGGTCAACCGTTCAAGTGTGGCATGCGGGTCGCGGCACCTCGGCGGCACCCGCCGCTGCGCTCTGGTTGGATGAACACAGGAGGTGCTCAGGGATGAATCACACCGCACGCGAGGGCGGCCGGTAGCCGTGTCCACGCTCGCTGATCTCCTCGCCGAAAACACCGGCTTGCCTGGTGAAGCGGCCGACCATCTGCAGACCGTCGTCGCGGAATGGCAGCTGCTCGCCGACCTCTCGTTCGCCGATTTCCTGCTCTGGGTCCCGGTCTCCGCGGAGCACCACCCGGACGGCGGAGATTTCGTCTGCGTCGCGCACGCGCGGCCCACCACCGCGCCCACCGCGCACCCCGAGGACGTCGTCGGGACCCGGTTCACCGTGGAAGAGCACCCGCAGCTGGCCAAGGCCATGCGCGAGGTGAAAATCTGCCGTGAGGAAGACCCGCACTGGTACCGCGACCTGCCGATGCGCCGCGAAGCCGTGCCGGTGAGCTTCGGCGGCGAGGTGATCGCGGTGCTGAGCCGCGAGACCAACCTGGCCGCGCCGCGGGTGCCGAGCCCGCTGGAGATCGCGTATCTGGGCAGCGCCGGCGACCTGTGCCAGATGATCGTCGACGGCACCTTCCCGCCGCCCGGAGGCAACCAGGCCGACACGCACACCAGCCCGCGCGTCGGCGACGGCCTGATCCGGCTCGACCCGGCCGGCACGGTCGTGTTCGCCAGCCCGAACGGGCTGTCCGCCTACCACCGGATGGGCCACGAATCGGACCTGGTCGGTCAGCGGTTGGCCCCGCTGACCCGGTCGCTGATCCGCGACCCGTTCGACGCCACCGAGGTGTCGCACCGGATCATCGAAGCTCTCGACGGCAAGCCGTCGGCCCGCACCGAGGCCGACTCGAAGCGCGGCGCGGTGGTGCTGTTCCGCGCACTGCCGCTGCGCCCGGCCGGACAGCCGGCCGGTGCGTTGGTGCTGGTCCGCGACGTCACCGAGGTGAAGCGCCGGGATCGCGCGCTGCTGTCGAAGGACGCGACGATCCGCGAGATCCACCACCGGGTCAAGAACAACCTGCAGACCGTCGCCGCGCTGCTGCGGCTGCAGTCGCGGCGGACCACGAGCGAGGAAGCCCGGCTGGCGCTGGGCGAATCGGTACGCCGGGTGTCGTCGATCGCGATGGTGCACGAGGCGCTGTCGATCTCCGTGGACGAGCGAGTGGACCTGGACAAGCTCCTCGACAACGTGCTGCCGATGGTCGGCGAGGTCGCCACCGCGGAATCGAAAGTCGGGCTCACCCGCAAGGGCTCGTTCGGCGTGGTGGTGGCCGAGATCGCGACGCCGCTGGTGATGGTGCTGGCCGAGCTGGTGCAGAACGCCATCGAGCACGCGTTCCCGCAGGGCAGACCGGGCAAGGTCGAGCTCATCGTGGAACGGTCGGCTCGCTGGCTGGACGTGCTGATCCGCGACAACGGCCGGGGACTGCCGTCCGGGTTCTCGCTGGAACGCAGCGACGGGCTGGGCTTGCAGATCGTCCGGACGCTGGTGGAATCGGAACTGCGCGGGTCGCTGTCACTGCGGAAGGTGCGCACCGACGAGGCGGGCAACCGGGTGCCGGGCACCGAGGCGGCGCTGCGGATCCCGTTGTCACGCCGGCTCTGATCGCATAATCCGGAGACGGGTCCGCTGCGCCGGGCTACGGTTCGGCGCATGCCAGAACTTCACTGGCGTCCGCTCACGAAAGCGGACGCCCAGTCGTCGGCGGATCTGCTCAACGCGATCGAAACCGTCGACCGGATCGGCGGCACCCGGCTCGTCTCGGAGGGGATCGAAGGGGCGAAGAAGGTGCACGCGCTGCACCATCCGACGCGGAAACTCGCCGTGGACATCCACCAGGCGGAAAAGATCAGCAGAGCTCTTTCGTGCGCACGGGTTCGCGCCCGCCCGCTATTTCCAGCGGATCACGCATCCGCTCGGCGGGGCCACCGCGCCGATTCCGGACGGCTTCGCGACCGAGCGGTGGTCGGCGGAGAACGCCGACGATTTCCGGCTCGTCCGGAATGAGTCCTTTCTGGACCATTGGGGCGCGACGCCGGTGTCGGCGGAGGCGTCGGGGAACAAGTTCGCCAACCACGCCATGCAGCCGGAGATCAGTTTTCTGCTGCGGGACAAGGCAACTGGTGGCGCGGCGAGTCTCGTGCTGACGCGGTCCTGGGAAGCCGACACCGAGACGACCGGGATCCGCGACGCGCATTTCATGGTCGTCGGAACTCGTCCCGCTTATCGGAATCACGGACTCGGCAGTGCCGCGATCGGATGCGCGCGGCCGGCGAACACGGATCCGGCCAAGCCAGCGCGTCGGTCGATTCGGCGTGCGCGCAGGGAGCGCCGAGGATTTTAGAACGAGGCGGATTCAGCGGGAGCGAGCGTTATGTGCGGTGGGCGCTGAACGTCTGAGCTGGAACGTCCAGGAAGGGAACTCGCGGGAATCAGAACCTTCGAAGCTCCCTTCCCGGACACACGGAAGACAGTGGGCACGATGAAGGGCCGGTACCAGATGGAGCGGTACCGGCCCGTTCAACGTTCCGCGGGAGGACTTGAGTAGTCCGGGGCGAGGCGGCACCCGGGTGCAGGGTGGCCGACCTCGGTTGTTACGCTCAAACCGGGTAGATGTCGCCATGTGCGGCACGGACACGGCAGTGTCCGCCGGGCGAGAGTCCGGTTCGAGTGGTGGTGCTGTTGAGCGTGGGTGGTGCAGCTGAGCCGTAAAGGCTCAGGCGGTGGTACGCGTGCCGATGTGCGTACGGCGGCGCTTGAGCGCGCGTCGCTCGTCTTCGCTCATTCCGCCCCAGACGCCGGCGTCCTGGCCGCTGGCCAGAGCCCAGGCCAGGCAGTCGGAAGCTGCGGGGCAGCGGTGGCACACGGCCTTCGCCTCGGAGACCTGCAACAGAGCCGGACCGCTGGTTCCCACCGGGAAGAACAGCTCGGGGTCCTCGTCTCGGCAGGCCGCGTCGTGGCGCCAGTCCATGTTCGTGAGCTCCTTCACAGTGACGCGGGAGGGCCGCGCCACAGTAGTGGCGGTCGTGTTTTTGGGTGCTTGTGAATGCTTTCACGAAGCACCGCGTTCGACAAGGGTTTCGCCAAGATCGGTGAGTCAGCTCACCCGGCCGAGCTATGCCTCTGACCTGCGGTTTCATTCTGAAACGACCCGCTCGCCGGAAGGCTGATGCGGTGAACGGAGGGTTTGCGTCGCCGAGCGGCAAGCGACACTTTGCCGCGGGCGATCAGTGGTCGACTGGTCACACGACTACGGTGAGTGCATCCGGGACGCTCTGGAACTCGACCCGGGTGCGTTGCCCGACGAGGTCGCCGTCGACCTGGAAGTTGACCGGTTCAGCTGCGTCGATGCGGATCAGAGGCACATCGTCGCGACGGAGCAGACGCCGGCCATGCTGATCACTGTCGGTGAGGAGAGCTTGCCGTACATGCTTGAACACGGTGGGCAAGCGAAGACCGTTCAACGCGAACAGGCCCAATCCGGTCTCGAGCGAGCAGCCGGAGTTGAGATGGACCGGACGTTCCCCGAGGTAAGTCCACGGATCGGTGTTCGACACGAACGCCGTCACCGCCTGGGCCGGTTCCTCGCCCGGGATCCGCACGGTCAGCGCGGGCCGGCCCAGCGGGGGCCGGAAGTAGGAGCGCACCGCGGCGCGCAGATAGAGGCTGGCGCTGGTCTGTTTGCCTCGCCGCTTCGCGACCCGGCCGACGACGTCGGCGTCCCAGCCGAGCCCGGCGTTGAAGGTGAACCAGTGCCCGTCGGCCAGTCCGAGCCCGATCCGGCGGGTACGTTCGGTCTCGAGCGCGGTGAGCAGCTGGTGGGTCGCTTCGACCGGGTCGCCCGGCAGCCCGACCGCGCGCGCGAACACATTGGCGGATCCGCCAGGCACGACGCCCAGCATCGGGATCGAGCCGCAACTTCCCGGTGCGCCGTCGGAATCGGCGAGCAGACCGTTGACGACCTCGTTGACGGTGCCGTCGCCGCCGTGCGCCACGACTAGGTCGAAGCCGTCCCGCGCGGCGGAACGGGCCACCGCGAGCGCGTGGCCGCGGTAGTCGGTTTCGACGACGTCGAGCTTCACCTGGCTGGCCAGCGCGTGCGCCAGCACGTCCCGGCCACCCGCGGTGGTCGAGGTGGCCTGGGGGTTCACGACGAGGATGGCACGCACTACCGCAGAGTAAGTGGTTTTCGCCCGGCGGGCGTACCTCCTGCGCCACAAGGTGACGCGAAGCTCAGCGCGGTCCCTGGCCCGGTGACCTCGGCAACGACCTTGTCGACCTGTGCCGGGCGGCCCTCCTCTGCAGACGGCGAAACTCCGCTCGTCGTTGACAAGTGCACCCGGGCCGACCGCCCGCTCATCCACGACAAGGTCGATTTTCCCGGGCTCCGCCGCCGCGCGAAAACGGCCGACCGGGTGGCATACGATCGGTAGTGCTCACGCACGGTCACTCGCCCTGGTCGGGTGGCTGTGCTCCCGCAAAGCACCTGGATCCGCACCGCCACTTGCACCCGCATCACCGGAACCCGCACCGCACCTAAACCCGCACCCGCAGAACCTGAACCCGCACCGCATCTGAAGGGCCGCCTCCCGTGTCGCACCCCGAAACCCCGCCGCCCACTCCGATCGAGGTCCGCCTGGCCGGCGTCCTGACCGGCTTGCCCGGCGTGGGGCTGCTGGTCTTCGGCGTGGCGCTGCTGGTGCATGGGCTGTCGAACCCGCCGATTCCGGGCAACAACGTGTGGGCGGAGTTCGGTACCTACGCGGTGCTCGCGGTGGTCTTCCTGGCCGCGTCGGTGGGCCTGCTGCTGGGCCAGGTGTGGGCGCGCTCGCCGGGAGTGGTCGTCGCGCTGCTGCTGGTCGGCGTGGGCTGGTACTTGCTCGGCCCGTCCGGTCAGCCGCTGTGGGGCGTGCCGATCGGCCTGTGCGGCGTGGCTGCGCTGGTGCTGCTGTTCCGCCGCCCGGCGCGGGCCTGGGCTCTCGGGATGCACGAGGACGAGACCGAGGAAGAGGCCGCGGAGCGCGGCGGTCTCGCCGGCCGGCGCGCCGAGCGGGAGCGGCGCGAGCGCGACTGACCGCTGAGGTTCGCCCCCCGGTTGCCCCCGCCCCGACCGCCCCAATGCCACATTGGGTGCATCTAACGCACCGAATGCCACATTGGGTGCGTCGGATGCAGCGAATGCCACATTGGGGTGGCCGGGTGGGGTAGCTCCCGGGGCTCAGGCTTGCTTGGCGAGGGTTTTGAGCGGATCGTCGGTCAGCCGGTACACGGACCATTCGTCCTGCGGCAGCGCGCCGAGCGCCCGGTAGAACCCGACTGCCGGGTTCCAGTTCAGCACCGACCATTCCAGGCGGTGGTAGCCCTTGTCGACGCATTCCGCCGCCAGCGTCGCCAGCAAGACCTTGCCCAGGCCCGAGCCGCGCTGTTCCTCGCGGACGTACAGGTCCTCCAGGTAGATCCCGTGCGTTCCGCGCCAGGTCGAGAAGTTCAAGAACCACAAGGTGAATCCGGCGACCTGGCCGTCCACCTCGGCCACGTGGCCGAACAGTGCCGGGGCTTCGCCGAACAGCGCGGAGTGCAGCTGTTCGGTCGTCAGGTGGCATTCCTGCGGCGCGCGTTCGTATTCGGCCAGCGCGTAGACCAGCTCGACGACGGCTTCGACGTCGTCCGGCCGGATCCGCCGGACGCGGGGGTCGGTCACGTCATCCCTCCAACGCGGGCAGCAGGTTCAGGTGTTCGATCTGCGGTTCGCCGCGCTCGTCGCCGAGCACCGCGAGGCCGGCCGGGTCGAGTCCGAAGTGGACACCCGCGGTGCCGGGCAGGCCGAGCCAGCGCGCGACGAGCACACGGCTGAAATGCCCGTGTCCCACCAGGACCACGTCGCCGTTCTCGATCTCGCGGCGGGCTCGGTCGAGCACCTTGTCCGCGCGGGCCTGGACGTCCGCCACGCTTTCGCCGCCGGGGACCGGGCGGGTCCACACCGTCCAGTCCGGGACGGTTTCGCGGATGGTCGCGGTGGTGATGCCTTCGTAGTCGCCGTAGTCCCATTCGGCGAGTTCGTCGGCGACCTCGTCCACGCGCAGCCCGGCGAGTTCCGCCGTGCGCAGCGCTCGGGTGCGCGGGCTGGACAGCACCAGCCCGGGACCGCCGAGCAGGGTGCGCAGGGTGCCGCCCGCCGCGCGTGCCTGTTCCTCGCCGGCCGGGGTCAGCGGGATGTCGGTGCGTCCGGTGTGCCTGCCGTTCGACGACCATTCGGTCTGGCCGTGCCGGAGGAGAAAGAGCCGATGTGCCACGCGGCCGAATATAGCCGGGGCGGGTTTGCCCGGCAGGTCCGTCGTATGCTTGGCTACTCGTGAGTAACTTCACCTGGGAGGTGCTGATGGGTTCGCCCTCGACGTACGCGCTGTGGCGCAAGCTGGTCGCCAAACCCGGCGGCAAGCAGCTGTTTTCCGCCGCCATGTGCCTGCGGGTGCCCTACTTCGGCACCGTCTTGCCGAGTGTTCGCGAGCTGCGGCCCGGTCACTGCACGGTCGCCGCGCCGAAGTGGTGGGGTGTCCACAACCACATTCGCACCTTCCACGCGATCGCTGCCTGCAACCTGGCCGAAATCGCGATGGGAATGCTGGCCGAGGCCACTGTGCCGGACACGCACCGCTGGCTGCCCAAGGGCATGGAAGTGAGTTACGTCGCGAAGGCCGAGACCGGGCTGCGGGCGATCGCGGAACTGCCCGAGCTGCCCGAGTTCGGCGACGCCGGATTCGATCTTCCGGTTCCGGTGCGGATCGTGGACAAGGCCGGCACCGAAGTGGTGACCGCGACGATCACGGTGTGGGTCACCCCCCGGAAAGCGGCCTGACCGGCAAATCCGGCACCGCGAGCTGCCCCGGTCGGGTGAAACTTAACACCGTTTACTGGGCAAACGCGAATACTGTTCGCCTTGACCTTGTCAGGGCGCGCGGCACCGGGCCAGCATGCTCCGATGCCCCTCAACCGCCGCCGATTCCTCGGCCTCGCCGCGCTGAACTCCGCCGCGGCCCTCGGACTGACCAGCATTTCGACGGCGAGCGCCCGCGCTGCCACCTCGGTGCCCCTGCCCGACTTTTCGCCCGCGGTGGTGATCGGCACCGGGTACGGCGCGGCGGTCACCGCGCTGCGGCTCGGTGAGGCGGGAGTGCCCACGCTGATGCTCGAAATGGGCCAGTTGTGGAACGAGCCCGGCCCGGACGGCAAGGTCTTCTGCGACATGCTGAAGCCCGACCAGCGTTCGATGTGGTTCAAGAAGCGCACCGAGGCCCCGCTCGCGTCGTTCCTGTGGCTGGACATCGCCAACCACGACATCAACCGGTACGCGGGCGTGCTGGACCGGGTGAACTACGGCGACATGTCGGTGTACGTCGGCCGCGGCGTCGGCGGCGGCTCGCTCGTGAACGGCGCGATGGCGGTGCAGCCGAAGCGTTCGTACTTCGAAGAAATCCTGCCGCGGGTGGACGCCGACGAGATGTACGGCAAGTACTACCCGCGCGCCAACGCCGGCCTTGGCGTGAACCACATCGACCCGGAGTGGTTCGAGACCTGCAAGTCCTACCAGTTCGCCCGCGTCTCCCGGAAAGCCGCGCGGAAGGCCGGCCTGACCACCACTTTCGTGCCCAGTGTGTACGACTTCGAGTACCTGAAGAAGGAGGAAGCCGGCACCGTCGAGCGTTCCGCGCTCGCGTCCGAGGTGATCTACGGGAACAACCACGGCAAGCGTTCGCTGGACAAGAGCTACCTCGCCGCCGCGCTCGGCACCGGGCACGTCACCATCCAGACGCTGCACGAGGTCCGCGAGATCATCCAGCAGCCGGACGGCACTTACACGCTGGCCGTGCGCCAGTCCGACGCGCTGGGCAACGTGCTCGCGACCAAGCACGTGAACACCAAGCACCTGTTCCTCGGCGCGGGCAGCCTCGGCTCCACCGAGCTGCTGCTGCGCGCCCGCGAAACCGGCCGCCTGCCGAAGCTGAACGACGAGGTCGGCCAGGGCTGGGGCACCAACGGCAACGTGATGCTCGGCCGCGCCAACCACGTCTGGGACACCACCGGCAGCCTGCAGTCCGGGATGCCCGCACTGGGCATCGACGACTGGGACAACCCGACGAACCCGGTGTTCGCCGAGATCGCGCCGGTGCCCGCCGGGCTGGAGACCTGGGTGAGCCTGTACCTGGCGATCACGAAGAACCCGGAACGCGGCCACTTCACCTACGACGCCGCCTCGGATTCGGCGAAGCTGCAGTGGACCGCCGACCAGGGCCAGCCGTCGATCGACGCGGCGAAAGCGCTGTTCGACCGGATCAACAAGGCGAACGCCACGATCTACCGCTACGACCTTTTCGGCGACACCCGGCCGTTCGAGAACCGGTTCACCTACCACCCGCTCGGCGGTCTGGTGCTGGGCAAGGCGACTGACGACTACGGCCGGGTGAAGGGATATCAGAACCTGTACGTGACCGACGGCTCGCTGATCCCCGGCAGCACCGGCGTGAACCCGTTCGTGACGATCACCGCGCTGGCCGAGCGCAATGTCGAACGGGTCATCGCCGAGGACGGCGTGCGCGCTTAGCGGTGCGCCGAGCGCAGCTTTTCGTAGTGCGCCACGCAGTCCTCGTAACGCGGCAGCAGGCCCTGGTCGAGTGCTTCGGCCAGGGTCGGCGCCGCACTGTCCTTTTCGGACACGATCGGAGTCAGTCCGGCCGGCCAGGGCAGGTCGAGCGCCGGGTCGAGCGGGCTGATCCCGTGCTCGCCGCCGGGGTTGTAGGGCTCCGAGCAGAGATAGGCCATCGCGGTGTCGTCCTCCAGCGCGATGAAGGAGTGCCCGATCCCCTCGGCCACGTACACCGAGCGGAACCCGGCCGAATCGAGCCGCACCGCGTCCCATTCGCCGAAGGTCGGCGAGCCGACCCGCAGGTCCACGACTACGTCGAGCAGCGCGCCGGACGGGCAGTAGACGTACTTCGCCTGCCCGGGCGGGGTGTCCGCGAAGTGCACGCCGCGAATGGTGCCCGCGCGGGAAACGCTGTGGTTCGTCTGCGCGACGCGCATCGGGTGCCCGGTCGCCCGGACGAAGACCTCTTCCTGCAACGGCGCTACGAACAGCCCGCGCTCGTCCGGGAAGAGGCGCGGGACGAACTCGAACGTGTCGGCGACCTTGAGCGGGCGAAAGTCCATGAGGCTCACCTTATCGAGCAGATTTCCGGAGGTTCGCGGGAACTGCTTACGAAACCGGACGGACGTCTTGGGAATGGCGAATCTGTGACATGAGCCGCACCGAGGGGTCGGCGGCGGCAGGGGGCCTGTCATGATTGACAGACCGCAGCGTCCGCAGCCATCGCCACACCCCACGGATCGGATGGCCGCTGAGACGTTTCGCCGACAGGCCGGCGCTACCGCGCTGGGCTGCCGTACGGAGGACGAGTTCCCACCCGGGACGGGCACGCCTTCGCCCGTTGACCAGGTGGTCCCCCGCTCGCAGTCCCAGGAGTACCTTCGATGACCCAGACCCATCCGCCCGTTTCCGGCATCCCTACGACAGGAACACCGATGCCCCACCAGGCCAGCAGCGCAGCGGCCGTGACCGACGCCGAGATCTTCGCCGGGCACGAGGGCGGCAAGCTCTCGGTGGCCGCCACGCGGCCGATCTCCGACCCGCGCGACCTTTCGATCGCCTACACGCCCGGGGTGGCGAAGGTGAGCCGCGCGATCGCCGAGGACGCGGCCAAGGCGAAGCGCTACACCTGGGCGGACCGGCTGGTGGCAGTGGTCAGCGACGGCACCGCAGTCCTCGGGCTCGGGGACATCGGCGCGAGCGCTTCGCTGCCGGTCATGGAGGGCAAGTCGGTGCTCTTCAAGACCTTCGGCGGCCTGGACTCGATCCCGCTGGTGCTGGACACCACGGACGTGGACGAGATCGTCGAGACGCTGGTCCGGCTGCGCCCGTCGTTCGGCGCGGTGAACCTCGAAGACATCTCCGCGCCGCGCTGCTTCGAGCTGGAGGACAAGCTCAAGCAGGCGCTGGACTGCCCGGTCATGCACGACGACCAGCACGGCACCGCGATCGTCACGCTCGCCGCGCTGCGCGGCGCGAACCTGGTGCTGGACCGCGACATCGCCGGCGAGCGCGTGGTCGTGTCCGGGGCCGGCGCGGCGGGGGTGGCCTGCGCGAAGATCCTGCTCGCGGCGGGCGTCGCGGACGTGACGGTGCTCGACTCGCGCGGCATCGTGCACGCCGGACGCGAGGACCTGAACCCGATCAAGCGCCAGCTGGTGGAAACCACCAACAAGGCGGGCCTGACCGGCGGGCTGGCCGAAGCGCTGCGCGGCGCGGACGTGTTCCTCGGCCTGTCCGGCGCGACGATCGACCCCGACCTGCTGTCCACCATGGCCGACGACTCGATCGTGTTCGCGTTGTCCAACCCGGACCCGGAGGTCCACCCGGACGTCGCCGCCCGGCACGCGGCGATCGTCGCGACCGGCCGGAGCGACTTCCCGAACCAGATCAACAACGTGCTGGCGTTCCCCGGCGTGTTCCGCGGCGCGCTGGACGCGGGCGCGCGGGCGATCACGGAGAACATGAAGCTGGCGGCCGCGGACGCGATCGTCGCGGTGGCTTCGGACGACCTCGGGCGGGACCGGATCGTGCCGAGTCCGCTGGACCCGCGGGTCGCGCCGGAGGTGGCGGAGGCGGTGGCCAAGGCCGCGGTCTCGGACGGCGTCGTCGGCTGAGCAGCTGATCTTGGAAAGGCTCCCCGGCGCTCGGTGCCGGGGAGCCTTTCTGTACGCCACCCGTTGCCAACGTCAGTGAAAGGCCCCTTACCGGAATCCAAGTCCCTCAAGGGGCCCTTCACGGACAGCTCCACCTGCCCGTTCAGCCCGGCAGCAGCTCCGCCAGCCGGTGCCGTGGCACGTCGACCAGGCGCAGGTCCGCTAGCTCCGCCGGCACGTGCAACGCCGCGTTCCCCAGCCGGGCGTGCGCCCGGGTCAGCAGTTCCGACGGATGGTCCACCAGGTCCGCCACCACGATCGCGTGTCGGTTGTCCGGGTTGCTGCGCAGCAGCCGCAGGCGGTACTTGTCCGAAATGAGCCCGGTCAGCGCTGCCTGCGCGGCCGCGTCCGCGAGGTCCGGGTGGTTGTTCGGCACCAGCAGCGCGAGCCGACGGGCGTTCGTGCCCAGCAGAGTGCGCAGGAGCCACGGGCCGGGGTCGGCGGAGAGGTCCATGGCGATCGCGTCGCCTTCCGGGCCGGACGTCGCCCAGCCGACGGGGCGGGTTTCCAGTGCGAGGCCGCCCTCGGCGGCGATCTCCCGGACCGCGGCGAGCAGGCCCGGTTTCGTCCCGGCCGCTTCGACCGACTGCGGGCCATGCGTGTAAATCGCCGAACTTCCCTTGCGCGCGAACGACTTCTTCGCCTTGGCGGTCGGCTGGCAGACGTAGAGGTCCGCCGCGCTGCCGATCGCCTGAGCACCGGTGTAGCGGTTGAAGTCCGGGAGGATCGCTTCGAACGTCAGGCCCAAGGTGGCGAGCGAGCGCTGCACCTGCGCGCCCAAGGCCGGATGGCGCGGGCTGTAGCCGTATGCCAGCAGAATCCGGCCGTCGGTCGGTTCCCGCAGCGCTTGCACGGCGCGGGCGGCGAACAGGCCCATGCCTTCCGGCGTGTACGGCGGGTCGCTGAACACCAGATCCGCCTTGCCGAGCAGCGCGGGCGGCAGGCCGACGCGCAGATCGGCGTGTGCGGTGAAGATGTCGCGCTCGCCGGTGGTGTCCAGGTAGGACAGAACGCGCTCGTCGAGATCGACGACGGTCAGCTCGGCCTCCGGGCGGACCGCGCGCACGGCGAGCGACGTCAGATCGTGGTCGCCGAGGAACAACACCTTGCTGCGGCGGAGGTCGTAGCGCGAATTCAGCCACAACGCGCGGCGCAGCACGGTTTCCGCGGTCGCCTGCACGTGATCCAGTGCGGCGAGCGGCGGCGGGACCGCGGCGATCCGCTCGGCCAGCAGGGTGAGCAGCGCGGGGTGGGCGGCGACGGCCGCGTCGAGCGGGTCGGGAAGCTCCGGCAGTGCGTAGGAGGCGTAGGACTCGCGGGCGGCGGGGGCGATCCGCACGCCGGCGGCCGACCGTTCCAGGTCTGGTTCGAGTGCGGTCAGCAGGTCTTCGACGCTTCGTCGCGGAGCCGCGGTGAGCCGCACCAGGTCGGCCAGTTCGCAGGAACCGCTGCGGAGCAGGCCGAGCACGTCGTACAGCGGGCGGACGGCGGCGCCATGTGCGGCGAGGACGTCGTCTAGTGCGGTCACAGGGTCCGAGAGTAATGGCCACGCCGCGAGACAGGCTGCCAAGCCCGCGCGAGTCGGCTACCGTCGGACTTTGCACCGACGTGGGGAGAAGTCTGTGGCCATCGAATTCCGAGACGTCGTCAAACGCTATCCGGACGGCACCGTCGCGGTCGACGGCCTCTCGCTCACCGTGGAAGACGGCACCATCACCGTGTTCGTCGGTCCGTCCGGCTGCGGCAAGACGACGTCGCTGCGGATGATCAACCGGATGGTCGAGCCCACGTCCGGAGCGGTGCTGCTGGACGGCAAGGACGTCAGCGAGGGCGATCCGGCGGTGCTGCGCCGCGGCATCGGTTACGTGATCCAGCACGCCGGCCTGTTCCCGCACCGGACGGTGCTGGACAACGTCGCCACCGTGCCGCTGCTGTCTGGATGGGACAAGCGCAAGGCACGCGCCCGCGCGGGCGAGCTGCTCGAAACGGTCGGCCTGCCCGCCGAGCTCGGCAAGCGGTATCCGGCGCAGCTTTCCGGCGGCCAGCAGCAGCGGGTCGGCGTGGCCCGCGCGCTCGCCGCCGATTCGCCGGTGCTGCTGATGGACGAGCCGTTCTCCGCGGTCGACCCGGTGGTCCGGGAGGGTCTGCAGGACGAGCTGCTGCGGCTGCAGTCCCAGCTCGGCAAGACCATCGTGTTCGTCACGCACGACATCGACGAGGCGGTGCGGCTCGGCGACAAGGTCGCGGTGCTGCGCGTCGGCGGGAAACTGGCCCAGTACGGCACTCCGGCCGAGGTGCTGCGGCATCCGGTGGACGATTTCGTCGCGTCGTTCGTCGGCCGCGACCGCGGCTACCGCGGGCTTTCCTTCCTGCCCGCCAGCGGCGTCGAGGTCTCGCCCGCGAACACCGTCGAGCTGGGGAGCACAGTGGACGGTCCGTCGGCGGGCTGGCTGCTCGCGGTGAACGACGACAAACAGCCGCGCGGCTGGCTGCCGCCCGGCTCCAGAGTGGATGGTCCGCTAGCCGAAACAGATTTGGTGGCAGGCGGCTCCCTGTACGTGCAGGGCACGCCGATCCGCGGCGCGCTGGACGCGGCGTTGTCGTCACCGGCCAGTCTCGGCGTCGTGGTGGACGACGAGCTGCGAGTGCTCGGGACGGTGGTCGCGCACCAGGTGCTGGATGTGATCGAGGCTTCCCCGCAGGCGTCCTGATGGGCGGCTTCTTCGGTGAGCTCGGCCGGTACCTCTCCAGCGCGAACAACCGCGGCGAGATCCTCCGCGACCTGCTCGCCAACGTCTATCTGGCGCTGGTCCCGCTGGTCGCCGGCATCGCGGCGGCGATCCTGTTCGGCTGGCTCGGGCACCGCTGGCGGCCCGCCCGCAGCGTGCTGCTGGTGGTCGGGAACCTGCTGTACACGATCCCGTCGCTGGCGCTGTTCGTGGTGATCCCGGGCATCATCGGCACGAAGATCCTGGACAGCGTGAACGTGCTCGTCGCGCTCACGATCTACACCACCGCGCTGCTCGTGCGGCCGGTGCTGGACGCGCTGGAAGCGGTGCCGCCGCACATCGTCGCGGCCGCCACGGCGATCGGGTACCGCGAACCGCGCCGGTTCTTCACCGTCGAACTGCCGCTTTCGGTGCCGGTGCTGGCGGCCGGGGTGCGAGTGGCGTCGGTGAGCAACATCAGCCTGGTGAGCGTCGGCGCGCTGATCGGCACCGGCGCGCTCGGCGTGCTGTTCACCGACGGGTTCCAGCGGGAGTACTTCTCGCCGATCGTGGTCGGCATCGTGCTGACGATGCTGCTCGCGCTCGTCGTGGACCTGCTGCTGGTGCTGCTGCGCAATCTCCTGACGCCTTGGGAGCGAGCGGGCCGCGCGCCGGTCGAGGAGGGGGCCGGATGATCGGGGACGTTTTCGCCTGGTTCACCACGGCGGCGAACTGGGCGGGGCCGGACGGCATCGGGAACCGGCTCGCCCAGCACGTCGGCTACGTCGTGCTGGCGCTCGCCATCGCGCTGGTGATCGCGATCCCGATCGGACTGTTCGTCGGGCACACCGGGCGCGGCGGGATCGTGCTGGTCAGCGTGGGCAACGCGATTCGGGCGCTGCCGACGCTCGGGCTCGTCACGTTCCTGTTCCTGCTCTTCACCGAGAGCACGACGGCGACCGTCATCGGGCTGGTGGTGCTGGCGATCCCGCCGGTGCTGGCCGGGACCTACGCCGGGCTGCAAGCGGCCGAGCACGAGGTGATCGACGCCGCGCAGGGCATCGGGATGACCGGCTGGCAGCGCCTGTGGCAGGTGGAGGTGCCGATCGCGCTTCCGCTGGTGCTGGGCGGAATCCGCAACGCGGTACTGCAGCTGATCGCCACGGCCGCGGTGGCCGCGTATGTCGGATTGGGCGGCCTCGGCCGGTTCCTGCTCGACGGACTGGCCATTTTGGACTACACCGAGGTTGTCGCGGGTGCGATTCTGACCGCGCTGCTGGCGATCGTGGTCGACCTGCTGCTGGCCGCGGCGCAACGGGCGTTGGTGCCCAAGGGCGTCCGGCTGGCGGCGCAGGCCGCGTCCGGCCGGGCGGTGGCCGCGGGAGGAGCAGCGTGAAACGGTGGGGGATGCTGGTGGCGGGCCTGGCCCTGCTGACGACGGCGTGTGGGAATCCACTGGCCGGCGGCGGTGAGGGCGGCAGCGCCGGGGACATCATCATCGGCGCGTCCGATGTCGGCGAAAGCTCTTTGCTGGCCCAGATTTACGCGGGCGCACTGCGCGGCGCCGGCGCGCGCAACGTGACCGTGCGGCCGCCGGTCGGCAGCCGCGAGGTCGTGGTGAAAGCGTTGCAGGACAAGTCGTTGTCCGTGGTGCCGGACTACAGCGGCAACCTGCTGCGGTACTTCGACAAGAACACCTCGGCGACCACGCCGGAGGACGTGTACGCCCAGCTGAAGCAGAAGATCCCGGCCGGGTTCGAAGTGCTCGCCCAGTCGCCCGCGCAGGACAAGGACTTGCTGGTGGTGGGCAAGGCGCTCGCCGACTCCGGAGTGAAGACGTTCTCCGATCTGGGGCCGCGGTGCCAGGACCTGGTGATGGGCGGGCCGGGGCAGTGGAGCAGCCGGTGGAAGGACCGGATCAAGCAGCTGTACGGCTGCGAGTTCAAGGAAATCCGCACCACCGACACCGGCGGGCCGGTCACCGTCGCCGCGTTGAAATCGGGCGACGTGCAGGTGGCGGACCTGTTCAGCACCTCGGCGACGATCAAGTCCAACGGGTTCGTGCCGCTGGTGGACGACAAGTTCATGTTCCCCGCGCAGAACATCGTGCCGCTGGTCGCGAAGGGCACGTTGACCGAGGCCGAGACGGCCGCGCTGAACCGGGTTTCGGCGGCGCTGACGACTGACCAGCTGACCGAGCTGAACGTGCAGTACACCGACGAGAAGCGCAACGCGAAAGACATCGCGGAGGAGTTCTTGCGGCGCAACGGGTTGCAGGCGTAGCTCAGTCCAGCGCGTCGTACTCCTCAGGTGGCCGCGCGAGCTCCGGATGGTCGATCCAGTAGTAGCCGGGGTGGATCTGCAGCATCGCCCAATGCCAGGCTTCGTCGTGGAAGACCAGCCCGCGATACGGGTTGTCGGCGGCCTCGTACGGATACGCGTCCAGCGCGGCCGCTTCGGCTTCCTTCGCCGACTTGCCGCCGTAGTGCCGCATCACCCAGGCGAAGCGGCGGCGCTCGCCTTCCAGGTACTCGACGTACTCGGTCTCGTCCGAGGTCATAGCCGTTCGAAGGCCGCCGAGTACCGGAACGCGCCGCGGTTTTCCTTGGCGTAGTTCGCCAGCGGCAGCGCTTGGAAGTACGGTGCCCATTCCGCGACCGGCGGCGTGATGCCGAGCGTGTCCGCCAGGACGAAGCCGAACCGCGAGTAGTAGCCGGGGTCGCCGAGCAGCACGATCAGGCCGTAGCCGAGCGCGTTGGCCGCGCCGACCGTCGCGTACATCAGAGCGGAGCCCGCGCCTCCGCGTTGCCGGCCGGGCAGGACGCCGAGCGGACCGAAGCCGATCGCGACGTCCGGGTCGTCGCCGAGCTGAGCCGGGCTGGAGCAGGCGTGGCCGATGATTTCGCCGTCGAGCACGGCGACCAGGGAGAGCGCCGGGAGCAGGTCGCCGTCCGCGGTCAGCTCGGTGACCAGCCTGGCCTCCGGGATCTCACCGGTGACCCCGGCGTTCTGCGCCTGGAACGCGGCGGTGTGGACGGCGTGCACGGCCGCTGCGTCATCTGCGGTGGCCTGGCGGATCAGCATGGGGGCAGTGTCCCGGAACCGCGGTGGCCGGGGAATCGAATTTCGGCGGTCTGGCGTTCCGGACGACGTGCGCCGCCGAGGTTCCGGGCACTGCTCCGCCAGCAGCACCCGCTCCCGGTTCGCCGCCGGACGGCGAACCGGGCATAACCGGAAGGTATGGATTTGAATTTCAGATGATATGAAACTCGTATTAGTTTGGCGTATGCTCGGAGCCATGGACACGAAGGCAGCCGGATACCGGCGCAAGGTCAACACGATCAACCGGTTCGTCACCGCACTGCAGCGCGTCGGGCTCGCGTTCGGGCCGATGGAGCTGCTCACCGTGCCGGGACGGCGCAGCGGCGAACCGCGGACGTTCCCGCTGGCGGTGCTGAAGGTGCAGGGGGAGCAGTACTTGATCCAGGCGTTCCCGAAGGCGGCCTGGGTGGCGAACATCCGGGCCGCGGGTGCCGGGACGCTGTCGCGGGGACGGCGGTCGCGGCGGGTGCGGTTCCTGGAGGTGCCGGTCGCCGAACGCGGGCCGGTGTTGCGGGAGGTAGTGGCGTCCGGGCCGCCGAGCGTGGGAAAGCGGTACGTGACGACGGGGCTGGCGGAATCGCCTACACCGGACGGGGTGGCGGCGGCCGCGGCGAGGATCGCGGTCTTCCGGATCGAGGCCGCGGGCTAGGACGGTCGCCTGGGCACGCCGAAAGTCCGTGAAGGGCCCCTTGCGGGAATCTAAGTCCCTGAAGGGGCCCTTCACGGACGGCAGGCGAGTGACGGCAGGCGAGAGACGAGGGCGACGGGACGGGGTGCATGGAGACCGGCGGGCCGGAACGGCGGAGGCCGCCGCAGGAAAATCCTGCGGCGGCCTCCGGCGACAACCCGACCGATCAGTCGAACGCCTTCGCGATCAGCGCCTTCTGCTCGACCTCGTGCACCTTGGACGAGCCAGCCGACGGCGCGGCCATCGGGCGCCGTGCCGACACGTCGAGGCCGGCGAAAACCTCCGGGAACTTGCGCGGCAGGTTGAGCCCGAAGAACGGCCACGCACCCTGGTTCTCCGGCTCCTCCTGGACCCAGAGGATCTGCTTCGCGTTCGCGTAGCGCTCCACCGCGGCCAGCAGCTTCTTCTTCGGCAGCGGGTAGTACTGCTCGATCCGCACGATCGCCACGTCGTCGGCGCCGCGCTTCGCGCGCTCGGCCACCAGCTCCCAGTAGAGCTTGCCCGAGGTGAGCAGCACCTTGCGGACCTTCGCCGGGTCCTGCGTGGCGTCGTCGATCACCGACATGAACCGGCTCTGGCCGGTGATGTCCTCGACCGACGAGGTCGCGGCCTTGTTCCGCAGCATCGACTTCGGGGTGAAGACGATCAGCGGACGCTGGATGCCGTCGAGGGCGTGCCGGCGCAGCAGGTGGAAGTAGTTCGCCGGGGTGGAGGGCACCGCGACGGTCATCGACGCTTCCGCGCACAGGGACAGGAAGCGCTCGATCCGGCCGGACGTGTGGTCCGGGCCCTGGCCCTCGTGGCCGTGCGGCAGCAGCAGCACGACATCCGAGCGCTGGCCCCACTTGGCCTCGCCGGAGGAGATGTACTCGTCGATCACGGTCTGCGCGCCGTTGACGAAGTCGCCGAACTGCGCTTCCCACATGACCAGCGCCTCGGAGTTCGCCACCGAGTAGCCGTACTCGAAGCCGACCGCCGCGTACTCCGACAGCGCGGAGTCATAGATCATCACGCGGCCCTGGCCGTCGGCCAGGTGCTGCAGCGGCGAGTACTCCTGACCGTTCTTGCGGTCGATGAACACCGAGTGCCGCTGGGTGAAGGTGCCGCGGCGGGAGTCCTGGCCGGACAGCCGCACCAGGCGGCCCTCCATCGCCAGCGACCCGAACGCGAGCAGCTCGCCGAACGCCCAGTCGATGCCGCCTTCGCGGGACATCTTGTGCCGGCGCTCCATGACCGGCTTGACCCGCGGGTGCGGGGTGAAGCCCTCGGGCAGGTCGACGAACACGTCGCCGATCCGCTCCACGACCTCGCGGGTGACCGCGGTCGCGACCTTCGCCGGGATCTGCTGCTCGCCCTCCACCGACGGGCTCGCCTTCGCCGGGTGCCGCTCCAGTTCGCGAACCTCGTTGAAAACGTGCTCGAGCTGGCTGGAGAAGTCGCGCAGCGCGGCCTCGGCCTCGTCGACCGAGATGTCGCCGCGGCCGATCAGGGACTCGGTGTAGGTCTTCCGGACCGAGCGCTTCGCGTCGATGATGTCGTACATCGCCGGCTGCGTCATCGACGGGTCGTCGCCCTCGTTGTGGCCGCGGCGGCGGTAGCAGATCAGGTCGATGACGACGTCCTTGTGGAACGCCTCGCGGTAGTCGACGGCCAGCTTGGCCACCCAGTGCGCGGCCTCCGGGTCGTCGCCGTTGACGTGGAAGATCGGCGAGCCGATCATCTTCGCCACGTCAGTGGCGTACTGGCTGGAGCGGGAGTGCTCCGGCGCGGTGGTGAACCCGACCTGGTTGTTGACGATCACGTGCACGGTGCCGCCGGTGCGGTAGCCGCGCAGCAGCGCCAGGTTCAGCGTCTCGGCCACGACGCCCTGACCGGCGAACGCCGCGTCGCCGTGCATCAGGACCGGCAGCACGGTGTAGCCCTCGCCGCCCTTGTCGAGGATGTCCTGCTTGGCGCGGACGATGCCCTCGAGCACCGGGTCGACGGTCTCCAGGTGCGACGGGTTGGACGCCAGCGACACCTTGGTCTCGCCGTCGCCGAACATCCGGAAGTACTTGCCCTCGGCCCCGAGGTGGTACTTCACGTCGCCGGAGCCGTGCGCCTGGCCCGGGTCGAGATTGCCTTCGAACTCCTGGAAGATCTGGCTGATCGGCTTGCCGACGATGTTCGCCAGCACGTTCAGCCGGCCGCGGTGCGGCATGCCGATGACGACCTCGTCGAGCTCGTGCTCGGCGGCCTTGTCCAGGATGGTGTCCAGCAGCGGGATGGCGGTCTCGCCGCCCTCCAGCGAGAACCGCTTCTGGCCGACGTACTTGGTCTGCAGGAAGGTCTCGAACGCCTCGGCGGCGTTGAGCTTCGACAGCACGTACTTCTGGACGGCGGGGTCCGGCTTCTCGTGCGGGATCTCGACCCGCTCCTGGATCCAGCGCCGCTCCTCCGGGTCGAGGATGTGCGTGTACTCGATGCCGACCGTGCGGCAGTACGAGTTGCGCAGCACGCCGAGGATGTCGCGCAGCTTCATCCGCTCCTGGCCGGCGAAGCCGCCGACCGGGAACTCGCGGTCCAGGTCCCACAGGGTCAGGCCATGGGACAGCACGTCGAGGTCGGCGTGGCTGCGCTGGCGGTAGTTCAGCGGGTCGGTGTCGGCCATCAGGTGGCCGCGCATCCGGAACGCGTCGATCAGCTCGATGACGCGCGCGGTCTTGTCGACCGGGCCTTCCGGGATGTCGGCGACCCAGCGGATCGGCTCGTAGGGCAGCCGCAGGCTGGTGAAGACGTCGTCGTAGAAGCCGTCCTCGCCGAGCAGCAGCTCGTGGATCCGCTTCAGGAACTCGCCGGACTCCGCGCCCTGGATGATCCGGTGGTCATAGGTCGAGGTCAGCGTCATGATCTTGCTGACCGCGAGGTCGACCAGGGTCTTCTCGCTGGTGCCCTCGAAGGAGGCCGGGTACTGCATCGCGCCGACGCCGATGATCGCGCCCTGGCCGGCCTGCAGCCGCGGCACCGAGTGGTTGGTGCCGATGCCGCCCGGGTTGGTCAGCGAGATGGTGGTGCCCGCGAAGTCGTCCGCGGTGAGCTTGTTCGTGCGGGCCTTCTTGACGATCTCCTCGTAGGCCTGCCAGAACTGCATGAAGGTCATGTTCTCGGTGGCCTTGATCGAGGCCACGACGAGAGTGCGGGAGTCGTCCTTGCCCTTCATGTCGATCGCGAGACCGAAGTTCACGTGCTCCGGCGTGATCGCGAACGGCTTCCCGTCGACCACCTGGTAGTGCCGGTTCATGTTCGGGAAGTCGCGGAGCGCGCGCACCATGGCGTAGCCGATGAGGTGCGTGAAGGAGATCTTGCCGCCGCGGGTGCGCTTGAGGTGGTTGTTGATGACGATGCGGTTGTCCGCCATCAGCTTCGCCGGGACGGCGCGCACACTCGTCGCGGTCGGCACGGACAGCGAGGCGTCCATGTTCTTGGCGATCGCCGCGGCCGCGCCGCGCAGCTGCTTCGATTCGGGCTCCTGCTTCGCGGCGGGGGCGGCGGCCTTCGCCGCGGGCGCCGGGGCCGCGGGCTGGGCGGCGGCCGGGGCCTTGGCAGCCGGGGCGGTGGCAGCCGGGGCGGGCGCGGCCTTCGCGGCCGGAGCCGGAGCGGGCGGGGCGGCCGGAGCCTTCGCCGCCGGGGCGGGCGCGGGCTTGGCGGCTGGAGCGGCGGATCCGCCGTTCGCTGCCGCCGGGGTGCCGTTTCCGCTGGCAGTGGGCTTGTAATCGGCGAAGAAATCGTGCCAGGCGGCGTCTACCGACTGGGGATCCGCGAGGAACTGGTCGTACATCTCCTCGACCAGCCACTCGTTGGGGCCGAATTGTGACGCAGGGCTGCTGCTGGACACGGCTTGGGCTCGCCTCTATCCGTCTCGATCTTGAATCGGGGTAATGCGCCTACCAGGCTAACCCCCTTGATAACAGACGTGTGATCGAACTGGCTTGTGTGAGGCGTGGCGCACTCGGGCGTCGGCCACCGACCCGGTCACTGACTCGATCAAGTCCTGCTGGCGGCTCCTGTCCGAGGCGAGAGAACCGGCGAAAATCCCTCCGTTCGTAGTGCCGGAACGACGGAAATAAGACGGCGGATCGGCCGGACGTCGAACGGATGGTCGACGAATGGCGGAGGGCTCGGTCGTTTGGCGCGGGGCTTCCGGCGAGCCGGAAGGGGAAGGGCCGCATCTCGCTCACCGGGACAGCCGCCGGCTGCGCGGTCAGTGCGAGACGTCCGCCCCGATCGACGCGGCCAGCTCCGGAGTCAGCGGATAGACGGTCTCCCCGGGAAGCAGCCGTTCGGCCTCGGCGACCCGGCCGGCCGCGAGATGGCCCCGGATCGCGTGCATGGCCGGCGTCACATCGCGGATGCCGGTGATCCAGGAGTCCGCGTAACGGTCGACGGCTTCTCCGCTGAGGCCGATCTGCAGGCTGCGGTGCGGCAGCGGCCGGTGGTACAGGTCCCGTTCCGGGTCCCATTGGATACGGACCGGGCTCGTCCGGACCTCGGTTCGCCAGGCTTGCTGGCTGGCGTGGAACTTCGCGTCGTAGTGGCTGAGCGCGGCGTGTTCCAGCGCCCAGGCGAAGCCGTCGCGGGTGAGGTCCAGGGCGAGGACTTGTTCTTGGCCCGGCTTCTGGCCCCAGCCGCAGCGGTAGGCCATCCATCGGAAGGACGGCTTGATCCAGGTCATCCGTTCCCGTTTGAACGGGGCGACGAAGGTGCCCGCGGCCAGCGCGGGTCCGGCGATCTCGCGCGGGTAAGCCTGATACACCGTGATGGTGGTGTCGGTGTGCACCGCTCGGATCTGCCGGGCGGGTATGCGGTCTTGCATCCGGCGATGGTGACAGGCGTGCGCGGCGAGTTCGACGCGATTACCGGCGGCCCGGCACTGCATCCGGGATCGTCGGCGCCCGTTCCGGCGGCGTTGGGGCCGTCGTCGCGGCTCGTTCACGGCGCGCTGCTCTGCTGTCGGAAGGCTGCGGCCCGTCTCGGGCCGGCGGCGGGTTCCGGCGAGCAAGGCGGTGGTGACGCGATGTGGCTGGTCGAATGTCCGTCGTTCTGGGATCAGGGCCTGATTCGCCCGGTCGTGACCGAGCACGGCACCGTCGTGCTGATGTGCGATTCCTGCACTGTGGTGTGGCGCACTCCGGACGGCATCGAGGAGTTCGAGCACGTCGAGCCGGAGGCGCCGGACTGGTCGGTCGGTCCGGACACGCACGTCCGGCCTGGAACGACCCGGTGGGCCGAACCCGCTGACGTCGCTTCCGCGGGATGGGCCGACCTCCAGTGGCGCGAACTGCCGTACCCGGCCGGCCAGTGCCAGCCGGTGTCAGCCGATGCCTGAGCCCGCCTGACGAGTCCGGCGGCGGTACCTGGGGAGAGCCTGACGAGCCGGGCGGTGCGCTTCGCGTGCCGCCCGGCCGCTGCGCGCTGCCCGGAAACTCTTGCCCAGCCCTCGCTATTCAGTGTTACTATCTACTAGTACTCAGTGTTACTAGATAGCTGAAGGGCGTCCGATGGGCAGGCAGGCGACGGAGATGCTCAAGGGGACCCTGGAAGGCATCGTCCTGGCGGTCCTCGCCGGGCGGGCCGCCTATGGCTACGAGATCACCGCGTGGCTGCGGGAGCAGGGGTTCTCCGACATCGCCGAGGGCACGGTCTACGCGCTGCTCGTGCGGATCGAACAACGCGGTCTCGTCGACGTCGAGAAGGTCCCGTCCGAGAAGGGGCCGCCGCGGAAGGTCTACTCGTTGAACGCGCGGGGACGGGAGAGCCTGGGCGAGTTCTGGCGGAACTGGACGTTTCTCGCCGACCGGCTCGAGCGGCTTCGGGGCGCGGGGACAGGGGAGTGAGCCATGGAAACGGAAGCAGGGGAAGTCAAGAACCGGTATCTCCGGTACTTGGAGGCGATCACCGGATCTCTGGAGGACAAAAAGCGCTACCGGCGCTACAAGGCGCGGATTGAGGACCTGCCGTCCGATCACCGGACCGCGGCCAAGGCGTTGCAGCGGTATCTGCAGTACTTCGGGCCCGGCACGTCGGACAATCACCTGACGATGCTGGACGATCTCGCCGACCTGTTCGAGCAGGCCGTGGCCGACGGGACGTCGGTGCGCGACATCGTCGGCGACGATCCGGTCGAGTTCGCGGAGGTGTTTCTCCGCAACTATCCCGAAGGCAGCTGGATCGCCCGCGAACGAGCCCGGCTGGCCGAAGCGATCGACCGCGCCGCCGGCGGTGCGCTGTGACCGCGGCGATCCGGGTGCGCGGGCTGGAAAAGTCGTACGGGAAACTGGACGTGCTGCGCGGAGTCGACTTCGAGGTCGCGCGCGGCAGCATCTTCGCGCTGCTCGGGTCCAACGGCGCGGGCAAGACCACGGTCGTGCGCATCCTGTCCACCTTGCTCAAAGCCGGCGCAGGGCAGGCAGAGGTGAACGGGTTCGACGTGGCGAGCCAGGCGGCGCGGGTGCGCGAGTCGATCAGCCTCACCGGGCAGTTCGCGGCGGTGGACGAGATCCTCACCGGGCGCGAAAACCTGGTGCTGGTCGGCAAGCTCCGGCATCTGAAGAACCCGGGCGGGATCGCCGACGAGCTGCTGGAGCGGTTTTCGCTGACCGGCGCCGGGGGCCGGAAAGTCTCGACCTACTCCGGGGGGATGCGCCGGCGGCTCGACATCGCGATGAGCCTGATCGGGAATCCGCCGGTGATCTTCCTCGACGAGCCGACCACCGGGCTCGATCCGCAGGCGCGCAACGAGGTCTGGCAGGCGGTCGAGGAACTCGCCGCAGAGGGCGGCACGGTGCTGCTGACCACCCAGTACCTGGAGGAAGCCGAGCGCCTCGCCGACCGGATCGCGATCCTGCACGAAGGACGGGTACTGGTAAACGGCACGCTCGCCGAGCTCAAGCAGCTGCTGCCGCCGGCGAAGGTCGAGTACGTGGAAAAGCAGCCGACGCTCGAGGACGTCTTCTTCTCCCTCGTCGGCAACGGCGCTACCGAGTGAGGGGACGATCGTGAACACGCACTTCTTCGGCGACTGCTTTGTCCTGTTAGGCCGGTCGCTGCGGCACATCACCCGCAGCCTGGACACCGTCATCACCACCACGATCACCCCGATCTTCATGTTGCTGCTGTTCGTCTACGTGCTCGGCGGCGCGATCAAGACCGGGACCGGCTCCTCCTACGTCAGCTACCTGCTGCCCGGCATCCTGCTCATCACCATCGCGTCCGGCATCTCCTACACCGCGTTCCGGCTCTTCCTCGACCTGAAGGGCGGCATCTTCGAACGCTTCCAGTCGATGCCGATCGCCCGGTCGGCGGTGCTGTGGGCGCATGTGCTGACCTCGGTGGCGGCGAACCTGGTCTCGGTCGCGGTGGTCGTGCTGGTCGCGTTGGCGATGGGCTTTCGCACCGGAGCCGGACCGCTGGCCTGGCTCGCCGTCCTCGGCCTGGTGGTGCTGGTGACGCTGGCGCTGACCTGGGTCGCGGTGATCCCCGGGCTCACCGCGAAAACCGCGGACGGCGCGAGTGCGTTCTCCTATCCGCTCATCTTCCTGCCGTTCATCAGCTCGGCGTTCGTCCCGACCGGGACGATGCCCGGACCGGTGCGCGCGTTCGCCGAGCATCAACCGGTGACGTCGATCGTCAACACCGTCCGGGCGCTGTTCGCCCAGCAGCCGGTCGGCTCCGGCATCTGGGTCGCGCTCGCCTGGTGCGCCGGGACCCTGGTGGTGGCGTACTTCTTCGCCACGGCGATCTACCGCCGCAAGATCTCCTAACCCAGCGCCCACAAGCGGGCGTAGTGGCCCCCGGCCGCGACCAGTTCCTGGTGGGTGCCTTCTTCGACGATCCGGCCGTGGTCGAGCACCACGATCCGGTCCGCTTTCGCCGCGGTGGCCAGCCGGTGCGCGACCACGAAGGTGGTGCGCCGGCGGGCCAGGTGCTCGGTAGCGCGCAGCACCGTCGCCTCGGTGGCCGGGTCCAGCGCGGCGGTCGCTTCGTCCAGCAGCAGGACGTCCGGGTCGACCAGTTCGGCCCGGGCCAGCGCGACCAGCTGCCGTTGCCCGGCGGACAGCGAACGCCCGCGTTCGCCCACTGGCTGCCGGAAACCGGCGGGCAGGGCAGCGACACCGTCCAGCGCGCCGACTGCGCGTACGGCCGCCTCGACCTCCGCGTCGGTGGCTTCGGGCCGGCCGTACCGCACGTTGTCCGCGACGGTGCCGGAGAACAGGTGCGCTTCCTGCGGCACCACGCCCATCCGCGCGCGCAGCGAGGGCAGGTCGTACTCGCGTACGTCCACACCGTCGATCAGCACCGCGCCGCCGGTAGCGTCGTAGTAGCGCGCGACGAGCTTCACCGCGGTGGATTTGCCCGCACCGGTCGCCCCGACCAGCGCGACGGTCTCGCCGGGCGAGACGTCGAGCACCAGGTGTTCCAGCGCGGGCTTTTCCGCTCCGGCGTAAGAGAAGTCGACGTCTTTGAACCGGACCTCGCCGGTCAAGTGCTCGGGCAGCGGGACCGGTTTCTCCGCGGCAGGCACCGAGGTCGGCGTGCGCAGCAGGTCGCCGATGCGGCTCAGGCCGACGCGCGCCTGCTGGTAGCCGTCGAACACCGACGACAGCTGCTGGATCGGCGAGAAGAACTGCTGCAGGTACAACAGGAATCCCAGCAGCACGCCGGCTTCGAGGGTGCCTCCCGCGACGCGGTGGGCACCGACGACGAGCACCGTGGTGGTCGCGAGATCCGACAACAGCGACACCAGCGGGAAGTACGTCGCGATATACCGCTGCGCGCGCAGCCGGGATCGCCGGTAGTCGTCACTGCGTGACGCGAACACGGCAGCCGAACGCTCTTCGCGGGTGTACGCCTGAGCGACGCGCAGGCCGCTGACGTTCTCCTGCATGTCCGCGTTGACGACGCTCACCTTCTCGCGGGCCTCGCTGTACGCGCGCGATGCGACCCGCCGGAATACCAGCGTGGCGACGAGCAGGATCGGCAGCATGGCCAGTGCGTACAGCGCCAGCGCGGCATCGGTGACCAGCAGTGCGACCGTGATGCCGACCAGAGTGAGCGCGCTGACGACCGCGGTGGCGAGGCCGGTCTGCAGGAAGGTGGACAGCGCGTCGACGTCTGTGGTCATCCGGGTCATGATCTTCCCGGACAGTTCGCGCTCGTAATAGTCCAGGCCGAGCCGTTGCAGGTGTGCGTAACTGCGCACGCGCAGCGAATACAGCACGGTCTCGCCCACTCGCGCGGTGAGCCGGGTCTGCCAGCGCACCACGAACCAGTCGGCCGCGACCACCAGCGCGCCGATGCCGGCCAGCAGCCACACCACGCTCGCGACGCCGGGCAGCACGCCGTGGTCGACCCCGCGCTGGTACAAAGCGGGCAACGCGAGCGAGGCCAGCGCGTCCGCCGCGACCAGGGCGATCACCCCGACGAGCGGCCAGCGCACCGGACGCAGCAGCCGGGCCAGCCGGAACGCCGGGTCGGGCGCGGTCGAGTCCACTTCGGACAGCTGAGGCCGGTCGAGGGCCGGCGGCAACCGGCGGACGCCTTCGAGCAGCTCAGGGGTCGGCGGAACGTCCGCGCCGCCGCTGCCCGCGAAGCCGGAACCGCCGCCAGGCGTGCCGCCGCGAGCCTGCGCGGCCTCGGCCAGCGCATCGACCTCGTCGCGTTCGTCGTGCGGCCAGAGCGCCGGGGTAGTGCCGTCCGTGCCCGGTTCGAGGTTCTCGCAGCGGTGCGGCTTTTCGACGTCGTCGTCCGGCCCGGCGACCAGTTCGCGGAACAGCGGGCAGCGGGCGAGCAGCTCTTGTTCGGTGCCGACGTCCACGACTCGGCCCTGGTCGAGCACCGCGATCCGGTCCGCCAGCTGCAACGTGGACCGCCGGTGCGCGATCAGCAGCGTGGTGCGCTCGGCGGTGACCGCCCGCAGCGTGTCGTGGATCGCCGCTTCGGTGACGGTGTCGATCGCGGAGGTGGCGTCGTCCAGGATCAGCACGCGCGGGTCAGTGAGCAGCGCACGGGCGAGACCCAGCCGCTGCCGCTGGCCGCCGGACAGCGTGAGACCGCGCTCGCCGACCTCGGTGGCATAGCCGTCGGGCAGCGCCCGGATGAACCCGTCCGCTTCGGCGGCGCGGGCCGCGGCGAAGACTTCCTCGTCGCTCGCGTCCGGCCGGCCGTAGGCGATGTTGTCGCGGACCGAGGTCGAGAACAGGAAGGCTTCCTCGAAGACCACGCCGATGGCTTGGCGGAGGTCTTTCAGTGCCGCGTCGCGCACATCGAGGCCGCCGACTCGCACGGCGCCTTCGTGCACGTCGTAAAACCGGGGCAGCAGCATGGAAATCGTGGATTTGCCGGACCCGGCGGTGCCGACCAGCGCGAGCGTTTCGCCCGGATTCGCGGTGAGCGTCAGGCCGTTCAGCACCGGGTCGGTGCGGGTGTAGCCGAACTTCACGTCTTCCAGCTCGACCCCGAGCGCGCCCGGCGGCAGCGGCCGCGCGTCCGGGCTGTCGGTGACCTCGGGCTGCGCGTCGATCAGCTCGTACACTCGCTCCGCGCCGGCGCGGGTGAGCTGCGCCTGCACGACCAGCCCGGACAGGAACCGCGCCGGCCCGATCAGCGCGGCGAGGTAGGTCGCGAACGCGAGGAAGGTGCCGAGGCTGATTTCCCCGTTCAACGCGAGCAGGCCGCCGATCGCCAGCACCGCGACCTGTCCGGCGGCGGGCAGCGCCGACGTGGTCGCAGTCGGCAACGCGGACAGCTTCGCCGCCCGCAACCGTTCGGCGAACAACTTGCGGGCCGTGCGCTCCAGCCGTGACACCTCGCGCGCTTCCTGCCCGAAGCCCTTTACGACGCGCACGCCGGTGACCGTCTCTTCGACCTGCTGCGCGACGTCCGCCGCGCGTTGCTGCGCGGACCAGGTCGCCGGGAACAGCCGCCGCCGGCTCATCCCCACCACGATGCCGACCGCCGGCGCGACCACCAATGCGATCAGCGTGAGCAGCGGCGACATCCACAGCATCGCTCCGAGCGACAGCACCGCGAAGATCACCGACCCGGCGGACAACGGCACCTGCATCAGCAGACCGGTGACCAACTGCAGGTCCGAAATCGCTCGCGAGACGACTTGGCCGGTGCGTAACGCGTCCTGTTTGCCGCCGTCTAGCCGGGAAACGGCGCCGAACACCCGGTTTCGCAGATCGTGCTGGACGTCCAGCGCCAGCCGTCCGCCGACGTAGCGGCGCAGAAACGCCGAAGCGAACGCGACCACCTGCAACGCGACCAGCGCGACCGCGAGCCCGGTCAGCTGGCCGGTGTGCCCGGCCACCGCGTCGTCCACCGCGGACCGCACCAGCAGCGGACTGGCCGCCTGCACGCCGACGCTCAGGATCGCGGCAGTCAGCGAGAGCACTACCACCCCGCGGTGCTGCCAGCAGGCAGCACTCAACCGGCGCACCCAGCCGACCGGCTGAGGCGCCGTCCCGGCAACCGGACGGTGTTGACGCGCGGGCGTCGCAGTGGTGGTCACATCAGAAGCCTAGGGACGGGGACCGACACTTTATTCCCGAGCGGCCGCCGCGCCGCGACCCGCCGGAGACTCCCGGCAGCCCGTTTTCCTGCGCGCCAAGACAGCGTGACGAAGGGCACGCTGCCCTCCGCAGGGGGTCCGGAGGGCCTCCGGAGCGCACAGATGCCGAGGTGGAGCGGCATAACCGGAAGGTTGAACTTTCATCCGTGCCGCCAGGTAAACGCACGGCAATTCCACCCCCGGGCGAGCACTTCCGGCGAATGTTCTTTAAGCTGGTACTCGGCGACCCGCTCCCAGTGACCCCCAGGCTGGTTGAGCGGGTCGCCCCTTTAGTTCGGGCTCCCTCAGATCTTGTGGCATCGTGGCAAGATGCGGATCTTGCTCGTGGAGGATGAACAACGGCTGGCCGAAGCGCTGCGGGCGGGGCTCACCGCCGAGGGCTACGCCGTCGATGTCGCCCACCACGGGCGGGACGCGCTCTGGCACGCCTTCGAGCACCCTTACTCCGCGATCATCCTCGACATCATGCTGCCCGGCCTCAATGGCTACCGCGTCTGCCGCCGGCTGCGGGACGAGGGCAACACCACCCCGATCCTGATGCTGACTGCCAAGGACAGCGAGGACGACGAGATCGAGGCCCTCGACACCGGTGCCGACGACTTCCTTTCCAAGCCCTTCTCCTACGGCGTCCTGCTCTCCCGCCTGCGCGCGCTCATCCGCCGCGGCGGCACCACCCGGCCGGGGCTTCTCAAGCTGGGGGATCTCGAGCTCGACCAGGCCAGCCGGACCTGCCGGCGAGGCACCGCCGACATCACCCTCACCTGCAAGGAGTTCACTCTCCTCGCCTACCTGATGCAGCGGCCCGGGCAAGTCGTCACCAAGGCCGAGCTGCTCGACAACCTGTGGGACTTCGCCGCCTCCGCGACCGCCAACCTCGTCGAGGTCCACGTCAGCGCGTTGCGCCGCAAGATCGACCTCCCGTTCGGTGCCGAGACCATCCGGACGGTGCGCGGCGCCGGCTACCACGTGGTGACGGCGGGTGCCTGACTTCTGGCGCACCACCCGTTTCCGCGTCGCGGTGATGGCCTTCGCCGCGTCCGGCGCTTCGCTGGGAGCCATGTCGGGGTGGTTCGTGCTCCACGCGCAGAGCCGGCTCGAGAACGTCGCCGCGCGGTTCGCCGCCGCCGACGCCGACGCCGACGCGATCGTGCAGTTGCTGAACAACGGCACCCGGCCCGCGGACCTGCGGCTGCTTGTGCGCGACTCGATCTACGAGATCAAGGACCGCTCGGGTACCTCCGTCGCCTCCTGCCCGGCCCTGCGCGAAGGCACCCTGTCCGCGTACGACACCGAGGTGACCTTGCGGTCGTACCAGATCGACCGGACCAGCCAAGCGTCCGTCGGCTGCACCTCCGAACTGGCCGGCGCCGAAGACGACCTGACCCTGCACGTCGTCCACGCCGACAGCGGCACCGGCGGATACGCCGTGTACGCCGGCGTGCAGCTCGATCCCGAAGCCCGGGCGGCCGTCGACTCCCTCAGAACTGTTCTTGCGCCCGGCGTCCCGGGGGTCGCGCTGCTCATCGGCGTTCTCGCGTGGCTGGCCGTCCGCCGGTCGCTGCACCCAGTCGAGGCTATCCGCTGCGAAATCGCCGAGATCGGCGCGCACAACCTGAGCCGGCCGCGTCCCCGCACTGCGTACCGGGGACGAGATCGCGCGTCTCGCCGAGACGATGAACACCATGCTCATGCGGCTCGACGAGGCCGTCACGCGGCAGAGCCGATTCACCTCCGACGCGTCGCATGAGCTGCGCACCCCGCTCGCGTCGCTGCGGACGCAGCTCGAGGTGCTGCTCGCCCACCCCGACCGCCTCGATTGGCATCACACCTGCGAGAACGCACTGCTCGACGTCACTCGGCTGCAGGACCTCGTCGCCGACCTCGTGCTGCTCGGCAAGCTCGACTATGCCGGGCCCGACCTCCATTCGCCCGTGTCACTGTCCGAAGTGGTCGACGCCGTCGCGGCCGGGCGAGCCGAGATCGAGGTGAGCGGGGCACCTGAGGTCCTCGGGCACCGGTCGCGACTGGAACGGCTCGTCCGCAACCTCGTCGACAACGCCCAGCGGTACGCGAAGTCCCGGGTCGTCGTGGAGGTGTCCGCAGTGGATGGTTGGGCGGTGCTGTCGGTCACAGACGACGGGCCCGGCGTACCCGAAGCGGACCGGCAGCGCATCTTCGACCGGTTCGTCTGTCTTGACGACGCCTAGGCCCGCGACGGCGGCGGATCGGGGCTGGGCCTGGCAATCGTCGCCGACATCGCCCGCGCCCACGGCGGCACGGCCGAACTCGAAGGGGGAAGCCGGTTCGTCGTCCGGCTGCCGGAGCTGAAGGGGTCTTAAGTCGCCTTAAGGCTCGGTTCAGCGTCCAAGATCGACGCTGCGGGTGTGATCATCTCTTGGCGGCCCCTTGACCATGCTGAATACCGGGCGTCGTCGTGGTTCCCCGGCCTTGGCGGCGTGCGTGCGCTCGCCGCGCTGGCCGTCGTGTTCTTCCACTACGGCGGCCCGGTCTTCGACCGGCTGCAGGGCTGGATCGCAGTCCAGCTGTTCTTCGTGCTGTCCGGCTTCCTCATCACCACGCTGGCGCTGCGCGAAGAGGACCGCACCGGCCGGATCTCGTTGCGGAACTTCTACCTCCGCCGCGTCTTCCGGATCATGCCGGTGTACTTCCTGCTGCTCGGCCTGACGGCGCTGGCGATGACCCTCTCCGGGACGTACCAGAGCAGCAGGCTCGGCGACGCGATGTGGCACTACCTGACGTTCTTCAACGAGTTCGTCACCTACAACACGCCGTACCCGACATCGTGGTCGCTGGGCGTGGAGGAGAAGTTCTACCTCGTCTGGCCCGCGCTGCTCGTCCTGACGTCGTTCGCGCGGACGGGAAAGACCGCGTTGCGCCTGATGATCGGCATCGGAGGGCTGGGGTTCGTGCTCGGGGTGCTGCCGCTGGGGCCCACGCACCAGTGGGCGAGCCTGTCCGTGCACTACGGCTCGCTGGTCGTCGGCTGCCTGCTCGCACTCGCGCTGCACCACCCGCGCGGGTTCGCGGTGCTGCGGCCGCTGACCAGCCCGGCCGCGGCGGTGCTGGTCGCGCTGGGATTTTGCGGGCTGCAGCTCTCGGTGGAGCCGATCAGGCGGGAGCTCGGCGGGTACTGGCAGTTCGTGGTCCCGATCTACGCGTTGGGATCGGCCTTGCTGCTCGTGGCGGTGATCGCGCGGGGGCCGGTCCGGCGGTTGCTCGCGAGCCGTCCGCTCACCTACATCGGAGACCGGTCCTATGCGCTCTACCTGGCCCAGACCGGGGCCGGGGGCGTGACCGCGCTCTTCCTGCCGAACAGCGTGCTCAAGGCCGTCGCGACCGCGGCCATCGCGCTGCTCTTCGCGTGCGTCCTGCGGCGTTGGGTGGAACTGCCCGCCATCGAGTTCGGGCGAAGGCTCATAAAAGAGGAGCGGGCCCCTGACGCACCGCGAAAGGGACCCGCTCGGGTGCCTTAGGTCAGGCGAGCACCGTCTCCACCGCGGTGTGCGGCAGGTCGTGCGCGGCCGCGACGGGGCCGTTGGTGAGGGCGCCGTCGTGCGTGTTCAGGCCCAGGGCGAGGGACTGGTCGGCGGACAGCGCGGCCTTCCAGCCCTTGTCGGCCAGCTGCACGGCGTACGGCAGCGTGACGTTGGTGAGGCCGTACGTCGACGTACGCGGGACAGCGCCCGGCATGTTCGCGACGCAGTAGAAGACCGAGTTGTGCACCGTGTAGGTCGGGTCGTCGTGCGTGGTCGGGCGCGAGTCGGCGAAGCAGCCGCCCTGGTCGATGGCGATGTCGACGAGCACGCTGCCCGGCTTCATGCGGGACACCAGGCCGTTCGAGACCAGCTTCGGGGCCTTCGCACCCGGCACCAGCACGGCACCGATGACCAGGTCCGCTTCCAGTACCGACTCCTCGACCGACAGCCGGTTCGAGGTGACTGTGCGGATGCGGCCGCCGAAGTCGTTGTCGATCTGGCGGAGGCGGTCGACGTTCGTGTCCAGGATCTCGACGTCCGAGCCGAGACCCAGCGCGACGCGGGCGGCGTTCAGGCCCGCCACACCGCCGCCGATGACGACGACGCGGGCCGGGTGCACGCCGGGGATTCCGCCGGGCAGGACGCCGCGGCCGCCGCTCGGCTTCATCAGCGAGTACGCGCCCACCTGCGGGGCCAGCCGTCCGGCCACCTCGGACATCGGGGCCAGCAGCGGCAGCGCGCCGTTCGGCTTCTGGACCGTCTCGTAGGCGATGCCGGTGGTGCCCGCGGCCAGCAGCGCGTCGGTCAGCGGCCGGTCCGCGGCGATGTGCAGGTAGGTGAACAACACCAGGTCCTTGCGCAGGCGCGGGTACTCCTCGGCGATCGGCTCCTTGACCTTCAGCACGAGCTCGCCCTCGGCCCAGGTCTCGTCCGCCGTGGCGAGCACCTTGGCGCCCGCGGCGACGTACTCCTCGTCGGTGATCGACGAACCGGTCCCGGCACCCGTCTCAACGAAGACGTCGTGCCCGCGACCGACCAGTTCGTGCACGCCCGCCGGGGTCAGCGCGACCCGGTATTCGTGCCTCTTGATCTCACGGGGAACGGCGATGCGCACTGCTGGCCTCCTGCGGGCGGTGTCCGGAACAAAGGTGCTGACACTCACGGTGAAGCACCCAGACGGCGGTGTCATCATTCCGTCAGAACAGTCTTGCGCGCGGTTGATAGTGCTGACAGGACAAACCGGTTGACCTCGACCGCACTCGAGGTAGTTGGCTGTGCTCCGGCGGAGATCTTCAGGAAGGGCATCTATGCGAGCGGTGTGGCTGCGGGAGTTCGGCGGACCGGCGGTGCTGGTGGCGGGGGACGCGCCCGATCCGGTTCCCGGGCCGGGGCAGGTGCTGATCGAGGTGGCGTTCGCCAACGTCACGTTCGTGGAAACGCAGTTCCGGGCGACCGGGGCCGGGCCGTTCGCCGGCTCGCTGCCGATGGTTCCGGGCAACGGGGTCGGCGGCGTGATCAGCCGGATCGGCGAAGGGGTGGCCCCGGCTCTGATCGGGAAACGCGTGGTGACCTCGACCGGTGGCAGCGGCGGCTACGCCCAGCGCGCGGTCGTGGACGCCGAGCTGGTGTTTCCGGTGCCGCAGGCGCTGAGCCTCGACGCGGCCGTCGCGTTGCTGGCCGACGGCCGCACGGCGACCGGGCTGGTCCGCGCGACGGCGGTGGCGCCGGGCGAGCGGGTCCTGGTCGAAGCTGCCGCCGGCGGGGTCGGCAGCTTGCTGGTGCAGCTGGCGAAGGCGGCGGGCGCGGAGGTCGTCGCGGCGGCGGGCGGCGCGGAGAAGGCGGCCCAGGCGCGGGATCTGGGCGCGGCGCTGGCGGTGGACTACACGAATCCACAGTGGACGGACGAGGTCGGGCCGGTGGACGTGGTCTTCGACGGCGTCGGCGGCGAGGTCGGCACGGCGGCGTACCGGCTGGTGCGGCCCGGCGGGCGGATGGCGATTTACGGCCTGTCCAGCGGATCGTGGGCAGAAGTGCCCGAAGAGGAAGCAGCGAAGCGCGGAGTCGAGGTGATCCGGTCTATCGGCGACGCGGCGGCGATGCGGGAGTACACCGAGTCCGCGCTGGAAGCCGCCGCGGCGGGCCAGCTCACGCCGGTGATCGGGCAGCGATTCCCGTTGGAGCGCGCGGCCGACGCGCACGCGGCGATCGAATCGCGCGGCACGATCGGGAAGACACTGCTGGTCGCATGACGCCCCAGCCTCCGGCGGCCTCGCTGCCGATCCGTGAGGGGGTCCTTGAGGGACGTGGGTTCCGTGAGGGGGTCCTTCACGGACAGTCGATCGAGCCAGCGGCCAGGGGTGCGGTCAGCTCCACCGGAGCGCGACCAGCTGGGTGAGCAAGGCGAGCCGGACGTCCGGGTCTTCGAGATCCAGCGGAACCAGTTCGAGAAGCCGTTTCATCCGGTACCGCAGGGTGTTCGGGTGGATCCGCAGCCGTTCCGCGGCGGCCCGCGGATCGCCCGGATGCCGAAGCCATTCGTACAACGTGTCGACGTAGCCGGCGTTGCTCGTCTCGTCGTGCGCTCGCAGCACGCCGAGCGGACCGAGTTCGGCGACTTGGGCGGAGGCCGCCGCGGCGGCGGCGCGGTGCAGGACCAAGGCCGTCCACGCCTCGTCGTAGGCCACCGCGCGGCCTGCCACCAGCCCCGCCCGAAGCAGGCCCAGCGCTTCGTCGGCCTGCGCGCGAGACGAAGCTAGCGCGGTCGGATCGCCGGGTGCGCCGGCTGCCGCGCGCGGAACTCCGCCGCGTCGAGAGACCGGCTGGGCGAGCAGCACGTCCCGCAGCTCGGGCCAGCCGGTTCCGGCGCGGTCGGGCACCACGACGTACAAGAGCCCGCCCAGTTCGGTCGCGACCGGCCGCCGTCCGACGCCGTGCGAGATCCGTTCCAGCAACGCCAGCAACAGCCCCTCGGCGTCCCGGCTGTCCCCGCCGCTGACGTCCACGACCACCACTCGATGCGGTTCGTCGGACAGGTCCAGTTCGGCGGCCACCCGGCGCGGCGGCACCTGGCCCTCGAGCACCGCGCGCAGCAGTTCGGCGGATGCCCGGCGCTGCGCGTCGGTGTGTGCTCGCCGCCGCAGCAAATGCAGCGCGACCACCGGCGCGGCGTCGGCGAACGCGGCCGCGCGTTCCTCCGAAACCGGACCGGGCACGACCGCCCACATCGATCCCAGCAGCTCGCCGCCCATCCGGATCGGCACGATCAGCCGCGGCAGCGTGCCGTCGCGCTGGGCCGGGACGAAAATCGTCTGACGGCCGCGCGACAGCTCCCGGAAGACGCCGCGCGAGCGGAACCGGGCCAGCACGTCGTCCGGGATCCGGCGGCCCATGATCGTCGCCACCCGCGCCGGGTCGGTCAGGTCCTGGCGGGCGGAGTAGGCGAGCACGCGCGAGTTGGTGTCCTCGATGGTCACCGACGCGTCCACCACGGCGGCCACCGCGTCGGCGAGCCGGAAGAGGTCGCCGGAGCCCGGGTCGCCGCCTTCCTCGAGCGCTTCGGATTCGTCGGCGATCGCGTCCAGGACTGTGCGCAACAGCCAGACCAGCTGCGCCCACGACGTCGCCGCGTGCACCTGGATCAACGCGATCCCAGCGGTTTTGGCCGCGCGTTTCACCGGCGGTTTCGCGGCGAGCGGCGGCTTCAGCAGCACGGCGGCGGCACCGCGCGACGCGCTCGTCCGGACCAGCGCGGCGGCGTCCTCGGCTTCGACGGTCGCGACGCCCAGCACCAGATCGCCCGCGGCGATGGCCGACTCCGCGCCCGGCTCCGCGATCACGACGTCGCCGACCGCCGGGCAGCCTTCGGGCACGAGCAGCGCGTGGAGCAGCGTGGGACCGACCCGGTCCACGACGCTGCGCACCGAGACCACAACTACCTCCAGCGCTTGCTCGTCTTAGCTGGAACGGTAGAAGACTTCCCCGGTTGTGCCACTCGCGGTACTGCGTTCGGTGCTCACCGGAACGCGGCTGAACACCTTCGACCACGGCTTGAAGTAGGACACCAGCGTCGCGAGCAGCAGCAGGGTCAGCCCGACGCTCATGGCGCCGGTGCCGGACACCGCGCCCGCCCCGACCGTCTCGCCGCGCGCGGCCTCGTCGGCGTATCGCACGAACATGGGGACCACCAGCAGGTTCCCGCCGCCGAAAAGGGCGAGCGTCGCCAGCAGCTTCCACAGCACCCAGTAGTAGCGCACCAGCTTCCACTTCGTGCCGAGGCTGAGCACCACCCCGGTGGCCAGCGCGAGCAGGCTTGCCGGGAAGTACAGCACGCTCGCGAGCAGCCCGGCGATCACGTGCGCGCCGCGCGTGGTCACCGGGTCGGACCCGGCGAGCGCGACCACGTTGCACACCAGGATCGCGAGTTCCGCGCCGATCCAGCCGACCGAAGTCACGACGTGCGCGAACAGGAACCACTTGCGGGTCGCCGGGCGCATTCGCCAATCCATGACCTGAGAATGCGCGGCAGCGAGCAGTCTCGTCGTCCGTCAGAGCTCGGTACTTGCGCGTACGTCCGGGTGCGTAGTGCTCCCATCCCGTGAGAGCTGTTGGGCGATTCGCCCGGCCTGGTTACCGTCTGCGCCCAGCCGATCGCTTTCGAACCGCTAGGAGCAGGACATGCCGGAAGACACCACGAGCTGGTCCTTCGAGACCAAGCAGATCCACGCCGGGGCGGCGCCCGATCCGGCCACTGGCGCCCGCGCCACACCGATCTACCAGACCACCTCGTACGTCTTCCGCGACACCCAGCACGGGGCCGACTTGTTCAGCCTCGCCGAGCCGGGCCACATCTACACGCGCATCAACAACCCGACCCAGGACGTGCTGGAGCAGCGTGTCGCCTCGCTCGAAGGCGGGGTGGCCGGGCTCGCGTTCGCGTCCGGTTCGGCGGCGATCACCGCGGCGGTGCTGACCCTGGCCGGTGCGGGCGACCACATCGTCACCAGCCCGTCGCTGTACGGCGGCACCTTCAACCTCTTCCAGTACACGCTGCCGAAGCTGGGCATCGAGGTCACCTTCATCGAGGACCAGGACGACGCGGAGCAGTGGCGCGCGGCGGCCCGGCCGAACACGAAGCTGTTCTTCGGCGAGACGCTGGCCAACCCGAGCAGCGCGGTGCTGGACATCCGCAAGGTCGCCGACGTGGCGCACGAGGCCGGCG
Source organism: Amycolatopsis benzoatilytica AK 16/65 (assembly GCF_000383915.1). NCBI lineage: Bacteria > Bacillati > Actinomycetota > Actinomycetes > Pseudonocardiales > Pseudonocardiaceae > Amycolatopsis > Amycolatopsis benzoatilytica. The sequence continues at coordinate 8,563,269 of NZ_KB912942.1, forward strand.
TACCGCTGGTCGTGGACAACACGGTGCCGACGCCGTACCTGGTCCGCCCGATCGAGCACGGCGCGGACATCGTCGTGCACTCGGCCACCAAGTACCTGGGCGGCCACGGCACCTCGGTGGCCGGGGTGCTGGTCGACGGCGGCACCTTCGACTTCGGCAAGGACCCGGCGAAGTTCCCGGGCTTCAACGAGCCGGACCCGAGCTATCACGGTTTGAAGTACTGGGAAGCGCTCGGCCCGGGCGCGTTCGCTGCCAAGGCGCGGGTACAGGTGCTGCGCGACACCGGTGCGGCGATCGCTCCGCTGAACAGCTTCCTCATCCTCCAGGGCATCGAGACGCTCTCGCTGCGACTGGAGCGGCACACCACCAACGCGCAGGCGCTGGCCGAGTGGCTGGAAGAGCGCGACGAGGTCGAGAAGGTCTACTACGCGGGCCTGCCGTCGAGCCCGTTCTACGAATCCGCGCAGAAGTACCTGCCGCGAGGTGCCGGCGCGGTGCTGTCGTTCGAACTGCGCGGCGGCATCGAGGCGGGCCGGAAGTTCGTCGACGGCACCGAACTGCACAGCCAGCTGGTGAACCTCGGCGACGTGCGCAGCCTCATCGTGCACCCGGCGTCGACCACGCACAGCCAGCTCACGCCGGAGGAGCAGGTCGCCGCGGGTGTTACGCCGGGCCTGGTCCGGCTCGCCGTCGGCTTGGAAGGGATCGAGGACCTCAAGGCCGACCTGGAGGCGGGTTTCCGCGCCGCGAAGGCGGCGCAATGACCGAATCCGGTGCGGGTCTCCCGCCTGTCACCGGTGCGTGGCGGGCGGGGGACCCACCCGGTGCCCGGCAGTGGTTCACCGGCCCCGGGGCGCTCGCGCTGGAGGCCGGTGGAGCACTGCCCGAATACACCCTCGCCTACGAAACGTGGGGGAGGCTGAACGCGGACCGCTCGAACGCCGTCCTCGTCGAGCACGCGCTGACCGGCGACAGCCACGCCGCCGGACCGGCTGGTCCCGGGCAGGTCAGCGCGGGTTGGTGGGACGAGCTGATCGGGCCGGGCAAGGCGTTCGACACCGATTCGCTGTTCGTCGTCGCGCCGAACGTGCTCGGCGGCTGCCAGGGCTCGACCGGGCCCTCCTCTCCGGACCCGGACGGGAAACCGTGGGGCAGCAGGTTTCCCGCGCTGACCGTGCGGGACCAGGTCGCGGCCGAGGCCGCGCTGGCCGACGCACTCGGCATCGATCGCTGGGCCGCGGTCGCCGGCGGTTCGATGGGCGGGATGCGTGCGCTGGAATGGGCGGTCACGCTGCCCGGCCGGGTTGAATCCGTGCTCGTGCTCGCCTCGACCGCTCGTGCCTCGGCGGAGCAAATCGCCTGGGCCGCGCCGCAGCTGCACGCGATCCGGTCGGACGTGGCGTGGCACGGCGGCGACTACTACACCGCGGCCGAAGGCCCGCATCGCGGACTGGGCGTGGCACGGCGGATCGCGCACGTCACCTATCGCTGCGAACCGGAGCTGCGGACGCGGTTCGGCAATCGCGCGCAGGAGCGCGAGGACCCGCTGCGGGGCGGACGGTTCGCCGTGGAGTCCTATTTGGATCATCACGCGGACAAACTGGTCCGCCGGTTCGACGCGGGTTCGTACGCGGTGCTCACCGAATCCATGAACACGCACGACGTCGGCCGCGGCCGGGGCGGGGTGGCGGCCGCGCTGGGCCGGGTCACCGCGCGGACCGTGGTCGCTTCGGTGGACAGCGACCGGCTGTACCCGCCGTACCAGTCGGACGAGATCGCGGCCGGGACCGGCGGCACGGCCGCGGTGCTGAACTCGCCGTACGGGCACGACTCGTTCCTCATCGAGACCGAGCAGATCGCCGGGCTGGTCAAGACGTTGCTGGGCTGAAGATGGGCTGAAATGCCGTGAAGGGAACATTGAGGGACTCTGAGTCCCTCAATGTTCCCTTCACGGACCTTCGGACGTCAGCCGATCGCGGAGGTCAGCGGCGAGTAGTAGCCGCCCCGCTGCCCGGCGGCAGTCGGGTGGTACGACTCGTCCACCGGCCAGGTGAGGCTGTGCAGGTAGTCGCTCGCCGACGAGCAGATGTTGTGCCCGTCGAACGCCGAGCGGACGTCGACGAACTTCGCCCCGGCGGCCGCTGCCCGCGAGGACAGCACCGACGCCAGCGTGTCCGCGCCGGAGTTGATCGCGGTGCGCTTGGTGTCGCTCAGCCCGACCGAGCAGGAGCCCGGCACGGTGTAGAAACGCGGGTAGGAGAGGACGACCAGGCTAGCGTTGGGCGCCTTGCTCTTCGCCGCGGCGTAGACCTTGTCCAGCAGCCCGGGCAGGGTGTTCTGGACGTAGGTCTTCGCGGTGTTGACCCGGTTGACGCAGGTCTGGTCGTCGTTGAGGGTGCACGTGGTGATCACGTCGGTGAAACCGGCGTCGTTGCCGCCGACGGTGAGCGTGATCAGCGTGGCGTTGGACGGCATCGAGCTGATCTGGTTCAGCACGTCGCCGGTCTTGGCCCCGGAGCAGGCCAAGAAGGTGAAATTGGTGCCGGAGTGGGCATTGGCCCACAGCTGGCCGTAGGCGTTGGCACTGCGTTTGCAGCTGCCCGAGTCGCCGTAGCTGCCGGCTCCCACTCCAGAGGAGTAGGAGTCGCCGAGCGCGACGTAGTTGGCCGACGCGGCGGTCGCGACGTTCGCGAACCCCAGCGCCGTGGTTAGAGCGACCCCCAGGGCCGCGCACATCCGGAAGATGCGTCGTGATGGTTGACGGGTGTTTGCAGCCATAGGTCACTCCTGTCGTGACAGCTTGACGGGCTAAAGCTTTACCAGGTGAATCCACACCGGACACCCCTCTTGCCGCCGATGCGTCCAGTTGGCCCAGGCAGGAAGTAGCACCGGAAGTTAGCGCTCGCTAACCGGCGGACCTACTATTGGCGGATGTCGGTGAACTCCACCCCACTGGTGAACGGTGCGAAGGCGAACCGCCGGGAACAAATCCTCACCGCCGCCGCCGAGCTGTTCGCCCATCACGGCTTCCACGGCGTCGGCATCGACGACATCGGTGCCGCGGTGGGCATCTCCGGGCCCGGGCTGTACCGGCATTTCCGCAGCAAGGACGCCATTCTCGGGGAGATGCTGAACTCGATCAGCCACTTCCTGCTCGAAGGCGGCACCGCGCGCGCCGAGGCGGGCGGCACCCCGGACGAACTGCTCGCCGCGCTGGTCCGGTTCCACGTCGACTTCGCTCTGGATCACCCGGCGCTGATCACCGTGCAGGAGCGGAACCTCGCGAATCTCACCGACGGTGACCGCAAACAGGTGCGCGCGCTCCAGCGCCAGTACGTCGAGGTGTGGGTGCGCGCCATCCGGGAAGCGGTGCCGGGCCTGGGAGAACGCCAGGCGCGCTCGGCCGCGCACGCGGTCTTCGGCCTGATCAACTCGACGCCGTACAACCGCCATCTCGGTGACGGCGAACTCGCTGAACTGCTGTGCCGGCTCGCGCTGGGTGCGCTTTCCTCGGCGGCTTGAGCCCCGGATCCGGGGTATCCCCCCGGCCGCCGGTCTGGTGTTTGATAGGCACGTGACCGCGGACCGGAGCGAGGGCGAGCAGCGACTCGTCGAGAAGGCGCAGCGCGCGCTCGTCGCCATCAGCCTTGGCGAGGACGAGGAAGCGCTGGAAGAGGTCACGTCCACTGCCTCGGAGCCCGGCGAGCGCTCTGAGGAGACGAAGGAGCTGATGCTCCTGCTGTTCGGCGAGTGCAGCGCGATGGTGTCCACCCTCGGCGACGGCGGGACGGCCCCGGTCAAGGTGCAGGTGTTCGACGAGAGCGGCGAAGAGGTCTCGATCGACCAGGCGGACCCGCCGGTGCGCACCGCGGTCCGGACGCTGCTGGCCGAGGTGCACGGCAATACCGCGGCTGCGCGGGAGCAGGTCGAGATCGCGTTGGCCAGCGCGGCGCCGGACGAGGTGGACAGCCTGCTGCTGCAGGCGCTGCGGTGGACCATCCGTCTTTCGGTGGAATGTCTGGAGCGGGATCTGCCGGTGGCCGGCTGGATCTCGGACGCCGTCGCCGGCTGAACCTCCCCGCTCGCTTCACCCGCCCGTGACCGCCCCAATGTGGCATTGGGTGCATCTGACGCACCCAATGTGGCATTCGGTGCGTGTGACGCACCCAATGCCACATTGGGGTGCTTTGGACTGGGCTGGACACGGCGGTTAACGGCCACTAACATCAGGCTTCGAGTTAACGACCGCTAACGTCTCGACGGAGAGTCATGGACACGCCGGTACTGCGCAGTTCCGCGGATCCGAACAGCGATGCTTTCGCCAGCAGCGTCACCTCGCACGGCGCGCTGGTGGAGGATCTGCACAAGCGGCTGGCCGCCGCCCGTCTCGGCGGGACGGAGAAGTCCCGTGCCCGCCATGTGGAACGCGGCAAGTTGCTGCCGCGCGATCGGGTGGACACGCTGCTCGACCCGGGGTCGCCGTTCCTCGAGCTCTCGCCGCTCGCGGCGAACGGGCTCTACGACGACGAGGCGCCGTCCGCGGGCATCATCACCGGCATCGGGCGGGTGTCCGGCCGGGAGTGCGTGATCGTCGCGAACGACGCGACCGTCAAGGGCGGCACCTACTACCCGATGACGGTCAAGAAGCACCTTCGGGCGCAGGAAGTCGCGCTGCACAACAACCTGCCGTGCATCTACCTGGTCGACTCCGGCGGTGCGTTCCTGCCACGCCAGGACGAGGTTTTCCCGGATCGCGAGCACTTCGGCCGGATCTTCTACAACCAGGCCACCATGTCCGCGCGCGGCATTCCGCAGATCGCCGCCGTGCTGGGCTCCTGCACCGCGGGCGGCGCGTACGTTCCGGCGATGAGCGACGAAGCGGTCATCGTTCGCAATCAGGGCACCATTTTCCTCGGCGGCCCGCCGTTGGTGAAGGCCGCGACCGGCGAGGTCGTCACCGCTGAGGAACTGGGCGGCGGAGACGTGCACTCGCGCCATTCCGGCGTCACCGACCACCTCGCCGACGACGACGCGCACGCGCTGCGGATCGTCCGCGACATCATCTCCACACTCGGCCCGCGCACGCCGCGGCCGTGGGACGTCAAGGCGATCGAGGCGCCGGCGGTCAGCGAACGCGAGCTGTACGGCGTGGTCCCAACGGATTCGCGCACCCCGTACGACGTGCGCGAGGTGATCGCGCGGATCGTCGACGGCAGCCGGTTCGCGGAGTTCAAGAAGGAGTACGGCTCGACGCTGGTCACCGGCTTCGCGCATATCCACGGTCACCCGGTCGGCATCATCGCGAACAACGGCGTGCTGTTCGCCGAGTCCGCGATGAAGGGCGCGCACTTCATCGAACTGTGCGACCGGCGCTCGATCCCGCTGGTGTTCCTGCAGAACATCACCGGGTTCATGGTCGGGCGCGCCTACGAAGCGGGCGGCATCGCCAAGCACGGCGCGAAAATGGTCACCGCGGTGGCGTGCGCGCGGGTGCCGAAGTTCACCGTGATCATCGGCGGCTCGTTCGGCGCGGGCAACTACTCCATGTGCGGCCGCGCGTATTCGCCGAGGTTCCTGTGGATGTGGCCGAACGCCCGGATTTCCGTGATGGGCGGCGAGCAGGCGGCGTCGGTGCTTTCGACGGTGCGCCGCGACGCGATCGAAGGCCGCGGCGGCGAATGGTCCACTGAGGATGAAGAAGCGTTCAAGGCGCCGATCCGCGAGCAGTACGAGGATCAGGGCAGCCCGTACTACTCCACGGCGAGGCTGTGGGACGACGGCGTGATCGACCCGGCGGACACCCGCACGGTGCTCGGCCTCGCGCTGTCGGCCGCGGCCAACGCGCCTTGGCCCGAGGTCAACTACGGCGTCTTCCGGATGTGAATGGCATGGTTGAGGGTTCTTTGTTCAACACTGTTCTGGTCGCCAACCGCGGGGAGATCGCGGTCCGCGTCATCCGGTCGCTGCGTGCGCTCGGAATCCGGTCGGTCGCGGTGTACAGCGACGCGGACGCCGACGCCCGGCACGTCCGGGAGGCCGACACCGCGGTCCGCCTCGGCCCCGCGGAAGCGGCGAAGAGCTACCTGTCGATCCCGGCGATCATCGCTGCCGCCAAGGAAACCGGTGCGCAGGCGGTGCACCCGGGGTACGGCTTCCTCGCCGAGAACACCGCGTTCGCGTGGGCCTGCGCGGAGGCCGGGCTGGTGTTCATCGGCCCGCCGCCGGAAGCGATCGACAAGATGGGTGACAAGATCCGGGCGAAGGCCACGGTGTCCGCGGCCGGCGTCCCGGTGGTGCCCGGTGCGTCCGATGTGGACATTCCGGACGGCGGGTTCGCCGCCGCGGCCGCGAAGGTCGGGTATCCGCTGCTGCTGAAGCCGTCCGCGGGCGGCGGCGGCAAGGGCATGCGGCTGGTGCACGCGGAGTCCGAACTGGACGCGGCGATCGAGTCCGCGCGTCGCGAGGCGAAGAGCTCCTTCGGCGACGACACGCTGCTGATGGAACGGTTCGTCACGACGCCGCGGCACATCGAGATCCAGGTGCTGGCCGATCAGCACGGCACCGTGCTGCATCTGGGCGAACGCGAGTGCAGCCTGCAGCGGCGGCACCAGAAGATCGTCGAGGAAGCGCCGTCGGTGCTGCTGAACGAACAGACCCGGGCGAAAATGGGTGCGGCCGCCGCGGAAGCCGCCCGGTCGGTCGGGTACGTCGGCGCGGGCACCGTCGAGTTCATCATGTCCGCGCACAACCCGGACGAGTTCTTCTTCATGGAGATGAACACCCGGCTGCAGGTGGAGCACCCGGTCACGGAAATGGTGACCGGACTCGACCTGGTGTCCTGGCAGGTGCGGGTGGCGGCCGGGGAGCCGCTCACGCTGACCCAGGACGACGTGCGCCTCGACGGGCACGCGGTCGAGGCCCGGGTCTACGCGGAGGACCCGGCACGCGGGTTCATCCCGACCGGCGGCACCGTGCTGGCCGTGCACGAGCCCTCCGGCGACGGCGTGCGGGTGGACTCGTGGATGTCCGAGGGCGCGGTCGTCGGATCGAACTACGACCCGATGCTGGCGAAGATCATCGCGCACGGCCCGGATCGCGCGTCGGCACTGCAGAAGCTGGACCGGGCGCTGGCCGACACCGCGTTGCTCGGCCTCGGCACGAACGTCGCGTTCCTGCGCGGCCTGCTCGCCGACGAGGACGTCCGCGCCGGGCGACTGGACACCGAACTGGTGGACCGGCGACTGTCCGAACTGGTCTCCTCGGAAGTGCCGGCGGAGTTCTTCGTCGCGGCGGCGATGGACCGGCTGCTTTCGCTGCAGCCGACTGGCGCGATCGTGGACCCGTGGGACGTCCCGAGCGGATGGCGGCTCAGCGGGCCGGGCGGGATCACCTTCCGGTTGCGTGCCGGCGAAACCCAGGCCGTGGTGCGGGTCGAAGGCACCCCGTCGGGTGCTTCGGTGCGCGTCGACGACGCCGAGCCGGTGCGGGTATCGGCGCGCCGGGAAGGCGATCTGCTCGAGGTGCGCCGGGCCAGCGGAGTTGAGCGGTACCGGTTCGCGGACGGTCCGGACCGGACCGTCTGGCTGGCTCGCGAAGGCCGCTCGATTGCCTTCGCGGATCAGGAAGTCACGCTGTCTTCGCGCGGCGAAGCAGCCGGCGCCGGCCCGGTGAAGAGCCCGATGCCGGGCACCGTGCTGGTGGTGAAGGCCGCCGAAGGCGACGTGGTGAGCGCGGGAACGCCGCTGCTGGTCGTCGAGGCGATGAAGATGGAGCACACCGTGACCGCGCCGATCGACGGCGTGGTGACCGAGCTTTCCGTGCGGGTCGGCCAGCAGGTCGCGCTGGACGAGACGCTCGCCGTGGTGAGCGCAGCAGAGGAGAAGCAGTGATCGACTTCCGGCTGGACGACGAGTACGAAGCGCTTCGCAAGACGGTCGAGGACTTCGCGCACAGCGAGGTCGCGCCGGTGATCGGGCCGCTGTACGAGAAGGAACAATTCCCGTACGAGCTGGTTGCCAAGATGGGCGCGATGGGCTTGTTCGGCCTGCCGTTCCCGGAGGAATTCGGCGGCATGGGCGGGGACTACTTCGCGCTGTGCCTCGCGCTGGAGGAACTGGCGCGGGTCGACTCGTCGGTCGCGATCACCCTGGAAGCCGGGGTTTCGCTGGGTGCGATGCCGATCTACCGGTTCGGCACCCAGGAGCAGAAGGAAACCTGGCTGCCGCAGCTGACCAGCGCCGAAGCGCTCGGCGGGTTCGGCCTGACCGAACCGGGCGGCGGCTCGGACGCCGGGGCCACCCGCACCCGCGCCCGGCTCGACGGCGACGAGTGGGTGATCAACGGCAGCAAGGCGTTCATCACGAACTCCGGCACCGACATCACGAAGCTGGTCACCGTCACCGCGGTCACCGACGTGATGGAGAACGGCCGCAAGGAGATTTCGGCGATCATCGTCCCGTCCGGCACGCCGGGCTTCGCGGTGGCCCCGAAGTATTCGAAGGTCGGCTGGAACTGCTCGGACACCCACGAGCTGTCTTTCACCGACGTCCGGGTGCCCGCCGAGAACCTGGTCGGCAAGCGCGGCCGCGGCTACGCCCAGTTCCTGTCCATTTTGGACGAGGGCCGGGTGGCGATCGCGGCGCTGAGCGTCGGTCTCGCACAGGGGTGCGTGGACGAATGCCTGAAGTACGCGAAGGACCGGGTCGCGTTCGGCCACCGGATCGGCGAGTACCAGGCGATCCAGTTCAAGATCGCCGAGATGGAGGTCCGCGCGCACACCGCCCGGTTGGCCTACTACCAGGCGGCGTCGAAGATGCTGCGCGGCGAGCCGTTCAAGAAAGAGGCGTCGATCGCGAAGCTGGTCGCGTCGAACGCGGCGATGGACAACGCCCGCGACGCGACGCAGATCTACGGCGGCTACGGCTTCATGAACGAGTTCCCGGTCAGCCGGTTCTACCGGGACGCGAAGATCCTGGAGATCGGCGAGGGGACCAGCGAGGTGCAGAAGATGCTCATCGCGCGCCACCTCGGCGTGGGGGCCTGAGACCCAGCGCTGCCGGGACGTCCGGGCGGTTTCCCGGCAGCGCTGTTCGACCCGTTGTGTCGGATAATAATACCGGTATAGTTATACGGCATGGTGGAGCTGAAGACCGCGACCGAGATCGCGGCGATGCGGGAAGCCGGCCGGGTCGTGGCGCGGGCGCTGGCCGGGGCACGCGCGGCGGCGGCCGTCGGAGTGCGGCTGACCGAGCTGGACGACGTGGCGGCACAAGTGATCCGGGACGCGGGCGCGAAGCCGTCGTTTCTCGGCTATCACCCGGAGTGGGCACCGATGCCGCACCCGGGCTCGGCGTGCGTCAGCGTGAATTCGGCGATCGTGCACGGCATCCCGGACCGCACCCGGTTGCGCGACGGCGACCTGGTGAGCATCGACTGCGGCGCGCTGCTCGACGGCTGGAACGGCGACGCGGCGGTCAGTTTCGTGGTCGGCGAAGCGGATCCGGCCGATCTGGCGTTGATCGCGGCGACCGAGGAAGCGCTGGTCCGGGGAATCACGGCCGCCCAGCCGGGCGGTCGGCTCGGCGATCTGTCGCACGCGATCGGCTCGTATGGCCGGGAGCTCGGCTATGGCCTGCCGGACGATCACGGCGGGCACGGCATCGGCCGGGCGATGCACGAGGAACCGTTCCTGCCCAACGACGGTCGCTTCGCATTCGGAGCACACGGTGGCGATCACCCCCGACGGGCCGGAGATCCTTACCCTGGAGTGATGGAGTTCAGCATCCGGCCTGGGGCCGCCGGTGACGCGGACGTGTTGTTGGGGTTTTTCGACGAAGCAGTGGAATGGCTGGTCGCGCGCGGCAGCGCCGGGCAGTGGGGCGCCGAGCCGTGGAGCGGGATCCCGAAGCGGGTCGAGCGGGTGCGCGAGTACGCCGCCGACCCGGAGTTCCGGATGGCGGAAGTCGGCGGGAAGCCCGCTGGCGCGTTGGTCCTCGGGCGGGTCATGCCGTACGCCCCGCAGGTCGACGAGCCTGAACTTTACGTGCGGCTGCTGATCACCTCCCGCCGGTTCGCCGGGCACCGGGTCGGCTCGCGACTGCTGCGGCACTCGATGGACGAGGCGAAACGGCGCGGGATCGAGCTCGTGCGAGTCGACTGCTGGGCCGGTGGTGACGGCGATCTGCCTCGCTACTACCAGAGTCAGGGCTTCACGCCGACCGAGCAGTTCACGGTCGACGGGTGGCTCGGGCAGGTCCTTGAACAACGAGTTGGGGGATAGCGGCCGGGCCCGGCCGGGCGGACGATATTGGCGAAACGTCAATAGACCGAGGAGTCCGCCATGGCCAGGCCGTCGCTCGCCGGGAAGCTCACTGGGAAGGTCGTCGTCGTGACCGGCGGCGCGCAAGGCATCGGAGCGGCCACCGCGGCCGCGTTGCACCGGTGCGGCGCACGGTTGGCGCTCGGCGACCTGGACCGGGTCCGAGCCGAGAAGACTGCCGGCGAGCTGGGTCCGGACGTCGTGGCGTTACCGCTGGACGTCACCGACACGGCCGCGTTCACCGCGTTCCTGGACGAGGTCGAACGCCAGATCGGGCCGATCGACGTCCTGATCAACAACGCCGGCATCATGCCGCTCTCCCCGCTGGACCAAGAGGACGACGCGGCCACCCGGCGACTGCTGGAGATCAACGTGCACGCGGTCGTGCACGGCACCCGCGAGGCGGTCAAACGGATGAAGCCGCGCGGCAGCGGGCACATCGTCAACATCGCGTCGATGGCCGGAAAGTCCGGATTCGCCGGTGCTGCCACGTACTGCGCTACCAAACACGCAGTGGTCGGGTTGTCCGAGGCGGTCCGGCTGGAGCTGCGCGGCACCGGCGTCGAGGTGTCCTGCGTGATGCCCGCGGTCGTGCGCACCGAGCTGGCCGCCGGGGTGGCCGAAGCCCGATTCATCAAGTCGGTGGGGCCGGACGATGTCGGGGCCGCGATCGTGACCGCCTTGCTGCGCCCGAAATTCGACGTGTTCGTCCCGAAATCGCTCGATCTGACCGGCCGGATCGCCCGGCTTTTCCCTCGCCCGTTCGGAGAATGGCTCGTCCGCGTCCTGGGCGGCGACCAGCTGCTCGCGTCGGCCGCGCATTCGCCGGAGCGGGCGGAGTACGAGGACCGGGCGGCCCGCAGCGTGCCGTCCGTCCCGCCTGGTGGGAGCGTCTGATGTGGACATGCGCTTGCCGGGTGCTTGCGGGAGTGGCGTGTTGTAGCCGAGCCCCGCCGCACGGCAAGATGCCGGGCAACGGACAAGCTCCAGGAGGCGCTGCATGGTTTCCCCACCGGCCCGGCTGGCCGCCGCGGCGGCGAACGTCGTCGGCAAGGTGTTCCAAGGTGGGGTCGCCGACCTCCGGCCGATGCCGCGGGTGCTGATCGACCAGGGACCCAACCGGTCCGTCTACCGGATGACGCACGGCTCGGCGCAGGCCTCCGGCCCGCCGGTGCTGCTGGTGCCGCCGCTGGCCGCGCCCGCGCTGTGTTTCGACCTGCGCCGCGGCTGCAGCCTGATCGAGCATCTGGTGGAAGGCGGCCGGCCCACCTACCTGGTGGACTACGGCATGGTCGCGTTCTCCGACCGCAGGCTCGGCATCGAGCACTGGATCGACGAGGTGCTGCCGCGGGCGATCCGGAAGGTCAGCGAGGACGCCGGCGGGCAGGGCGTGCACCTGGTGTCCTGGTCGCTCGGCGGGATCTTCTCCATGCTGGTCAGCGCGGACCAGCCGAACCTGCCGATCGAGTCGATCGCCGCGATCGGCTCTCCGGTGGACTTCACGGCGATCCCGATCATCGCCCCGTTCCGCCCGCTGGTGGACCTCACCGGCGGCTACCTGCTCACCCCGGTGTACCGCGCGTTCGGCGGCGCACCGTCCTATTTGGTCACCCGGGTGTTCCGTGCGACCGGGATCTCGAAGGAGATCACGAAGCCGCTGGCGATCCTGAAGAACCTCGACGACCGCGACTATCTCGCGCAGATCGAGGCGGTGGACCACTTCATGGACAATATGTACGCCTATCCCGGGCGCACGTTCGGCCAGCTGTACCACCGGCTGTTCCGCACCAACGACCTGGCGGAGGGAACGGTCGACCTGAACGGCCGCAAGATCAGCCTGGCGGACGTGAAAGTGCCGATGCTCGTGGTGGCGGGCGAAAACGACACCATCGCGCCGCAGGCGTCGGTGGAACGCGTCGTGCAGCTGCTGGAAAACGCGCCGGAAGTTCAGTTCCGCACCGCACCCGGCGGCCACCTGGGCGTGCTGACCGGCCGCCGGGCGCGCGGCACGACCTGGCGTTACCTGGACGAATTCCTGGACGAGCGAATCAGCGGCTGACCTGGTTCGGCTTGGAGAAAGATCAGGTCCGCGTGTCCGCGGCGAGCAGCGCCGCTATCCCGGACACCCGGCCGCGGAGATCACTGCGATGTCCGCGGCCGGGCAGGGAGTTCAGGGTCGGTCAGTGCTGCTCCGCCGCGCAGAAAACATCTCCGGCGGGCCGTTTCCCGGTCGCCAGGAATTCGTTCACCGCAGCATTGCCGCACGTGTTCGGCGCGAAGACGTACGCTCCGTGCCCGCCCTGGTCGACGGTTACCATCCGGGCCCGCTCCCCGAATGCCGAACGGAGCTTGCGCGCATTCGCGAGCGGAGTGCCCGGGTCGCGGGTGTTCTGCACCATCAGGACGTTGGCCGGCCCGCGATCACTGATCCGCACCCTCGGCTCGACCGGCGCGGAGGGCCAGTACGCGCAGGCCGCGATGTTCGCCTCGCCCGCACCGATCAGCGGATACCGGACGCGGTCCACGGCCACGTCGAGCTGGTAGCTCAGCACCGATTTCGGCCAGCTCGAATCGCCGCAGATCACCGCGAACCGCGCTGCGTTGAGGTTGTCGCTCGGCGGAAGCGGTGCTCCGCTGGCGGGAGGCTTGCCCTGGTCGAGGTCGCGCATCATCGATGCCAGCGTCTTGAACTGATCGTCGCTGTAGATCAACGAGAACGCGGCCCCGCGCAGGAGGCCGCCGGTGAGGCCGTCGATCGGCTTGCGGTCCAGGCGGGCGACCAAGTCGTAGAATTTCGCGGTGACCTGGGCCGGAGTCGTGCCCAGCTGGTAGTCCGGGTGGGCCGCCGCGTACTTCGCGAAGTCCGGGAAGCGATCCTCCATGCCGCGGCCGAAACCGTGCATCGCGTCGATGTCGTAGCCGCCAGGTCCAAGGTTGCTGTCGAGCACGACCCGGTCGCTGCGCTCGGGGAACATGGTCGTGTAGACCGCGCCGAGGTAGGTGCCGTACGACGCGCCGAGGTAGGAGATCTTCTGCTCGCCCAGCGCTTCGCGGATCTGGTCCAGGTCGCGAGCGGTGTTCGCGGTGGTGGTGTACGGGAGCATCCAGCCGGTCTTGGCGTCGGCGCACTGCTTGGCTTCGGCCTTCGCGACTGCTGCCTGCTTCACCACGTCGGCGGGGCTGTTCGCGTACGGCAGATTGCCGATCGCCAGCTGCTCCGGCGTCAGATCGCAGGTGACCGGCGAGCTGTGCCCGACGCCGCGCGGGTCGAAGCCGATGATGTCGTAGCTGTCTCGCACGTCTTGGGGCATCGGGGAAGCGATGCCGGACAGCGTGAGAATGCTCGGGTAGTTGAGTCCCGCGCCGCCCGGGCCGCCGGGATTGGTCAGCAGGACACCGTGTCGTTTGGCCGGGTTCTTGCTGGGCAGACGGGAAATCGCGAGGTCGATCTTCCGGCCCTGGGGGTCTCGGTAGTCGAGCGGGACTCGCAGCGTCGCGCATTGCAGGCCGGGGCCGGGATGCGCGTCCGCAGGGCAAGCGCCCCATTCGACAGTGGTCGCCGCCGAGGCTGGCACCGCGAGGGTGGCTGCCGCGATCGCCGCGACAGCAGCGGCTAGTAAGGGTTTCCGCATCGGTTCCCTTTCCGTCGGCGCATTTCGCGCCGGGTCGATTCAGGTACACCGATTTCAGCGGGATCCGCGGCCCGTGGGCAGTGCCGTGGTGTCACCGGACCGGGATGACGTGACGTCACTGGCGTAGCCAATTGGTGACAGGTACAAGAGCGGCTGAGCAGATGGAGGTCGCGATGCCGCCGAAAACGTGCCCCGATTGCCTGGGATCCGGGAAGGGGCCGGACCGGAAGGTCTGCCCGCGGTGCGGCGGGCTGGGAGATGTGTACGAGTTCGCCGCGACGGTGCGGGCGGCTTCGTCGCGCAGGATCGAGTAGCGGCAGCCCGGAGACGGCCTGGAAGCGGCCTGATCATGAAACCGGCCCCGCCAACACGAAAGCCGCCCGGTCGCAGCGCCCCCGAGAAGGGCAAGCGGCCGGGCGGCTTTCCGTTACGTCACAACTACTTCAGCTGCGCGCTGGTCTTCCCGAGCACGCGCCGGGCCACGATCAGCTGCTGGATCTGCTGCGTGCCCTCGAAGATGTCCAAGATCTTGGCGTCCCGAGACCACTTCTCCAGCAGCGATTCCTCGGTGTATCCGTAAGCTCCGGCGAGCTCGACGCACTTCAGCGTCACGTCGACCACCGTGCGACCGGCCTTGGCCTTCGCCATCGACGCCTGCAGCGAATTCGGCTGACGGTTGTCCGCCATCCACGCGGACTCCAGCGTCAGCAGATACGCCGCCTCGTAGTCAGCCTCCAGCTGCAGGAACGTCGCGGCCGCGGCGTGCTGCGTCAGGCTCGGCCGGTCGTAGTCGATCGGCACGCCGGCTTCGGTGAGGATCCGGCGGGTCTCGTCCAGCGCGGCCCGGGCCAGGCCCACCGCCATCGCGGCCACCAGCGGACGGGTGTTGTCGAAGGTCTGCATGACCCCGGCGAAGCCCTTGGCGGTGTCGATTTCCGGGGTGCCCAGCAGGTTTTCCTTCGGGACCCGGCAGTTCTCGAAGCGCAGCACCGCGGTGTCCGACGCGCGGATGCCCAGCTTGTGCTCGACCCGCACGACCTCGAAGCCGGGCGTTCCCTTCTCCACCACGAACGATTTGATCGCGGCGCGGCCCTTCGACCGGTCCAGCGTCGCCCAGACCACCACGGCATCGGCGCGCTGGCCGGACGTCACGAAGATCTTTTCCCCGTTCAGGAGGTAATCGTCACCGTCCACCGTGGCCGTGGTGGTGATCGCGGCGGAGTCCGAACCGCAGCCCGGTTCGGTGATCGCCATCGCGGCCCACAGGCCCTTGAACCGTTCCAGCTGTTCGTCGGTCGCGACCGAGCCGATGGCCGCGTTGCCGAGGCCCTGCCGCGGCATGGACAGCAGCAAGCCGACGTCGCCCCAGCACATTTCGATCGTGCCGAGCACCACGTTCAGGTTGGTACCGTTGCGATTCCCCTTGCCGGCGTCGTCCTTTCCGGACCGGCGGACGCCCGCCGCGCCCGCGCCGCCCTCGCCAGAGGAGTTGAGGCCGTCCAGCAGGGCGGCGAACATGTCCAGTTCGGTCGGGTAGGTGTGTTCCGCGCGGTCGTACTTGCGCGAAATCGGCCGGAACACCTCGGCCGCGGCCTGGTACGCCTGGTTGATCAGCGCGCCGGCCTTCTTCGGAGCTTCCAGGTTGATCATGAGTTGCCTTTCGCAGCGAGAGTCGTGAGCGGCGAAGCCAGTGACAACCGGTGCCGCCGCCGACGCGGGATCAGAGGAGGACGGCGCCTTCCATCACGCCGATCGCCCGCAGATCGCGGTACCAGCGCTCCACCGGATGCTCCTTCACGAACCCGTGCCCGCCGAGCAGCTGCACACCGGCGTTGCCGATCTGCATTCCCTTGTCCGTCGCGAGCTTCCGGGCCAGCGCGGCCTCTCGCGCGTACTCCTTGCCTTGTTCTGCGCGCGAAGCGGCGCGCAACATCACCAGGCGCAGGCCCTCCAGCTCGATCGCGATGTCCGCCACCGAGAACGCGACTGCCTGCCGGTGGCTGATCGGCTCGCCGAACGCGGTGCGCTCGTTCACGTACGGCACCACGTAGTCCAGCACGGCCTTGCCGACGCCTGCCGCGAGCGCGGCCCAGCCGAGGCGGGAAAGCCGTACGACCTCGGTGAAAACGTCCGCCTTGCCGCCGCCGAGCAGCGCGCCAGCGGGCAGCGCGACCTTCTCCAGGTGCAGTTTGCCGGTCGCGGCGCCGCGCAGGCCCATCGCGGGCTCGGACTCGACGGTCACGCCCGCGCTCGACGATTCGACCAGGAACAACGCCGGTCCGCGTCCCTCCAGGTCCGCCGACACGATGAACAGCTCGGCCTCCGCCGCGCGCGGAACGAGCGACTTCACACCGTCGAGCTGGTAGCCCTTCGGGGTGCGCTTCGCCTTGGTGGCGGGCTTGAACGGATCGAACAGCGGCGTGCGCTCCAACAGCGCGAGCGCCGCGGCCGGGACCTGGTCGCCGGTGAACGCGGGCACGTAGTCGGCCTGCTGCTGCTCGTCGCCCCAGGCGACGAGCGCGGTGCTCACCGCGGACGGGGCCAGTACGGCCACCGCCAGTCCGAGGTCGCCGTGCGCGAGCGCTTCCGCGACCAGCGCGTTCGTGACGACGGACCGTTCGGTGCCGGCACCGCCCAGCTCCTCGGGGATGCCGACCAGGCTGATGCCCAGCTCGGCCGCACGGCTCAGCAAGCCTTCCGGAGCGGCGAGCTTCTCGTCGGCGTCCGCGGCGGCCGGCCGCAGCTGCTCGGCGGCGAACTCGCTGACCGTTTCGACGATCAGCTGCTGGTCCTCGTCGGGCGTGAGGTCGAACAGCCCGCGATCGCCGGCCGGGGCCAGCCGGGCCGGCTTGCCCAGCCGCTGGACCGAGGTGAACGACCGGGTAGCCGCTCCCGCGGCGCGGAAACCGGTGCGGGTCCCGGCCTTGACCAGGTTCTGCACCGGCCCGCGCAGCCCGGCGCGCTCGATCGCCTTGCTCCCCGCCAGCCGGGTGAGCGCGGCCAGGCCGATGCCCATCGCGTCTCGTTTCCTTGGCGCAGCCATGTAGCGTCTCCCTCGCGTTACCTACTCGCCAGTAGGTTAGCGCGAAGACGGCGAATCCGCCAGGCCTGGGTCAGTCGTGGACCGGACGGCGCGCGAATCGGGTGCGTTCGAACGCGATGAGCAGCAGGACGGTCGCAGTGGCAATCAGCAGCGTCAGGGCCGCGGGAAGGTGGTCGAAGAGCGGCGTGAGGGCCAGCAGGAGCACGGCGAGCACGAGTCGCTGCAGGTTCCAGGTGCCGAGGTTGCGTCGGCGCAGCGAACTGAGCGCGACCAGGTACAGCGCGAGCCCGCCGGTCAACGCCCACAACGCCACGCCGTGCAGTGCGTCCGACGGGCTGTGGTGCACCTCCTCGGACAGAGTGAGGAAAGTTTTCTTCAACCCCAGCGCGACCAGCACGATGCCGGCGATCAGCGGCAGGTGCAGATACGTGTAGGAGTCGGTGGCGATCTTGGTGCGGGCAATCCCTTCAGCGCGGGCCAGCCGGCTCTCGGCGACGTGCGCGACCAGGTCGAAGTAGGTCCACCACATCCCGGCGGCGAGCGCGATCCCGCAGATCGCCGACCCGGCGACGAGCCAGGTGATCGGCACGTGCCCGACCCCGATGCCGATCGACACCACCGATTCGCCCAGCGCGATGATCACGATCAGCCCGAACCGCTCGGCGAAGTGCGCGGGCGAGGGCAGCCGCCAGCCCGCCGGGCCGGAGAAGTACACGTTCAGGTAGTCGACCAGCAGCGCGGCCACCCACAGAATCGGCTGCCAGACCCCGCCGACGACCCCGGCCCCGGCCAGCATGGCCAGGCTGGGCAGCAGCCCGCGCAGCATCCGCAGCAGCACCCCGCGCAGTTCGGCATCGTGTCGTGCGGCCCCGAGATACGCGACGATGTGCAGGAGCCGCACGATCGCGTAGCAGGCGACGAACAGCAGCGGCCCGTCCAGTCCGCCGGGCTCGTTGGTGAACGCCTGCGGCACGGACAGCGCGACCAGGAACATCACCGCCATCGCGCCGAACATCGCCAGCCGCGCGATGCCGTGGTCGACGTGGATGGTGGTGCCGAGCCAGGCGTAGCTGCACCAGGACCACCACAGCACCATCAGCACCAGCAGTCCCTCGCCGACGCCGAGCAGGCTCAGGTGCCCGGCCATCAGCTCGGTCGTCTGCGTGATGGCGTAGACGAAAACCAGGTCGAAGAAGAGCTCGAGGGTCGTGACGCGGTGACCTTCGTCCGCGCTGACCAGATGCAAGCGTCTCGTGGGCACGGCAGATATTCGCACGGCTGGGGGACGGCCAGAAGCGGTTTCGCGGAGAGCGTGGCAGTCGGGTCTCGCCCAGTCCGACAGAGCGCCCCAATGCCACATTGGGTGCGTCAGATGCACCCAATGTGGCATTGGGTGCGTTACATGCACCCAATGTGGCATTGGGGCGTTGAGCGGGGTGCGAACTTCAGCCGAGGCCGAGGACTGCGTGCAGCAAGACGGTCAGTTCTGCTTGCAGATGCGGCCGGTTCCTGACTCGTCCGGTCCGGCTCAGATCGTTCGCGATCGTCAGCGCCGCATGCACCCGGATCTTCGCTTCGCGCGCTGGCATCTCCGGAAACACCGCGCACAGCAACGAAACCCACTGGGCGACGTAGTCCCGCTGCACCCGCCGCAAGTCCGCCTTGTCCCGTTCCGGCATGGTCACCCGGTCCGCGGTGAACGACACCAGCAGTTCCGGCGTCCGCAGCAGGATGTGCACATAGGACGCGGCGAGCCGGCCCAACGCGGACCGTTCGTCGGGGGCCTGCAGCGCCTGTTCGGCGGCCAGCGCGAGCCGGTCGGCGGCGCGGTGCCCGATCGCGACCATCAGCGCGGCCTTGCTGGGGAAGTGCCGGTAGACGCTGGGGCCGGCGATCCCGGCCGCCGCGCCGATGTCTTCCATGCTCACCGTGTGGAAGCCGCGTTCGGCGAAAAGCCCGGTCGCGGCGGTCAGCACCTGCTCGCGGCGCGAGGGCGTGCCGAGGCTGGTCGTGACCGGCGGCACCGGGCCGGCGGGCAGCGGCAGCGACGTTTCGAGCACCGCCTGAGCCAGTTCGACCAGCAGCGGCACGAACCGTTTCCGGGCGACCGACGTGTGGTGCACCGCGACGCTTCCGAACACCGACAACGCGGCCCAGCACAGCAGCTCAGCCTCGTCCGCGGGCAGCTCCGGGCGCAGCGTGAGCAGGGCTTTCGTCCACGCGTCGAGCACCGCGCCGGAGCGATGCCGGATCTCGCGCCGCTGCTCGCGGGGCAGGTGCGGGCCCTCCCAGCGCCACAGCGCGGCGATTTCCCGGCGCTCGACCGCCTGAGTTGCCAGGCGGGTGAGCAGAGCGTTGAGTTGTTCCGGCGGAGTCGCGGAGTCGGCGAGCGCGGCCGCGGTGGCCGATTCCATGTCGTCGATCCCGGTCAGCACCACGTAGGCGAGGATCGCCTGCTTGTCGGCGAAATGCCGGTACAGGGCGGGGCCGGTGACGCCGGCCGCGGCGGCGATGTCGATGACGGCGACGCCGTGGAAACCGCGCGTGCGGAACAGCTCGGCCGCGACGGCGGCGAGCTGGGCCTTGCGGTCGCGTGGTCGCGTGCCGCGAGCGGGAGGCGTACTCATGGTGAACCGACCATAGCGCCTCATGAAACAAGAGCAACCCATTGACACCTTGGGGTTCATCGGGCTTAAGTTAATGGCGATTAGCACCTACTGGCCGGTATAGTCGGCGGCGAGATACATCGCAGTGTCCAACCACGCCGCTTCGCGGAGGAGTGTTCAGTGAGTAGCGAGGCCTACATCTACGAGGCGTTGCGCACGCCCCGGGGCAAGAACAAGGGCGGTGCCCTGCACGGCACCAAGCCGGTCGACCTGGTGGTCGGCCTCATCCAGGAACTGAAGGTCCGCCACCCGAACCTCGACCCGAAGGCGATCGACGACATCGTGCTCGGCGTCGTATCCCCGGTGGGCGAGCAGGGCGCGGACATCGCGCGTACCGCGGCGCTGGTGGCCGGTCTGCCGGAGACCGTCGCGGGCGTGCAGCTCAACCGGTTCTGCGCGTCCGGGCTGGAGGCCACGAACATCGCGGCGCAGAAGGTCCGCTCCGGCTGGGACCAGCTGATCATCGCGGGCGGCGTCGAGTCGATGTCGCGGGTGCCGATGGGTTCGGACGGCGGCGCGCTGTTCATGGACCCGGCCACCGCCTACGACCACTACATCGCCCCGCAGGGCATCGGCGCGGACCTGATCGCGACGATGGAGGGCTTCTCCCGCGAGGACGTCGACGCGTTCGCGGTCCGCTCCCAGGACAAGGCCGAGGCGGCCTGGTCCGGCGGCTACTTCGCGAAGTCCGTGGTGCCGGTGAAGGACATGAACGGCGTCACCATCCTGGACCACGACGAGCACCGCCGCCCGGGGTCCACGGTGGAGGGGCTGGGCAAGCTCAAGCCTGCCTTCACGATGATCGGCGAGATGGGCGGCTTCGACGCCGTCGCGCTCCAGAAGTACCATCAGGTCGAGAAGATCGACCACGTGCACACCGGCGGCAACTCCTCGGGCATCGTCGACGGTTCGGCGATCGTGCTGGTCGGCAGCGAGCAGGCGGGCAAGACCTTCGGCCTCACGCCGCGGGCGCGCATCGTCGCCACCGCCTCGATCGGCTCGGAGCCGACCATCATGCTGACCGGTCCTACGCCGGCCACCGAAAAGGTGCTGAAGACCGCCGGGCTGACCCCGGACGACATCGACCTGTGGGAGCTCAACGAGGCGTTCGCGTCCGTCGTGCTGAAGTGGCAGAAGGACCTGAACATCCCGGACGAGAAGCTGAACGTCAACGGCGGCGCGATCGCGATGGGCCACCCGCTCGGCGCCACCGGCGCGATGCTGGTCGGCACCGTGGTCGACGAGCTGGAACGCCGCCAGGCGCGCCGTGCCCTGGTGACCCTGTGCATCGGCGGCGGCATGGGCGTCGCGACCATCATCGAGCGGGTGTGAGGATCGAGATGACCGAGAGCAAGACCATCCGCTGGGACAAGGACGCGGACGGCATCGTCACGCTGACCCTGGACGACCCGGACCAGTCCGCCAACACGATGAACTCGGCCTTCCGCGCATCGCTCGCGGCGACCGTGGACCGGCTCGAAGCGGAGAAGGACGACATCACCGGTGTCGTGCTGACCTCGGCGAAGAAGACCTTCTTCGCCGGCGGCGACCTGCGCGACCTGATCCAGGCCCAGCCGGAGCAC
This sequence comes from Amycolatopsis benzoatilytica AK 16/65, assembly GCF_000383915.1. Lineage (NCBI taxonomy): Bacteria > Bacillati > Actinomycetota > Actinomycetes > Pseudonocardiales > Pseudonocardiaceae > Amycolatopsis > Amycolatopsis benzoatilytica. Next base: position 8,584,511 of record NZ_KB912942.1, read on the forward strand.
GCGGCCGAGATCACCGCGTCCAGCACCGCGATGAAGGGCCAGATGCGCCGGCTCGAGCAGCTGGGCAAGCCGGTCGTGTCGGCGATCAACGGCGCCGCGCTCGGCGGCGGCCTCGAACTCGCGCTGGCGACCCACCACCGCATCGCGGCCGACGCCAAGGGCAGCCAGATCGGTCTGCCCGAGGTCACCCTGGGCCTGCTGCCCGGCGGTGGCGGCGTGGTCCGCACCGTGCGGCTGCTGGGCATCCAGAGCGCGCTGCTGAACGTGCTGCTGCAGGGCCAGCGGATGAAGCCGCGCAAGGCGCTGGAGCTGGGCCTGGTGCACGAGGTGGTGGACACCGTCGAGGAGCTGGTGCCCGCCGCGAAGGCGTGGATCAAGGCCAACCCCGAGGGCGGCGTGCAGCCGTGGGACGTCAAGGGCTACAAGATCCCGGGCGGCACCCCGTCGAACCCGAGTTTCGCGGCGAACCTGCCCGCGTTCCCGGCGAACCTGCGCAAGCAGCTCAAGGGTGCCCCGATGCCCGCGCCGCGCGCGATTCTCGCGGCCGCGATCGAGGGTGCGCAGGTGGACTTCGACACCGCGATCCTGGTCGAGACGCGCTACTTCGTGAGCCTGGCCATCGGACAGGTTTCGAAGAACATGACCAAGGCGTTCTTCTTCGACCTGCAGACGATCAACTCCGGCGGTTCGCGTCCGGACGGGTTCGAGAAGTTCACCGCCAAGAAGGTCGGCGTGCTCGGGGCCGGGATGATGGGCGCCGCGATCGCCTACGTGTCCGCGAAGGCGGGCATCGACGTGGTGCTGAAGGACGTCTCGCAGGAGGCGGCCGATCGCGGCAAGGGCTACGCGGCCAAGCTGGAGGAGAAGGCTCTCTCGCGCGGCAAGACCACGCAGGAGAAGTCGGACGCGCTGCTGGCCCGGATCAAGCCGACCGCTGACCCGGCCGATTTCGCGGGCGTCGACTTCGTGATCGAGGCCGTGTTCGAGAGCGTCGAGCTGAAGCACAAGGTGTTCGGCGAGATCGAGAACATCGTCAACGCGGACGCGGTGCTGGGCTCCAACACCTCGACGCTGCCGATCACCACGCTCGCCGAGGGCGTCCAGCGCACCGAGGACTTCATCGGGATCCACTTCTTCTCGCCGGTCGACAAGATGCCGCTGGTCGAGATCATCTGCGGCGAGAAGACCTCGCCGGCCACGCTGGCCAAGGTCTTCGACTACACGCTGCAGATCCGCAAGACCCCGATCGTCGTCAACGACAGCCGCGGCTTCTTCACCTCGCGGGTCATCGGCACCTTCATCAACGAGGCCGTGGCCGCGCTGGGCGAGGGCGTCGAGCCGGCGTCGATCGAGCAGGCGGGTTCGCAGGCCGGTTACCCGGCCCCGCCGCTGCAGCTGATGGACGAGCTGACCCTGACGCTGCCGCGCAAGATCCGCGCCGAAACGCGCGCCGCGGTCGAGGCCGCGGGCGGAACTTGGACCGCGCACGCGTCCGAGGCCGTCATCGACACGATGCTGGACAAGTACGACCGCAAGGGCCGGTCCACCGGGGCGGGCTTCTACGAGTACGACGAGAACGGCAAGCGCACCGGTCTGTGGCCAGGCCTGCGCGACGCTTTTGGTTCCGGTACGGCGGAAGTGCCGTTCGAGGACCTCAAGGAGCGGATGCTCTTCGCCGAGGCGCTGGAAACCGTGAAGTGCTTCGACGAGGGCGTGCTGACCTCGGTCGCGGACGCGAACATCGGGTCGATCTTCGGCATCGGGTTCCCGGCGTGGACCGGTGGCGTGATCCAGTACATCAACCAGTACGCGGGCGGTCTGCAGGGCTTTGTGGACCGGGCACGGGAGCTGGCGGCCCGGTACGGCAGCCACTTCGAGCCGCCGCAGTCGCTGGTGGAGAAGGCCGCCAAGGGCGAGATCTACGAGTAAGAGCCGGTCTCATGTGGTGAGGTTGCGGAGTCCGCATCCGGCGCGTCAGCACTGCGCCACGCGACTGACCTCCGAGCCTGTCCGTGAAGGGCCCCTTGCGGGACTTAGATTCCCGCAAGGGGCCTTTCACGGCCCTCGCACCCGCGAGCGACCAATCACCACGCAAGACACACGCTAAGAGCTGGGTTCCGGGCGGGGACGCTCCGGGGACTTCCCGGGGCGGCCCCGTTTTCATTCCTTGTCGTCGGTGATGGGCTTGAGCTGGACAGAGTTCTGATCGCTGAGGCAACGCAAGCCCATGACCGCACCGTCCTCGTCCATAGCGATGATTCCCTGCCATGCCTTCTGGGCTTTCGTTTCGTTCCAGCGCGCGCGGACGTCTCGGACAGTTGTTTCGTAGTCTGGGGATCCTGCGCCTTTGCACAGCACGGCATAGAGCGGCTCGGGCAGGCCAGAGAACACTTCGACCCGTTCTCCCCGGAAGCGGAAGACGTGATCAGTCCCGACGAGGTCGGTTCCGCCCAGCTCCACCTTGACGTCGCAGCGGGCGTCGGGCATATCGTGCTCGTCGTCCTGTTTGCCGACACGGATGCCCTGTCGCTTGGTGAGGTGTCGTGCTGCACTGGTCCGATCTCCGGCGAACGCCAGCAACATCGCGGCTGACGCTCGGACGAGTACCTGAGCGAACCAGTCGTACCTTTCCTCGACCAGATGGAAGCCGAGCCGGTTTTCCGCGTCGCCGTTGTCGTTCACTGTCTTGATGAACGGGGAGAAGACCTCTTCCCGAGGTGGCTCGATGAGCGTGGGCAAAGGGTGGCTCGGGACGGCAAGGTTGAAGTCAGCCTCGTGGCCGAGAAGAAACACCTCTACTCCGGCCGGGCCGGAGAGCGTAGTCGAGGCCGCGATGCTAGGCATCTGCAGGCCTTCGTTACCGAAGCCCAGCCGGTGGAACCTCGTCGCCGACCGGTACAGCTGTTTGCGCTGGTAGGCGGCAGTGTTGTGCAGTCCGCGGAAGTCAGCCGCGACGACTCGCAGCGGGGCGCCGGCTTTCCGGCCGATCAAGAAGTACCCTGGCCGGTCGGACGCTGGCTTCTCGGTTCCCTTCGGACGAGGCGCGCGAAGCGCCCATCCGGCGTCCAGCACCAGATCCGCGTCGAGTGCTTGGAAGAGGTAACCGGGGTGCTGCCGTGCCAGTGATTCCTGTGCGGCGAGCAACCCGATTGCGATGCCGACGTCGGCGGACTGAGCGGTCTTGACGTGCCATCTGGCATCGGTTCCGTCTTCTGACCGGGCTAGTTTGCCGTTGTTCGAACACAGCGTGGCGAGATAGCGCAGGCAGTTCCAGTGGTGAGCGAGCCCCCGCGACGGGCTTTGGCTGGACAGTGCGGTCGCCCGAGCATAAGCCTGCAACACCGCCCACGGCGTCCGACGGAAGCCGTGTGGGTGAAGCCGGACCTCGTCCAGCGTCGGCACTCGCTCAAAATCTCGTTCCTCTTTGCGGGCCCTCTCCGCGTCGGCCTTTTCTAGCTGCCGGACGTCCCCTGCCATCGCGCGGCTCGACGAGACCGCGATCGACGGTCGCTTGGTCAGCTCGGCATAGGCAGCCTGGAACTGCGCACTCGGTTTGTCGTTCATGCTCACCCCTAGTCGGCATCCGCCCTCCACCACACCCGAAGCGACTCGCCGCTGTCAGCCGCCGATCGCGGTGATCACGAAATGCCCCGACAAAACCACGATCCGCCCACGTGCCGCTGCCCACGACGCGCAATCGCTTACTCGAAACCCAAGAACAATACGTAATTCGCATCGTCGCCGGACTAACTGTGTAGCTCGCCCGACACCTCCCCGCTGACCCACCGCAATCGCGACTGCCCCGATCAGCTCAACCCGCACCCCCGAACGGCCGCGCGCCCCCCCGGTTCGCACGAGAATCCTTGCCGTGTCGGCACAATTGCGGGATCGCTCCGGGTTGCGGCGTGGGAAACTGGAGCATGGACCAAACCACCGCCCCCGCGACGGAGCCGCTTGCGTTCGCGGGTGCGGACCGGCTTGTCAAACTCGTCGGCGCGCTTTACCAGCGCCCCCGGATCGGCGATCGGCCGCGGGACTTGCGCGACGACGGCGAATGGCGTTCCGGCTATCACCGCGAGCGGACTGGGCGGCGCGGGCTGCCGATGGTCTGTCTGGTCGGCGATGCGCGCGAAGGGGTGCTCGAGGAGCTCTCCGTCCGGCTGCAGAACGCCAAACCGGCCGGCAGCGTGCGATCGGTCCGCCTGTCCCTCGCGGACAGTCCGGACACCGACGCGCCGGGAGACGCCACGACCGCGAGCGTCGAGGCGGTCCGGGACATTCTCTGGCGCGTCCGCAACGCACTCGTGCACAGCGGGCGCACCCGGGAAAGCCGCTTGCGCTTCCCGCTGTTCACGCTGGTCGACCAGCTCATGGCACGCAAGTTCCCCGACGACGACACCGATCCCGAGCGCACCCTGCTGCGCGAGCTGCAGGAAAACGGCCTGCTGACCCGGTTCCGCTCTGCGCTGGACAACGTCAGCCGAGAGCTGGTGCCACAGCATCCGACCTGGCGGTTTCCGCTGTTGCTTTTGCGGTGGCTGACGATCGTCACCTTCCGGATCGCGGTCACCGGGCGCGTGCCGGGGCTTTCCGGGCGGTACCGGTGGTTCCTCCGCCAGCCGCATCTCGCGCCTGAGATGTCCGGCAGTTTCGTGCGGTTCGCGTTGCGGCTCACCGACGGCGAGTGGCAGAAGGAATCGCCGGAGTTCGTCGCGCGGCTGCTGGTCAACGCGTTCCTGGAAGACTTGCGGCGCGACTACCTGCTGCGTCCCTGGCAGTTCTGGCGCCGGCACCGGATGACCTATCCGGTGCTGCTGCTCGACGAGGTCAGCACCGCCAACGGCGGCTACCGGCTGCTGGAGCTGATCAACGACGTCCGCAACCAGGTCGGACTCTTCGATCCGCTGCTGGTGGTCAGCGCGAGCCAGGCGCCGCCGCCGGACGCGGCGCCGAGCGTGGACCGGCCGAAGTACCACGCGGGCGAGTCCGCCAGCGCGTACCGGGTGTGGCAGAACATGCTCAGCGCGGACCGGCGCGCTCGCCGCCCGACCGCCTGGTACCTGCCGATCGGCCTCGACGCTCCGCAGACCGAGACCGAGAAAGCCGAGGTGCGCAAACGGGTTCTGGCGCTCGGCGACAGCTACGAGCGCTCCGGCGGCCGGATGCCGCTGTGGGCGACGCGCTGGCTGCGGGCCGGGCTGCCCGCGCTGTTGCTCGTCTCGGTCGCCGGAGTCGGCGGGCTGCGCTACTCCGATTTCCGGGACAGCCATTGCGGCACGTCCAGCCAGTGGTTGACCTGGGTCGAGGCCGACAAGGAGTGCATCGGCGTCTCCGACGGCAGCTACCCGCTGTTCAGCCCGGCTGATCCGGAAGGAACGATCCACCAGGTCGAAGGCACGATCGCGGTGCAGAACCAGCAAGCCGCGGACCTGCACGCACAGCAGCCGGACCGGCCCTACATCACGCTGGTCGACCTGGAAGCGCTGACCTCGTCCAACGGCACGCCGGAAGGGCTCACCGCGGAACGGGAGTCGCTGGAAGGGTTCGCCGTAGCGCAGTCGCGGCAGCTCGACGCGACCGCGACGGCCGAACCGATCATGCGGGTGCTGATCGCCAACGGCGGCAAGGGGATGCGGCACGGCGCCGACGTCGCGAAGACCCTGCTCGACCTGGCGAAGCAGGACCCGACGCTGGTCGGCGTGGTCGGTCTCGACATGAGCAGCGAGCCGACCTCGGAGACGATCCGCGCGCTCGGCGACGCCGGCATCCCGGTGGTCGCCGCGACGCTCAGCGCCGATCAGCTCGCCGACCAGAATCCGATCTACTTCCAGGTCGCGCCGCAGAACCGGCGCGAGGCCGCGGTGGCCGCCTCGTTCTTCGCGCAACGGCCGGGCCCGCGCGCCGTTCGCGTCTACTACTCCGACGACGCCACCGACTACTACAGCTTGAACCTCCGCGACGATCTGCTGAAGTCGTTTGGCGAGAAGCATTTCGCCGTCGAAGCGCGCGCGTTCGTTCCAGACGAGGGACAGGTGGACCGTCCCGCGCACCAGCACTACGGCGACCGCGAGGTCGGCAACGCGAGCGCCGCTGGCCGCGACACTTGTTCCTACGACGGAATCGCTTTCTTCGCCGGCCGCGGAGTCCCGGACTTCGGCGCGTTCCTTGCCGGTGCGGCGCAATGCGGGAGCGCCGCGACCCTCATCGGGGACGATGACGTCTCCCGTTATGTCGCGGATACCGTTGCGCGAGAACGTAATCGGGCGCTGCCGTACTACTACCTCGCGCTGGCGAGCCAACCGGTCACCACCGCGAAGGGACCCGCCCGGGACTTCTACGCGACGCTCAACGCCAAGTTCGACTTCGAGCGCACCGTGAGAGGCCGGTCCTTCGACGGCCATGCCGCGTTGTCGTACGACGCCGCCTTGGTGATGATCACCGCCACCGCATACCTGCGGGAGACGTCGTCGAAGGTCCCCGTGACGCCGGGCGCCGTCTGGCGCGAGATCACCGCGATCCACACGTCGCGCCCGGACGTCAACCAGACCAACAAGTACATCGAAGGAGCCAGCGGCGCGATCGACTACGGCGGCGACATCGGCCGGCACGTCCCGCAGGAAAAACCGGTGGCGGTCCTTCAGGTCCAAGGCGGCGAGGTAGTGCCCGCCCTGCAGGGGTTCTGCGGCAAGACGATCGTCCGGCAGTCGGACCAGTGGTGTCCGGCGGACAGTTGAGGCACGGTAGGAGAATGACGGCCGAAGCTCAGTTGCCGGTGCTGGACGAGCATCGCATTACCGTGCCCGCGGATGCGGAAACCGCCTGGCGGGCCCTGACGGAGACGGTCGCCGGGATGTCCGCCGGCCGGCTCGCGACGGCTTACGCGTGGGCGGTTCGGTGCGCGGACTGGAAAGCCAGCGGCTCGGGACCGCTCGTCGTGGGCGCTACCATCCCCGGTTTCCGGGTGCTGGCCGCCGATCCGCCGGAGCGGCTCGTTCTGGCCGGCCGGCATCTGTTCTCCGAGTACCAGCTGGCCTTCCGGCTCGAATCCCGCGGCGGGGAGACGCTGATCCGCGCGGAGAGCCGGGCTGTGTTCCCCGGCCTGACCGGCGGCGGATACCGGCTGCTCGTGGTCGGCACGGGCGGACACGTGATCGGGATGCGGATGCTGCTGCGAAAGATCGCGCGTCGCGCGTAACAGTTCCCGGCGGTTCGGCGACCTTCTCGCATTGCCCGCGACGCGAGGAGGTTGGGGATGCTGCGGAAATGGGGCTTTGCACTGGCCGCGGGCGTGCTGGTGGCCGGATGCGGCGCGGTGCCCGCCGGGGACCGGTCGCCGGCGGTGCCGAACAGTACGACGACCCAGTACTCACCGGGCGCTCCGACGACCTCGAGCACCGCGCCGGAAACCGCCACCCCGGACACCAGTCCCGCGCTGAGCAGCCAGGACGCGCCATCGACCACGACGCCGGTCGTTCCCTCCCCGCCGACGCAGGCTGCCGACCCGGCTGCCTGCGGTTCCGGCTACTACCGCAACTCCTCCGGTAACTGCGTCCACGACCCGTCCTCGAATCCGTCCGGTGCGACCGCGCTCTGCGAGGACGGCAGCTACAGCTACAGCCAGCACCGATCCGGCACCTGCTCGCGCCACGGCGGCGTGCGGCAATGGCTCTGATCTTCATTGCGCCGAACGGACCATCGCGTTGAGTCGGATCGATCACGTACCGCCCGTTCCTCCCGTCCCGCCCGGTACGGTGCGAATCCGGTACGGCATACGAAACGGGGTACGCAGTGGCACAGCCGGGCGGCCGGGCGATCATCGTGGTTCTGGCGTCCTGCGGCCTCGTCGCGTCGTTCATGCAAACGCTGGTCATCCCGCTGATCCCCGCGTTCCCGAGACTGCTGAACACCACGTCGACCGACGCGTCCTGGGTTGTCACCGTCACGCTGCTCGCCGCCGCGGTCATCACGCCGGTGGCCGGACGGCTCGGCGATCTGTACGGCAAACGGCGCGTCCTTCTCGCCAGCCTGGCGCTGCTGATCGCCGGCTCGGTCGTCTCGGCGCTCACCAGTTCTCTGGCGCTGATGATCGTCGGCCGCGGACTGCAGGGGTGCGCGATGGGCGTGATCCCGCTCGGCATCAGCATCATGCGCGACGAGCTGGCCCCGGAACGCGTCAGCGGCGCGATTTCGCTGATGAGCGCGACGCTCGGGGTCGGCGGCGCGATCGGGTTGCCGCTGGCGGCGATCGTGGCCGAGCGCGCCGACTGGCACGTGCTGTTCTGGGGCTCGGCCGGACTCGGGCTCGGCTGTGCGCTGCTGATCGTGAGGTTCGTCCCGGAATCGCCGGTCCGCACGCCCGCGCCGTTCGACTTCCTCGGCGCGCTCGGCCTGGTCGTCGGCCTCACCAGCTTGCTGCTGCCGATCGTGAAGGGCGGCGAATGGGGCTGGGGCAGCCCGGCGACGCTCGGGTTCGCCGCGACCGCGGTGATCGTCCTCGCCGCGTGGGGGTGGTACCAGCTGCGCCGCCGGGAACCGTTGGTCGATTTGCGGGTCTCGGCGCGGCGGCCGGTGCTGTTCACGAATCTCGCGTCGGTGCTCGTCGGCTTCGCGATGTACGCGATGGCGTTGTCGTTCCCGCAGTTGCTGCAGGCACCGTCGGCGACCGGCTACGGTCTCGGGCTCAGCATGGTCCAGGCCGGACTGTGCCTCGCGCCGAACGGTCTCGTCATGATGGCGCTTTCGCCGGTTTCCGCGCGGCTGACGAACCGGTACGGCGCGCGCGTCACGCTGATGACCGGCGCGATCGTCATCGCGGTCGGCTACGTGTTCGCGATTTTCCTGATGAGCAACGCCATTGAGCTGATCATCGCGTCGGTGATCATCGGCGGGGGAGTCGGGGTCGCTTACGCCGCGATGCCCGCGCTGATCATGAGCGCGGTGCCGGTCACCGAAACGGCTTCGGCGAACGGGCTCAACTCGCTCATGCGTTCCGTCGGCACCTCGACGTCCAGCGCGGTGATGGCCACCATGCTGGCGCACCTGACCATCACCGTCGGGACATTCACCGTGCCGTCGCTGGCCGGCTTCCGCGCCACCTTCGTGGTGGCCGCGGTCGCGGCGGTCGCCGGGCTGGCGCTGACCGCGGTGGTGCCGCGGGTCCGTGCTGCCAGCCCGGAACTCGCCCGGGTCTAGAGCAGCGGCGGGACGGCCGCGTCGATCAGGTGCGGTCCTGGCTCGGCGATCGCGCGCGCGAACTGCTCGGCCAGCTCTTCCGCGGTCGTCGCGCGAGTCGCCGGGACGCCCATGCCCTCGGCGATCTTCACGAAGTCCAGGTCCGGCCGTCCGATGTCCAGCAGTTCCTTCGCGCGCGGGCCGTCCCCGGTCGCGCCGACCCGCTGCAGCTCCATCCGCAGGATCGCGTACGCGTTGTTGTTGAGCACGACCGTGGTCACGTCGAGGTTCTCGCGCGCCTGCGTCCACAGCGCGGAGATCGTGTACATCGCGCTGCCGTCCGATTCGAGGTTGACCACCGGCCGGTTCGGAGCCGCGACCGCGGCACCGACCGCGACCGGCATCCCGTACCCGATCGCGCCGCCGGTCAGCGTCAGCACGTCGTGCCGGGGCGCGCCCGCGGTCGCGGCCGGGAGCATGAGACCGGAAGTGTTCGCCTCGTCGACGATGATCGCGTTTTCCGGCAGCAGCGCACCGATGACGTCGACCCAGTTCTGCACGGTCAGCGGACCGCTCGGCAATGCCGGTCGGCTCGCCTCCTGCAGCACCGGCTGAGTGTCCGCGGCGACGAGCGCGGCGACCGCTTCCAGCGCGGCCGCCACGTCCTGGCCGACAGTCGCGAGCACGTGTACCTGCGCGCCTTCGGGAGTCAGCTCGCTCGGCATGCCCGGGTACGCGAAGAACGACACCGGAGCCTTCGTACCGGCGACGATCAGGTGCTTGATCCCGTCCAGCTGGTACTTCGCCTGCTCGGCCAGATATCCGAGCCGTTCGATGTTCGGGAGGCCGGCACCGCGCTCGATCCGCGCGGGGAAGGTCTCGGCGAACGCCTTCGCGCCGGTCGCGGTCACGATCCGGTTGGTCGCCCGCAGGCCGGCTTCGTGGCAGGCAGCGCCGCCGACCAGCAGCGCTACCGGCTCGCCGCTGCGCAGTACGTCGGCGATCTTCTGCACCTTCGTCGTATCGACGGTCTGGGATACGCGAGGCGGGATCGGTGCGCAGGTTTCGCCGCCTTCGCCCCACGACGCGTCGGCAGGGAGGATCAGTGTCGCGACTCGACCCGGCGCGTCCTGCGATGCCGCGACTGCGGCAGCAGCGTCCGCGCCGACGTCCTTCGTGTGTTCAGACCGGCGTACCCAGCCTTCGAGCGAGCTCGCGATGGCGTCGATGTCCGACTCCAACGGCGCGTCGTACTGCTTGTGATAGGTCGCATGGTCGCCGATCACGTTGACCACCGGCGTGTACGCGCGCCGCGCGTTGTGAAGGTTCGCGAGGCCGTTGCCAAGGCCAGGGCCGAGGTGAAGCAGCGTCGCGGCGGGCTTACCGGCGACGCGTGCGTACCCGTCCGCGGCACCGGTCACGACGCCTTCGAACAGCGCGAGCACGCCGCGCATCTCCGGTACCGAATCGAGTGCGGCGACGAAGTGCATCTCCGAGGTGCCAGGGTTGGAGAAGCACACGTCGACCCCGCTGTCGACGAGCGTGCGGATGAGGGACTGGGCGCCGTTGAGCGTGCTCACTGTGCTCACTTTCCGGTAAACAGGACGCCGGGGTTGAGGATCCCGGCCGGGTCGAAGCTGTCCTTGAGCCGGCGCAGCAGATCGAGCTTTACCGGGTCTTCGAGTTTGCCGTAGTACTTCGTCTTGGTGCGGCCGAGGCCGTGCTCGCCGGAGATCGCGCCGCCCAGCTCCAGTGCGTAGCCGAAGATGTCCGTCAGCAGCTGCGAGCGGGTTTCCGGGTCCTTGCAGAAGATCGCCAGGTGGACGTTGCCGTCGCCGGCGTGCCCGCAGCCGATCGCGCCGCCGCCGGTCGCCATCGCCAGTTCGCGGGCGCGGTTGAGGAACAGCGGCATCGCGGTGCGCGGCACCACCACGTCGATCACGTCGTCCGCGCCCGCTGCCTTCGCGTTCCAGAACGCCTTTTCCCGCGCTTCGATGAGCTTGCGCGCAGCACCGCCCTCGAGCACGTACGCGTCCGTCGCGCCGAGCTCGACCAGCAATTCGCCGAGCGTTTCGACGTCCTCGCCGAGCCGGTCGGCCACCCGGTTCTCCAGCGCGACCGCGAGGTAGGCCTGGGTACGGTCACGGATCTCCGGCGGCACGCCGAGTTCCAGCTTGTCGTTGTAGACCATCGCGGCCATCGTCATGTTGTCGATGTACTCGAGGATTTGCGGGGCCAGTCCGCTCGCGGCGATCTTCGGCACCGCCGCCATCACCTGGTCGAAGTCGTCGAACGGAGCGAGCACGGTGGCCCCGTGCGGAAGCCGCGGCTGCAGCTTCACGGTCACCTCGGTCACCAGCGCGAGCGTGCCTTCCGAGCCGATGATCAGCTGGGTGAGGTCGTAGCCGCTGGAGATTTTCGACATCTTGCCGCCGGTCCGGATGATCTCGCCGGTCGCGAGCACTGCCTGCAGCCCCGAGACGTTGCCGCGGGTGACGCCATAGCGGATGGCGCGCATACCGCCGGCGTTGGTGCCGACCGTGCCGCCGAGGCTCGCGCTCAGTTCACCGGGGTAGACGGGGTAGGTGAGACCGTGTTCGGCGGTCTTCGCGTCCAGTTCGGCCAGCGTGACGCCGGGCTGGACCACGGCGACGTGGTTGCCGGTGTCGATGTCCAGCACCGAGTTCATCCGCTCGAAGGACACGAGCAGGCCGCCGTCGACCGGACGCGCGCCCGCGGACAATCCGCTGCCGGAGCCGCGCGCGGTCACCGGGATGCCCGCTGCGGCGGCGATTTTCAGCAGCTCGGAGACTTCTTCGGCAGTGGCCGGCTTCGCGACGTAGGCGGGCTTCTGACCGGGCGTGCTCAGCGCCTCGTCGTGCGCGTAATCGTCGGAGATCGCGTCACCGGTCAGCAGGTTTCCGGCGCCGACCGCGCCTGCCAGCTGTGTTGCGATCTCGCTCATGCCACTCCCTCGTGCGCGCGCGTACGTAGTGGCCGCAGCCTAGCCGTTCCCGCACCGTGCTGGCTATGAATATTTTTCACGTTAGAGCGCGGGCTGTGGACGCGAAAAAGGCCACGCTAGGCGTGGCCTGGGAGTTTCCGCTGAAGTCTTCCGCTGAAGCAGGGACCGGCCCGCGCCAACAGGCCGGCCCCTGTGTCAATCCTCGGTGCCGGTCAGACGAGCCAGCCGAGCACGTGCGCCAGGTGGGCGAGCAGACCCGAGATCAGGTCGTGGCCGTGGTGCACGTGCTGGGTGAACATCTGCATTGAGGGGCTCCTTGTTTCGGATTTCTTCAGTGGTGCTCTCGCGAGGAGCGAACGCAGATTTTCATCGGCGGACCGCACTGTCAAAACCGCGGATTTCCCAGCGCTGGCAACGGATCGGCGGCAGCGGAATCTTCCCATGTTAAACATGTAAGGCTTTCGGGTTTGCCGCCGGGGGTCGGCGGCGGACGTTCGCCACGGTTCGTAGTCGCCGCGCGGCTCGATCACCCTGGGTAGCAGAAGCGCATTGCGACAACTGGGCGGCGCGACCCCTCGAACCGGTGAATGCCGCACCACGATTGGTGAGTTGCTCAGGTTCACGCCACCGGGTGATCATCAGGCCGAGATCCCTTATGTGGTAGGGGATTCTTGGGCCGGCGGGGCGCTTGCGGAGGGTTAGGGCGGGTTCACTCGGCGGGATGGGGTGGCTCCGCTGGGGCGAACGCGGCGGTCGCGGTTGGATGCGGTGATGCGGCGGTGCCTCGAAGCTGACGGTGACTGCCTGTGCCAGGGGTTTGCCAAGGCGGAAGAGCTACCTGGGCAGCCCCTGCGGTGCTGGTCCGCCGTCCGTGAAAAGCCCCTTGGGGGAATCTAAGTCCCTCAAGGGGCCTTTCACGGACGAAATCTGCGGCTGGCCGAAGCTCCGTCAGTCAGCGCGTGCGAACGACAGCGTCTCGCCTTCCACGCCGCGCAGCCACAGGTCCTGCGCGGCCTCGGCCATTTCGGCCAGCCCTTCTTCGATGGTCGCGAACACGTTGCCGGGCACCCAGCCCGCGTCGCCGTTGATGAGCAGGTTGTTGCGGCCGTAGAAAATCGCGAGATCCGTGGCACCCTGGTCGCTGTGCGCTTCGCTGCCTTCGTCGTAGCCGTACGCCGGGTTGCCGATCTCCCACGCTTCGAACCCGAAGTAGACGACGTCGCCCGGGATCGGGGTGATGGTCGGGTTCTCCCGGCCGGGCTTCGGTTCGGCGAACGGCGGTACGAGCGTGTAGACCTCGTTGCGCGCGTACTTCGCGTGGTAGGCGGAACCGCTTTGCGGAAGCGCCTCCCACACTGCCTTGCAGGTGCGCGGTGCTTCGTCGTCGAGCAGCCGTGCGCGACAGGTGACGCCGCGCTTGTCGAGGGTGATGGTGATGTAGCGCGCCATGTCTCAGCTCCCCGTGACCGAAGCGACGACCTCGCCCCAGATGCGCAGCGCGTCGTCCACCTGCTCCGCGTTGACGACCAGGGGCGGCACCATCCGCACGACGTTCGAGTACGCGCCACAGGTGAGCAGCAGCAGTCCGCTGCGGGCAGCTGCCTGCTGCGCGGCCTGCGCAGTGGCCGTGTCGGGCTCGCCGTCCGCTGTCGTGAACTCGGTGCCGACGAGGAGGCCGAGGCCGCGTACGTCGCCGATAGCGGGCGTCTTGTCCGCGATGATGCGCGCGCCGTCCAGCAGCTGACGCCCGCGCTCGGCGGCGTTCTCCACCAAGCCTTCGTCCTGGATGACGTCCAGCGTCGCGATCGCCGCGGCGCACGACACCGCGTTGCCGCCGTACGTGCCGCCTTGCGACCCAGGGAGTGCCTTCGCCATCAGCTCTTCCGAAGCGGCGATGCCGGAGAGAGGGAAGCCGCTGGCGAGGCCCTTCGCGATCAGGACGACGTCCGGGTGAACGCCGAAGTGGTCGTGGCCCCAGAACTTGCCGGTGCGGCCGAAGCCTGCCTGCACTTCGTCGAGCACGAGCAGGATGCCGTGCCGGTCGGCGCGCTCGCGCAGGCCGGCGAGGAACTCGGTGTTGGCCGGCACGTAGCCGCCTTCGCCGAGCACCGGCTCGATGAAGAACGCGGCGGTCTCGTTCGGCGCGGAGACGGTTTGGAAGAGGTAGTCCAGCTCGCGCAGAGCGAACTTCGTCGCGGTCTCCTCGTCCCAGCCGTAGCGGTAGGCGTACGGGAACGGGGCGACGTGCACCCCGGCCATCAGCGGCGAGATGCCCGCGCTGAACCGGGTGCCGGAGGTGGTCATGGTCGCGGCGGCGACCGTGCGGCCGTGGAACCCGCCTTGGAACACGATGACGTTCGGCCGCTTCGTCGCCTGGCGGGCCAGCCGCAGCGCGGCCTCCACCGCTTCGCTGCCGGAGTTGGCGTAGAAGAGCGAATCGAGCCCGGACGGCAGCACGTCGCCGAGCCGCCGGGTGAGGTCGAGCAGCGGCTTGTGCATGACCGTCGTGTACTGGCCGTGTACGAGCTTGCCGATCTGCTCGCGCGCGGCTTCGACCACGCGCGGGTGGCAGTGCCCGGTGCTGGTCACCCCGATCCCGGCGGTGAAATCCAGGTGACGTTTCCCGTCCACGTCGTAGAGGTAAACCCCTTCACCGTGGTCGACGACGACAGGCGTTGCCTGCTTGAGCAGCGGGGACAGCTGGGCCATGCGGTGTCCTCCCGTGATGCGGGTCCGACGGTTGTCGATTGTTGACAATATCCATAGCATGAGTCCGGGACAACAGGAACAGGAGCGAGCTGGATGAGCGGGATCACCGAGAACGGCGTAGTGGACGCGGTCGGCAAGGAACTCTTCATCGGCGGCAAGTGGGTCCCCGCCCGCGGCGGGAAGACCTTCGACGTGCAGGACCCGTCCACCGGCGAGGTGCTGTGCCAGGTCGCCGACGCCGGGCCGGAAGACGGGCTCGCCGCACTCGACGCGGCCGCTGCGGCGCAGTCGAGCTGGGCCGCCGTCGCGCCCCGGGAGCGCGGGGAAATCCTGCGCCGGGCCTACGACCAGCTCATCGAGCGGCGCGACGAGCTGGCGCTGCTGATGACGCTGGAGATGGGCAAGCCGCTGGCCGAGGCCGCCGGGGAGATCACTTATGCCGCCGAGTTCTTCCGCTGGTTCGCCGAGGAAGCGGTGCGCATCGACGGCGGCTACGCGGTGGCCCCGAACGGCACGGGCCGGTTCCTGATCACCCGTCAGCCGGTCGGCCCGACGCTGCTCATCACGCCGTGGAACTTCCCGATGGCGATGGGCACGCGCAAGATCGGCCCGGCGGTCGCCGCGGGATGCACGATGGTGATCAAGCCCGCCGCGCAGACGCCGCTGTCGATGCTGGCGCTCACCCAGATCCTCGCCGACGCCGGGCTGCCGGAAGGCGTGCTGAACGTAGTCACAACCAAGGACGCGGGCGGCGTGATGGAGCCGCTGATCCGCGACGGCCGTGCGCGCAAGCTGTCGTTCACCGGCTCGACCGCGGTCGGCCGGAAGCTGCTGGAGCAGTGCGCGGAGAAGGTGCTGCGCACGTCGATGGAACTGGGCGGAAACGCGCCGTTCCTGGTCTTCGAGGACGCGGATCTGGACGCGGCCGTCGAGGGTGCGATGCAGGCCAAGATGCGCAACATCGGCGAGGCGTGCACGGCGGCGAACCGGTTCTACGTGCAGCGCGGCGTGGCCGAAGAGTTCTCCCGCCGGCTCACCGAACGGATGCAGGCACTGCCGATGGGCCGGGGCACCGACGACGGCGTCGTGGTCGGCCCGCTCATCGACGAGGCTGCCGTGGCGAAGGTGACGGAGCTGGTCAAGGACGCCACTGACAAGGGCGCGCGAGTGCTCACCGGCGGGTCGCGCGTGGACGGTCCGGGGCACTTCTATCCGGCGACGGTGCTCACCGACGTACCGCTCGCCGCCCGGTTGTCCCGGGAAGAGATCTTCGGCCCGGTCGCGCCGATCACCCCGTTCGACACCGAGGACGAGGCGATCGAGAAGGCCAACGACACCGAGTTCGGCCTGGTCTCGTACCTGTTCACCAGCGACCTGAAGCGCGCGCTGCGGGTATCGGAACGCTTGGAGGCCGGGATGGTCGGCCTGAACCAGGGCATCGTTTCCAACCCGGCGGCGCCGTTCGGCGGGGTCAAGCAGTCCGGTCTCGGCCGCGAAGGCGGCACCGTCGGCATCGACGAGTTCCTGGAGACCAAGTACATCGCGGTGAACCTGTGACACACCGGATCGCGAGCATCCCGGGCGACGGGATCGGGGTCGATGTCACGATCGAGGCGCGCCGGGTGCTCGACGCGGCCGCGACGAAGTACGGATTCTCCTTGGAGTGGACCGAATTCGACTGGAGCTGCGAGCGGTACGCGAAGACCGGCGCGATGATGCCGGACGACGGCGTCGAGCAGCTGTCCGGTTTCGACGCCGTCCTGCTCGGCGCGGTCGGCTTCCCCGGCGTGGCGGACCATGTTTCGCTGTGGGGCCTGCTGATTCCGCTGCGCCGAGCGTTCCAGCAGTACGTGAACCTGCGGCCGGTCCGGCTCCTGCCGGGGACTTCGTCGGTGCTCGCCGGACGGAAAGCCGACGAGCTGGAGATGGTGATCGTCCGGGAGAACTCCGAGGGCGAGTACTCGGAGATCGGCGGACGGCACAACGCCGGCCGCCCGGACGAGTTCGTGCTGCAGGAGTCGGTGTTCACCCGGGTCGGGGTGGAACGGATCATCCGGTACGCGTTCGACCTCGCGCGCACGCGTTCGCGGCACGTCACGTCGGCGACCAAGTCGAACGGCCTGATCCACTCGATGCCGTTCTGGGACGCGATCTTCGCCGAGGTCGCCGCGGAGTACCCCGAGGTGCGCGCGGAACAGTGCCATGTGGACGCGCTGGCGGCCCGGATGGTGCAGGCGCCGGACCGGCTCGACGTGGTCGTCGCGTCGAACCTGTTCGGCGACATTCTGAGCGACCTGGCCGCCGCGATCACCGGCGGACTGGGCATGGCACCGTCGGGAAATATCAACCCATCAGGTGAGCTTCCGTCGATGTTCGAGGCGGTCCACGGCAGTGCTCCAGACATCGCCGGACAGGGCATCGCGAACCCGGTGGCGCAGATCCTGGCCGGTGCGATGTTGCTCGACCACCTCGGTGAAACCGTTGCGGCGCAGGCGGTCCGGACAGCGGTCGACGAGGTGTTGGCAGCCGGTCAAACGCTGACGCCGGACCTCGGCGGAACCGCTAGCACAACTCGGCTCGGCACCGCGGTGGCGGAAACGCTTCGCTGATTTTTCGTCGGTGCCCCGCGCTTCACTCTTCCCGACCCGCCGACGGGTCGAGGAGGGAGGAGGCACCGATGTGCCAGATGTGCGAGGAACCGGAAAGAGCCGGGAAGCGGTACCTGACCGAGGCGCTGAACCGGATCAGGGAGTACGGCTGGTGCGTCCAGGGCGTGCTGGGAACAGAGACCCGGCCGCCCTGGGCGTACACCGCGGGCCTGACCGCGCAGGGCCTGCCGGAACTGGTGGTCACCGGCGTCGCACCGCACCTCGCGGCGCGCGTACTCAACGCGGTGGCTGATCAGACGCTGCTGAGCGGACCGCCGGAGCCCGGCAAGCGATGGTCGCTGCCCGGTCTGCCGCAGCTGGAGGCGGTGCCGTTGAGCGTGCCCGCGGCGCACTTGCATCTCGCAGTTTCCTGCTACGGCCAGGAAATTCAGGCAGTGCAGGTCGTGCACGCGGACGGCTTCGGCTGGTTCCCGTGGTCGCCGGAGTACAACTGCGGCCAGGGCGGGCAGCCGGTGCTGGGAGTGCGCCATGACTGAGCCAACGGTGTTCTTTCCGTTGCGGCGCAACGAGATTGTCCGAACGGCACGGGTAGGATCGAGGTATGCCCGAACTGCTGGCGCCCACCGTCCGGTTGCGTCTCGCCTGGTTGACCGCCCACCGGGAGTGGGGTCCGGGCCGGCACGAAGACGGGTTCGGCTTGTCGGCCGCGGACTCGGTCGAATCGCCAGCCGGCTTCGCCGAGTGGGTAACCGCATTGGCGAAGGACCGGGTGGTGTACCGCTGGCTGGTCGAGCACGGCCAGGTGCTCGGCGGAATCGCCGTGCGCGCTGGACCGGCCGACTACGTGCGGTGGGCCGGCCAGGTCGGCTTCGGCATCCGTCCCTCCGCGCGCGGCCGAGGGCTGGCGTCCTGGGCGGTAACCCGGATCCTGCCCGAAGCCCGGCGGCTGGGCCTGTCACGAGCGCTGCTGGTGTGCCAGGCGGAGAACCTGGCTTCCGCCAAGACAATCGAACGCGCCGGCGGGGTGCTGGAGGAGATCCGGCACACCGGTCACGGCGCGGTACGGAGGTACTGGATCGCCGCCGGCGAGCCGTCGACCGGTTGACCGGCCGGTGTGGCGAAGGGCCCCCGCGGTCCGTGCTGCGCCGGTGGCGCTCCCCGCGCGGGGGAGCGTCAACCCTCGGCCGGAACAGGCCGGTCCGTCAAGCTCCGGCCCGGAAGCAGCCGGCTGATCGCGTCTTCCATGTGCGCCTCAAGCAGACGCAGCGCGGTGTCCTCGTCGCCTGCCCGCAGCGCTTCGATGATGCGGGTGTGTTCCTCCAGTCGATCCTCGACGCCCTGATAGGTGTTTTGCAGCAGCGTCAGGCACATCCGGGTCTCGATCAGCAGCGTGCGGGCCATCCGCGCCAGCCGTTTGCTGCCGGAGGCGTTGATCAGCGCCTCGTGGAACCGGAGGTCCGCTTCGGACAGCGCGGCCGGGTCGTCCGCGGCCGCCGCCATGTCGGCCACGTTCTGCTCCAGCATCGTGGCCACCGCTTCGCGATCGCCGCGGAAGGCGCACTGCAGCGCGGTTCGTTCCACCGCGGAGCGGGCGAGGTAGATGTCGAAGACGTCCGCCGGTTCGAGGTCGATCACGAACAGGCCGCGGTGCCGTTCGCTGCGCAGCAGACCCTCCGAGACGAGGTGCTGCATCGCCTCGCGCAGCGGGCCGCGCGAGACCTGGAAGCGAGCCGCCAGGTCGGTCTCGCCGAGCTGTGTCCCGGGTGGCAACGCACCGGTCATGATCGCCTCGCGAAGCTGGCGGGCGATCACGGCGGCGGTCGACTCGCGGCTCACCGGTTCGATGTCGGGCAACGCGACCACGGTTCAGCCCCTCGTCCGGAACAACGCGCCCAGCGAACGCACCAGCCGGGTCGCGCCGGTCAGCCGCAGGCCCTCCCACACCGTCACCTGGTTCGCGGTCAGCACCGGCTTGCCGAGCTTCTCCTCGATGGCGGTGATCTCGCCCAACGTGCGCATCGCGGTGTCGGGCACCAGCACCGCGTCGGCGTCCGGGTGGTCGTGGCTCACCGCGAGGTCCACCACGGCCTCGGGGGCGAGCTTGCCCACTTCGGCGGCGGTGTCGATGTCGGCGCTCGACATCGAGAGCACCTCCACGCCGCCGGCGGCGAGGAAGTCCACGAACAGCCGCGCCACGTCGTCGGGATAGCTCGCGGCCACCGCGACCCGCTGCACGCCGAGGGCTTTCGCCGCGTGCACGAAGGCGAACGAGGTGCTGGAAGCGGGTACCTCGGCCGCCTCGGCGAGCCGGTCAGCCTGGTTCCGCGCGCCGTCCCAGCCGTACACGAAGCTGCCGGACGTGCACGCCCACACCACGGCGTCCGGCTGGTGCTTCGCGAGCAGACCGGCGCCTTCGGCGAGCCGGGCCTCGCTGCCGAGGTCGAGCAGCTCCGGCACGGCGTGCAGGTCGGTGCCGTAGATGTGCGCCACCGGAAGCCGGATGCCGCCCTCGGGCGCGTCCGCGCCGCCGAGAAGCTGTTCCGCGAGCGGATAGTCGTCCTCGGCCGCGTGGTCGGGGTAGATGAAGCCGATCGTGGTCACGAAACCTCCGAGATGCGCAGATTGTCGACAATGCTAGCGGGACCGCTCACGACACCTCCCGCAGCCACTGGCCAGGGCCGACCACCGGCAGCCGCATCCGGCGCAGGCAGGCCCACATGGTCAGCTGGTTCGCGGTCAGCACCGGTTTGCCCAGTGCCTTCTCCAGCGGCTCGATCAGGTCGAACGTGGGGAGGTTGGTGCAGCTGACGAAGATCGCTTCGGCGTCGCGGTGGTCCGCGGCCAGGATCCGCTCGGCGATGGTGCGGTAGCTGACCTTCCAGATGCCGCCGCCCAGGCCGAGGTGGTCGCTGGACACGGTGGCCACGTCGAGTTCGGCGAGGAAGTCGTGGAGCTTGCCGGTGAGGTCGGCGTCGTAAGGGGTGAGCACCGAGACCCGGTGCAGGTCGAGCTGGTGCAGCACCTCGGCGAGGGCACCGGAGGTGGTGACCGCGTCCGGTGCGCCCGCGTCGCAGATGGCTTTGGTGAGCGAGCGTTCGTAGTCGATGCCGTTGACGAAGCTGCCGGACGTGCACAGGTAGGCGACCACCTCCGGTTCCACGTGCAGCACGTCGCGGGTGGCCGCGGCGAGGTGCCGGCTGTCGCTCACCAATTGGGCCATCTCCATGCTGACCGGAACCGGTTCGTAGGGGGTGCGGGCCAGGTGCAGGGACACCTCCATGGGCACCCAGCGCCACAGTTCGCGCTCCAGCGCGAGGTCGAACGGCGCGATCACACCGATGCCGCGCTGGGCCAGCGGCCCGTCGAACGCGAGAAAGTCCAGATCCAAGGCTCAGCCTCCGGAATACGCCTGTGCAGATGACACGTCCGGTGCTCCGGGGGTCTTCCTCGGATTGTTGACAATCATACGAGCCACTTTTACCGTGTCAATCGTGATCGCCCCGGAAAACCCCGTGCTGGCTGTGCTCTGCGGGGATCAACCCCCACCTGACATGGCCGCTATCGAAAAAACGGCGGCAGTTCGTTACACGGACGCGCGCGGGCTGGCGGGAGCACTGGCCGGGGCCGACGCGCTTTTCGTCTACGACTTCCTGTCCACTGCCGTCCCGGCGGCGTGGTCCGCGGCGGATCGGCTGCAGTGGTTGCACATCGCTAGCGCCGGCGTCGACCCGGTGCTCTTTCCGGGGCTGGTCGAGAGCGACGTCGCGCTCACGAACTCGCGCGGAGTCTTCGACGACGCCATCGCGGAGTACGTGCTGGGCGTCGTGCTCGCGTTCGCCAAGGACTTCGCGCGGTCGCTCGACCTGCAGCGCGCCGGCACGTGGCAGCACCGCGAGACCGAACGGATCGCCGGCCGGGAAGTGCTCGTCGTGGGCACCGGGCCGATCGGGCGAGCCATCGCGCGCATGCTGCGCGCGACCGGGATGCGCGTCTCCGGGGCCGGGCGGCGGGCGCGCGTGGGCGATCCGGATTTCGGCGTGGTGCACACCTCGGCCGAGCTGACCCGGCACCTGCCCGGCTACGACTACGTCATCGCGGTGGCACCGCTCACCGAGCAGACCAAAGGGATGTTCGACTCGGCCGCGTTCGCCGCGATGAAGCCGACCGCTCGGTTCGTCAACGTGGGGCGCGGCGAACTGGTGGTCACCTCCGATCTCGTGGCCGCGCTCGAGTCCGGCGAGATCGCCGGGGCCGCGCTTGACGTGTTCGAGACCGAGCCGCTGCCCGCGGAGTCTCCACTGTGGACGATGTCGGGCGTCCTGCTGTCGCCGCACATGTCCGGTGATTTCGTCGGCTGGCGGGCGACCCTGGTCGAGGTGTTCGCGGCGAATTTCCGGCGCTGGGTGGCCGGTGAACCGCTGTGGAACGTCGTGGACAAACGGCTCGGTTACGTGCCGTCCGAATCGCGCGGAGGCGCTGGATGAGTGACCGGGAACTGACTGCCAGCGAGCTCGTCGCCGCTTACTCGACCGGGGAAATCTCGCCGGTCGAAGCGACGCGGAGCGCGCTGGCGAACATCGAGGAACGCGACGGCGAGATCAACGCCTACTGCCTGGTCGACGCTGATCGCGCGCTGGAGCAGGCGAAAGCGGCGGAGAGCCGCTGGCGCGACGGCAACCCGATCGGCTGGCTCGACGGCGTTCCCTCGTCCATCAAGGACATCTTCCTGACCCAGGGCTGGCCGACGCTGCGCGGTTCCACGAGCATCCCGGTCGACCAGCCGTGGGACGTCGACAGCCCGGTGATGGCGCGGATGCGCGAGGCGGGCCTGGTCGTGCTCGGCAAGACGACCACGCCGGAGATCGCCTGGAAAGGCGTCACGGACAGCGCGCTCACCGGCATCACTCGCAACCCGGTGAACCCGCGGATGACGGCTGGCGGGTCCAGCGGCGGCAGCGCGGCCGCGGTCGCGGCGGCGATGGGCGAGCTGTCGGTGGGCACCGACGGCGGCGGCTCGGTGCGGATTCCCGCGTCGTTCTGCGGAATTGTCGGCATGAAGCCGACCCATGGACGGATCCCGCTGTTCCCGGCGAGTCCGTTCGGCCCGCTCTCGCACGCCGGGCCGATGGCCCGCAGTGTCGACGACACCGCGCTGCTGCTCGACGTCCTGGCCGCCCCCGACCCCCGCGATCCGTCCGCTCTCGCACCGCCGGTCAGCGTCTACCGCGAGGCAGTGCGGCGGGACGTGCGCGGGCTGATCGCCGCGTACTCGCCGACGCTCGGTTACGTCGACGTTGACCCGGAGGTCGCGGCGATCGTCGCGTCCGCGGTGCAGTCGCTCGCGGATGCCGGACTGCAGGTAGAGCAAGCCGACCCCGGCTTCGCGGATCCGCGCGAAGCCTTCGACGTGCTGTGGTCCACCGGCGCGGCGAAGTCGCTCGACGCGTTTCCGCCGGGCAGCGAGACCCGCGTCGACGCTGGCCTGCGCCGCGTATGGGAAAAAGGCCACACCTACTCCGCGGGCGACTACCTCGACGCGACCGCCGAACGCGCCGCGCTCGGCATCCGGATGGGCGAGTTCCACACCCGCTACGACGTGCTGCTCACGCCGACCGTCCCGATCCCGCCGTTCGAGGCTGGCCACGACGTTCCGCCGGGCAGCGGGATGCGCGAATGGCCGGACTGGACGCCGTTCACCTACCCGTTCAACATGACGCAGCAGCCGGCCATCAGCGTCCCGGCCGGGCGCACCGAGTCCGGCCTCCCGGTCGGCCTGCAGATCGTCGGGCCGCGGCATTCGGACGATCTGGTGCTGGCGGTCGCGAAGCTGCTGGAGGAGGTCCGGCCCTGGTCCGCGCCCTAACCCCGGTGGTGGCAGGCTGTCGGGCATGACCGAGTTCACCGCGCCCATCGACGACCGCTGGTTCGAGGACTACCCGGAAGGGTCGGTGTACGAGTTCGGCGACACCACGGTCACCGAAGCCGAGATCATCGAGTTCGCGACGAAGTACGACCCGCAGAGCTTCCACGTCGACCCGGCAGCGGCGAAAGACGGTCCGTTCGGCGGGCTGATCGCGAGCGGATGGCACACGTCGAGCCTGATGATGCGGATGTTCGCCGACCACTATCTTTCCGCGGTCGCGAGCCTCGGCAGCCCCGGCGTGGACGAGCTGCGCTGGCCGCGCCCGGTCCGGCCGGGGGATCGGCTGCGGGTGCGGGCGACCGTCACCGAGGCGCGGCTGTCGAAGTCGAAGCCGGACCGCGGACTGGTGCGCACCCGGATGGAGATGTTCAACGGCGACGGAGAACTGGTGTTCGCCGCCAGCGCGGTCAACTTCCTGTCAGTGCGGCCGTCGGCTGGTTCGTGAGCTGACGGATCTCGCGGCAGCACAGCGCGAGCCCGGTCGAAACGAGGATGAGCACCCCGCAGGAGAGCAGTACTGTCTCGCGCCCGAGGTGCTGCACGAGGGGGCCTGCCGCGATCTGCCCGACCGCCACCGCGGCGAGCGACCCGAGCATGTCGTGGGAGTACCCGCGGGCGAGCCGGTCTGCCGGGACGTGCTCCTGCAGTGAACGTCCCAGAAGACGCTCGGCGAGGACGTCGCCGAAGAGCTGCTGCCGACGGCAAGCGCGCGAAAACTGCGATGCCGCAACGGCTCCCGGAGGCTCACGTCGCGAGTTTCCCGTGGCCGTCAACTGGATATCGGGGTGTTCAGCCCGGCCGGGCAGCCTGGCAAACCACGCCCGAAGGCCGGAACGCTCCGGCCGGCCGGCTCTGCTCTACCGAGCGCCGGTGGCCCCCTCCAGCTCAGCGAGCGCCGTGTCCAGGTGCGTCAGAATCCGCTGCAGGTGCGGCACACTCCGCCGACATCCGGTGACGCCGAAGTCCAGGTTGTCCCCGTTGCTGGTCAGGGTGATGTTCAGCGCTTGCCCGTCCAGCAGCACCGACGCCGGGTAAATACCGTCGAGCGCCGCGCCGTTCCAGTACATCTGCTTGCGCGGTCCGGGAACGTTCGAGATGACCAGGTTGAACGGCGGCCGCGTATTGCCCACCACACCGGGGATCGGCGACGCGCCCAACTGGGCCACGTTGATGCCCGACAGCAGCAGCGTCTGCAGCGGCGACAGCTGTGAGAACAATTTCTTGCCGTTCGACATCGACTCGGAGATCGCGGCCAGCCGCGCCGCCGGGTCCGTCAAGTCAGTGGCGAGGTTGCACAGCAGAGCACCGATGTTGTTGCCGGTCGCGTCGCCGGCGTCGCGGCGGCGCAGGGACACCGGGACCATCGCGACCAGGGGCGCGTCCGGCAGCGCGCTTTGCTCGATCAGGTAGTCGCGCAGCGCGCCGGCGCACATCGCGAGCACCACGTCGTTGCGGGTCACGCTCGCGGCGGTGGCGACCGCGCGCACCCGGTCGAGGGGCCAGGACTGCGCGGCGAACCGGCGTGCTCCGCCGATCGGGACATTCAACATCGTCCGCGGGGCTTGCATCGGCAGCGTCAGCCGGTGCTCGCGGAACGCCTCGCGGGCGACCTTCGCCGCCGCCGGGGCGATACCCGCGACCTGTTCGAACGTCTTGCCGACCAGGTTGAGCGGGGACACCGGCGCGCGGTCGTTCCGGCTCGCGCCGGACTTGCCGCGCGAGCCCCACGGCGGCGGGCATTCCAGGTCGGCCGGGTCCTCGGACAGGGTGCCTTGCAGATGGCGCAACGCGGAAACACCGTCCATCAGCGCGTGGTGGATCTTCGAGTACACCGCGAACCGGCCGTCGCGCAGTCCCTCGATCAAATGGGTTTCCCACAGCGGGCGGTGCCGGTCGAGCAGCGTGCTGTGCCAGCGCGACGTCAGTTCGAGCAGTTCCCGGATCCGGCCCGGCTGCGGCAGCGCCGAATGCCGGAAGTGGTAGTCGAGTTCGAGATCCTGGTCCTTGGACCAGCGCAGGTGGCCGACGGTGTTCACCGGGCGGCTCGGGCGCAGCCGGAAGACGCTGCGCATGTTGTCCGAATCGAGCAGGCTGCGGCGCAGGTCGCGCAGGTAGTCCTCGCCCGCGCCGTCGGGTTTGCGGAACAGCTGGAGCCCGCCGACGTGCATCGGGTGCTCGCGGGTCTCGACCATCAGGAACATCGAGTCGGTCACTGGCATCAACGGCATTCGGCCACCCCTTTCCGCGCCTCGCGGGCCTCGTTGTCCGCGGCCCCCCGGAGTGTACGCAGGAAAACCAGGAGGCTCCGGTCTCTACGCTGGGATCATGAGCGACCGATTCGTCGAGGTGACCACTCCGGAGCAGTTGCGCGAACTGCTGCCGCCACCGCTCAAGCGGGTGGCCGACAAGAGCCGGCCGGCGCTGCACCCGCTGGACCGCGACTGGCTCGCCGCGTCCCCGATGGTGCTGATCGCGACGTCGGCGGCCGACGGCACCTGCGACGTCTCCCCGAAGGGCGATCCGGCCGGGTTCACGCACGTGCTCGACGACCGCCGGATCGTCATCCCGGAACGGCCGGGCAATCGGCGCGCCGACGGATTCCACAACATTCTTTCCAACCCGCACGTCGGCCTGATCTACCTGATTCCCGGGCGCGCCGACACGCTGCGGATCAACGGCCGTGCCCGGATCGTCCGGGACGCCCCGTTCTTCGATGAGCTGATCGTGCGCGGGCACCGGCCGGAGCTGGCTCTCGTAGTGGACATCGAAGAGGTTTTCCACCACTGTGCCAAGGCGTTTCTCCGGTCGAAGCTCTGGGACGACACCACCTGGGCCCCGGACGCGGTCGCCTCGCGCGCGCGGATCGCGAAGGCGCTGGAACGGCCGGACGACGAGCTCGCCGAGCTGGAGCGCTACTACGGTCCGGAATACGCCCAGCGTATGTACGGCTGAACCGCCCGGACGGGCGTTGACAATCCGTGTCCGGTGACGTGTCTGCGGCTGCTTACAGAAGGCGGATACCATCGCTGGCGTGGCAGGACGGACTGGAGCTCAGCAGCTGGGGGACGCGCTCACGGCTCTCGGGACCGAAGTGGTGTTCGGCCTGCCGGGGGTGCACAACCTGCCGCTGTGGGAGGCGTTGGCGGACACCGGGATTCGCCTCGTCAACGTCCGGCACGAACAGACCGCGGGGTACGCGGCCGACGGTTATGCGCGCCGGACGGGGAAACTCGGCGTCGCGCTGGTGACCACCGGCCCGGGCGCGGCGAACACGCTCGGCGCGGTCGGCGAGGCGACGGCGTCGGCGGCGCCGGTGCTGGTGATCGCCACCGACATCCCGTCCACACTGCGCCGCCCGGGGGTAGTCCGCGGTGTGCTGCACGAGACCTCCGACCAGCAGGCGATGTTCGCGCCAGTGACCAAGGCCGGGTTCACGGTGCATCGCGCGGACCAGATCGGCATCACCCTGCATCGTGCCGCCCGGCTGGCGCTGATGCCCCAGAGCGGCCCGGTCTATCTGGGCATTCCGACCGATTTCCTGCGCGAGACCACGCCGCCGCGCGAACCGCCCGCGCCGCTGTCGGAGCGGGTGCTCGACCTGCCTGACCTGCCCCGCGCGGCCAAGCTGCTGGAATCCGCCCGCAACCCGCTGATCTGGGCAGGCGGCGGCGCGTTGCGCTCGGACGCCGGCGAAGCCGTCGGGAAACTCGCCGAACGGATCGCCGCGCCGGTGATCACCACGTTCGGCGCGCGCGGCCTGCTGCCCCCGGATCATCCTTGCCTGGCCCCGAATCCGGTGCACGCGCCGGAGGTCGGCCAGCTGTGGGACGAGGCCGACGTGGTGCTCGCGATCGGCACCGACTTCGACGGGCTGATGACGCAGAACTGGCTGATGCCCGCACCGCCGAAGCTGATCGCGGTCAATGTCGACGCGGACGACGCGGCGAAGAACTACCGGCCGGACGTCACCCTGGTCGGCGATGCCCGCCGGGTCGTCGAATCGCTGCACCTGGAACCGCGGCCCGGGCTGGCCGAGCTGACCGCGCGGCTGGCCGGCATCGGGCGGCGGGTGCGCCAGCGGATCCGGAACGAGGAACCGCAGGCCGCCGACTTTCTGTCCACTTTGGAGGAAGTGCTGCCTGCGGACGCGACGATCGTCACGGACATGTGCGTGGCCGGGTACTGGATCGGCGGGTTCCATCGGGTCCGGGCACCCCGGCGGCTGGCCTATCCGATGGGGTGGGGGACGCTCGGGTACGGGTTCCCGGCCTCGCTCGGGGCCGGTGCCGCGGTGGAGGCGGCTGGCGGCGGGCGGGTCCTGTGCGTCACCGGAGACGGTGGTTTTCTTTACGGCATCGGGGATCTGGCTACGCTGGCGGAGGAACAGCTGCCGGTCACCGTGGTCGTGGTGGACGACGGCGGATACGGGATGTTGCGGTACGACCAGGACCAGGAAGGGCTGCCGCGGCGAGGGGTCGACTGGGACAGCCCGGATTTCGTCGGGCTGGCCCGGGCGTTCGGGATTCACGCGGACCGGGTTTCCGGGTTCGGCCGGGCGTTCCGGCGGTTGCTGAGCGAGTCGGTCGAGTCGGATGAGCCGAACGTGCTGGTGGTGCGGGCGAAGCTGCGGCCGCCGTTGAACACTTCGCCGCGGTGGTACCGGAAGCGTTGACGCGGCGCGGCGTGAGCCGGGCGGGGAGAGCCTTTCCGGCCGGCGCTTCCGCGGGCCTGGTCACATAGCCGTCTCGCTCCAGGGCTTGGAGCAGCACGTTCATCGACTGCCGGGTCACGAACGCGCCGCGTGCGAGCTCGGAGTTCGACCGGCCACTGCAGAGGTCGGTGAAGGGCTCCTCGAGGGAATCAGATTCCCTCGAGGAGCCCTTCAAGGACCTCCGCAGTTGCGTACCAGGCCCGTCGGTCAGGCGGAGTCAGCTGTGGTGCGCGTCGGCGTCCCAGCCGAGGAAGGCGTTCAGGGTCGCCGTTCGGTGTGACCTGGCGCAGTGTTCGATCCACTCTGGTCCGGACCTGCCTCGGATCAGGGCCAGCAGCTGGTCGTGCTCGGCGACCGAGGCGGCCGCGCGGGCGGGTACGAACGAGAACGTCGAGTCGCGGATCGTCGCGAGCTGGGCCCAGCCCTTCTTGACGACGTCGACGAGGCTGGGGTTGGGACAGCGCGAGTAGAGGATCTCGTGGAACTCCTGGTTGAGCCGGGTGAACTCGACGGGATCCAGCGCGTCCAGGCCGGCTCGCATCCGGTCGTTCAGGCCGGTCGCGGCGGCCAGGTCGTCGTCGGTGAGGTGCCGGGCGGCCAGTGCGGTGGCGGCGCTTTCCACGATCGCGAGCATCTGCATGGTGTGCTCGTAGCCGACCGGGTCGATCGCGGCGACCGTCGCGCCGACGTTCCGTTCGAAGTGCACCAGGCCTTCGGCCTGCAGCAGCCGGACCGCCTCGCGGACCGGGACGGTGCTCACCTCGAACTCCTTGGCCAGCGAGCCGAGGACCAGCCGGTGCCCGGCCTGGTACGCGCCGGTGGTGATCCGGGATCTCAGCACCTGGTAGGTGCGCTGGGACTTGCTGAGCCCGGCTTCCGTTCCCTGGGTCGTGGACATCGCTGGCCCCCTCCTCGCCGCCCGCTGCAGCGGGGTGTGCGGGTCACGGTAGCTGGTCCGAGTACCGCGCTGAATCATATACTATTTCCCCAGTTGACCGCCTGGTTGAGTGCGGCCGCGGCAGTCCGTTGACGGCGACTTCATCAGCTCGTGTCAACCAGTGCAGACACGTAATCCGGAGTCGGTGCTGGATTGAGTCTTGTCGAACTACCTGCTGATTATATACGATCTGCCGCGTTCGCTGAGAACACCGCAGAGCAGCTAAGGGAGTCGCAATGCCGCGATCGACCGGGAGCACCGGGGGCATCAGCAGAGAACACCGCAGGGTCGTGCTGGCCGCGATGGTCGGTACGACCATCGAGTGGTTCGACTTCTTCGTCTACGCCATCTGCGCCGGACTCGTCTTCGCGACGCAGTACTTCTCCGTGCTCGGCAAGGACGCGCTGATCCTGTCGTTCGCGACGGTCGGCATCAGCTTCTTCTTCCGCCCGATCGGCGCGATCATCGCCGGGCACCTCGGCGACCGGCTCGGCCGGCGCGCGATGCTGATCCTCACCCTGCTGCTGATGGGAATCTCGACGGTGCTGATCGGCCTGGTGCCGAACACCGCCTCGATCGGCGTCTGGGCCCCGGTCATCCTGGTGCTGCTGCGCATCGTGCAGGGGCTGTCGGCGGGCGGCGAATGGGGCGGCGCGGCGCTGCTCGCGGTCGAGCACGCGCCCGCCGGACGGCGCGGGCTGTACGGCGCGTTCCCGCAGATCGGCGTGCCGATCGGGCTGCTGCTCGCCAACGGCGTGCTCGCGCTGGTCACCGCGCTGACGACGCCGGAACAATTCCTGTCGTGGGGCTGGCGGATCCCGTTCCTGCTGAGCGTGGTGCTGATCGTCGCCGGGCTGCTGATCCGTTCGCGGGTCGCGGAGAGTCCGGTGTTCGAGGAAGTCCGAGAGACGAAGGCGCGTTCGAGCATCCCGCTGGTGCACCTGTTCCGGCATCACTGGAAGCTGGTGATCGCGGGCGCGCTGCTGTTCGCCGCCAACAACGCGGTCGGCTACATGACCACCGGCGGCTACGTGCAGTCGTACGCGACGAAGTCGCTGCACCTGGACCGGTCGACGGTGCTGATCGCGGTGATGGTCTCCGCGGTCGCCTGGCTGGTCAGCACGCTTGTCGGCGGCTGGCTCGCGGACCGGATCGGCCGGTTGCGGACCTACCAGGTCGGGTTCGTCCTTCAGTTGGTCTGGATGTTCCCGTTCTTCGCGCTGGTAGACACCGGCAGCGTCGGACTGCTCGTGCTCGCGCTGGTGCTGTTCTCGGCCGGGCTTGGGCTCACCTACGGTCCCCAGTCGGCGCTGTACGCGGAGATGTATCCGACGACCGTCCGCTACAGCGGTGCGGCCATCTCGTACGCGATCGGGGCCGTGCTCGGCGGGGCCTTCGCGCCGACCATCGCCGAAGCGCTGCAGACCAGCACCGGAACGGTCTACGCGGTTGGCGGCTATCTCGCGGTGATGACCGTGATCGGACTGGTGACCAGCTTCTTCGTGAAGGATCGCCCCGGTCGATCGCTCGCTGCCGCGCCTGCCGAGGCCAACGCAGTCGAAAACGTCTGAACGGCGGCCCGTCCCGGAGCGATGGGCTGCGGGCTCCGCGACGGCGCGCGTCGAGCGGTTCGCAGATCCCCGGCGGGGCGGGTAGAAAAGGGGCGGCGGCCGGCCTCCGCGCGGGAGCCGGCCGGATGAGCTGACCCCGAGGAGGAACAATGGCCGACCAGCAGCCGAATCCGCTGTGGCACCCGTTCGCGGACATGGGCGCGGTCGACGGGAACCGGTTCGTGGTGACCCGCGGAGAGGGGTCCTACGTCTGGGATGACGCCGGACGGCGCTACTTCGACGCGTCCGCGTCGCTCTGGTACTCGAACCTCGGCCACGGCCGACCGGAAATCACCCAGGCCGTCGCCGCGCAGCTGGAGAAGCTCGACGCGTACAACCTGTTCGGCGGCGTCGCGAACGAGCCGGCGCTCAAACTGGCGTCGCGGCTGTCCGAGCTCGCCCCGGTGCCGGGGTCGAAGGTGTTCCTCGGTTCCGGCGGCGGCGACGTGGTGGACACCGCGGTCAAGATCGCGCGCTCGTACTTCGTGCACACCGGACGGCCGGAGAAGACGCACGTGATCAGCCGGACCCAGGGCTATCACGGCACGCACGGTTTCGGCACCGCCGCGGCCGGCATTCCGGCGAACGCGGAGGGCTGGGGCCCGCTGGCGACCGGGTTTTCGCAGGTGCCTTACGACGACGCGGCCGCGCTGGAGGCGGAGATCCTTCGCGTCGGCGCGGACAAGGTGGCCGCGTTCTTCTGCGAACCGGTCATCGGTGCCGGCGGCGTGCTGCTGCCGCCGGACGGGTACATCGAAGCCGTGGCGGCGATCTGCCGCAAGCACGAGGTGTTGTTCGTCGCGGACTGCGTGATCTGCGCCTGGGGCCGGCTCGGCACCTGGTACGGCATCGATCGCTGGCCGGTGCAGCCGGACCTGGTGACCACCGCGAAGGGCGTCACGAGCGGGACGATTCCACTGGGCGTGCTGCTGGTCGCCCCGCACGTCGCGGAGCCGTTCTTCACCGGCAAGCCGGGCGCGCCGATCCTGCGGCACGGCGCGACCTACGCCGGGCACCCGGTCGCGTGCGCCGCCGCGAACGCGACGCTGGACATCTACGAACGCGACGACCTGATCCCGCGCGGCAAGGCACTGGAGAAGCCGCTGGCCGACGCGCTGTCCGGCGCGGCGGAGCACTCCGCGGTCGCGGAGGTACGGGCCGGGCTGGGGTTCTTGGCCGCCGTCGAACTCGCGCCGGAGGTGCTGGCCGCGGACCCGGGCGCGCCCGGCAAGCTGCACCGGCTCCTGCTGAACGAGGGCGTGATCGTGCGCTCGCTCGCGAAGGGTCTCGCGGTGTCGCCGCCGCTGGTCGCCGACGAGGCGGAACTGGACCTGCTGGCCGAGGCGGTGCCGCGGGCGCTGGACCGGCTGGTCGCCGGCTGATCCTGTCCACAAAGGACGAAAACGGGGCGATGCCGTCGCGGCACCGCCCCGTTTCCCGTTTCGCTACTTGCAGTTGAGCGTTCCGGTGCGGAGCGCGTGGTTGTCGTCATTGTCGTCGTCGGACCAGACGACCTGCTTCGACCCGTTCACGCAGTTCGGCGAGATCGCGAAGCCCTCGTTGTTGTAGTTCGACATCCCGGACGGCCGGTCGTACTCGGCGCTGACCGCGAATGTGCCGTTCGCGTTGATGTCGAGCGTGGTGGTGTGGCCCTTGCAGTTGTTGTCGCACTCGGCCCACAGGTGCCCGGTCGAGGCCTCGTACTCGAGGTCCATGATCGTCGAGAAGCCGCTGTCGATCGTGGCGACCCGGGTGTACTTCTTGCCGGACTGGTCGAGCGCATAGGCGTAGATCTTGCCGTTGGCTTCGAGCCCGGCGAAGTACAGGCCGGTGCCGTGGTTCGGGTATTTCGCCGGATCGTAGACGGCCTTGGTGCGCTCATCTCGGAATTTGCGCGCGGTCAGCGCGGAGTCCGGGACCCAGGCGATGGCTTCGAAGCCCTTGTTCGGGTCGACGCTCGGCAGGTCGGCGGTGAGGTCCCACTCCGCGGTCGCGTTGATCGACTTGCCGGACCCGGAGGTGTCGAAGCGCAGGATGCCCGGCTTGCTGGTGTCGCCGTTGTCGTTGTCGCGCTCGGTGGAGGCGAAAACGCCGTCCGGCGTGGAGACGACGCCCTCGGTGTCCGGGTCGCCGCTGCCGCCCGGGTAGTGCAGGGACTTGCCCTTGCCCCAGCCGTTCGCGGTGTCCGGACGCCACTTCGCGCCGTCCGGCACCAGCCGGTACAGCTTGCTCGGCCCGTTGTCGATCGCCCAGAGCACCTGGGGAGATTCGAAGGACAGGCCGCTGAGGTTCTTGCCGAAAACGCCGGAACCGTCCGCGACGGCGACCTTGGACCCGCCAGGCCACGCGGTGGACTTCGGCGCCGCGTGGGCCGCACCGGCCCCGAAGGCGAGCGCGACGACCGACAACGCGACAGTGACCCGGATTTTTCCACGCTGGTGCGCAAACAAGAGAAGCCGCTCCTTCTGTCCGTCCGGGTGCCGCTCGCGGCAGCGCCCAGGGTCTTCTGCTGACAGCGGCGATCCCGGTCGACGGGACTTTCAGCAGCGGGTGATCAACAGTTCAGCACACGGTGCGGCCAGGAGGCAACAAACGGAAGACGGTGCTGTTCCGGTGACTGGCACGGGGCGTTCACCGGGTTTTCGCTTGTGCGGACGGAAGTGCGGAGAGCTGAGGTGCCGGAGCGGCGGGGCTCGGCGGCCAGTCGATTCCTCGGCGGGTTGTCCGGCCTGGCGGCTTCTGCGGGATCGTTGAGCGGCAACGGACATCGCGGTCGTCGAGCGGTCCGGGGGCGGAATCGCGTTGAGGAAACTCGAATCGTCCGTTGTACTGCAACGGAGGCGAGCCGCCCAGCGTCCGCGGAAGCGGCACCGGGCGGCGATCCGACGCCTGCCCTGTCCATCGCGGAGTTGCCGAGCGCTGGGTCGCGGCCACTCGGCACATGGCTGCAGGCGCGGCGCGTCCCCGCCATGAGTGCCGCGCGGCAGCGTTCGCCACCGAGCCGCGATCCGCCATACCGGGGTCGCTGCGCCGCAGCGTTTTTCACCGAGCCGCGATCCGCCACACTGGCACGTTGACGACCGCCGACGGCATCCCCGGCGCGCCGCTGTCCCCGGGGACGACTGTGAACCGCCACTTGTCCACCCCGCCGCCCATGATTTCCGCGCAGCGGCGGGCGCCGTCCGCGTTGGCGAAGCGGACCTGCTGGCCGCTGGCGAGGTGGGTGATCTTGACCGCCACGATGCCTCCCGGGATGGGCTGAAACTGGAGTGCCGGCCCGCGGAGCTTCCCCCTCCGGGGCCGGCTCAACCAGTAGAACACGTGTTCGATTCCGGTGGCAACGCAGGTCCCCCTCCCGAGCGACCCGGGCGGCGCGGCAGAGTGGCCCGGGTTGCTCGGGTGCGGCGAAGATGGCTTCTCTGCAAGGGAAATCACCGGGGTCTCGGCACCGGGACAAGGAAGGGTTCGGTGCCCGCTTGCGGGGCGGGACGCGGTATCCGGTGCGGTTCGGGCGTCTTGCTCACTCCGGCCACAACGCCCGGACCGCGTCCGGGAACCCGGCCACTCCGGACGGGCCGAGCAGTGCCAGGTTGAACAGGAAGCCCGGCAGGATCGACAGGAGCACCTGGGCGAGGTCGCCGGCGGGGGCTCCGGTCCAGGACCCGGCTTGCTGGCGGTCGCGGACGAGCGCGGCGAGGTCGCCGGTCATGGTGCGGGCCGCCGCTTCCAGTTGCTCGGCCAGCGCGCGATCGCGCAGCGCTTCCGACCACACCACCACCGCGATCGTGGCCAGCTGGTTGTCGCGATGCTGATCGAGCACCGCTTCCAGCAGCTTCGCCAGGACCGCGCCGACTCGGCGCTCGTTCTCCGTCTCGGACAGCACGCTGCGCAGCACCCCGGCGACGCGGTCGAGATTCTGTGCGGCGACGCCGACGATCAAGTCCTCCTTCTTGGGGAAGTACCGGTAGACCGCGCCCGCGGACAGTCCGGCTTCGGCGAAGACGTCCTGCATCGACGTGCGGTGGAAGCCGTTGCGGACGAAGCATCGGCGCGCGGCCGCCAGTATCTCCGCTCGCCGGTCTTCCTTGTGCTGCTCGCTGACTTTCGGCATGCCGCTCCCTCCTTGACGTCCTGGCCGGCCGAGTCTAGCGTGGAAGAAAAGCGGATGTCCGTCCTCTTTTATTCCGGCAGAACGGAGGAGTCTGATGGCGATGGCCCCGGTGCCCGAGGTCGTGCTGACCCCGGTCGCGTCCTTCCCCGAGGGGTACTTCCTGGAAAACCTCGCGGTCCGCGCGGATGGCTCGGTGCTGGTCACCGCACTGCTGCAGAAGGAACTCTGGCTGGTGCCGGAGGAGCCGGCGGACCCGGTGCTCGTGCACCGGTTCGGGCATCCGGTCACCGGGATCGTCGAGGTCGAGCCGGACGTGTTCGTGCTCAGCCTGACCGAGGGCTACACCACGCACGAATCGCAGCTGGTGCGGCTCGACCTGAACGGATGGCGGCCAGCGGAGCCGGTGTCGCCGGAGGTCGTGTTCACCTTCGCCGACGAGCGGGTTCGCGCCCTGAACGGCAGCTGCCTGCTCGGCCCCGGGGTGCTCGCTGTCGCGGACTGCTTCGCCGGGCTGATCTGGCGAGTCGACCTCGACACCGCGACCGCGCGGGTTTGGCTGGAGCACGACACGATGGCGGACGACCCGGACAGCGGGGTCGCCCCGCCGCCGCAGCCCGGCGTCAACGGAGTCCGCTATTCCGCGCGCACCGGGTACCTGTACTACACGTCGACGGCGCAGCAGGTATTCATGCGGGTTCCGGTCGATCCGGACACGCTGGACCCGGCCGGTGCGGCGGAGTTCGTCGCCGCGATCGACAACGCCGACGACTTCTGCGTCGACGAGGAGGCCGGTTTCGCCTACGTGACCCGGCATCGGGCGAACACGCTGGACCGCGTGCCGCTGGTGCCGCGGCACGGGAGCGAAGTCCGCCACCTCGCCGGGGATCCGTTCGACGAGCGCCTGGCCGGGCCGTCGAGCGCCGCCTGGGGACGCGACGGCAGTCGGGTGCTCTACGTGACGACGGACGGCGGCACCACCGCGCCGCCGGACGGCATCGTCCGGAAAGCCGCGTTGCTGCGCGCCGAACTTCGCCCGGGTCCGTGAACCGGCCTACAGCTTCGCCAGCTTCCTGGCCCGCACCAGCAGTTCCTCCACCCGTGCCCGCAACCGATCGTCGTCCTTTCCCAACTGTGGCAACAGGTTCGCGTAGTCCGACGCGAGCTGGCGGTACCTGCGCACCGACGAACTGTTCTGGTCCGCGCGGGCGTACCGGCTGTCCAGGTCGATGATTTCCTGCGCCAGCACCGCGGCCGACGACGAAAGGGTGTCCAGTTCGTCGTCCGACTCGACGCGGTGGATGCGGCGCGCCTCGGTGGCCGCCGCGGCCCGGCGGGCGCCGAAGTAGAGGCCCACCGCGCCGGCGATCACGGCGGCCACAGCGGCGATCGCGATCAGGTATCGCGGCAGCGACGGGTTGATGGTGCGGGATCCGTCCGGAATGGCACTGGCGCGGACGAGCTGGTCGTAGTTGACGACGATCGTTTTGACCGCGTTGAGCGGATGCTTCGAGAATCCCGAGATGCCGTCGGTGATTTGGGACTCCGAAACGAGCGACTTGCCGAAGTTCTTGTCGTACGCGCCGGGAAACGTCGAGCAGGTGTAATGGTCGAAGTCGTCGGTCTTCGGGCTCAGCAGGATCGCGATCGTGTTCGGCGCGGCGTTCGACAGGGTGTGGCAGGCGTCGGAGAGATTCGTTCCCGGGGCCAGGAACCCGATGACGAGCCGCCGGTTGCCGATGACGCGTTCGGCGGCGGCCTGGTCGATCTGCTGGCCAGGCGCGGCATACACCGACGACGAGCGCAGCTGGCGCGCCAGCGGGCCGTCGAAGACGCCGGCCGACCAGGTCGCCCAGCCGGCGAGGACGAGGCAACCGAGGGTGACGAGCCCGAACCCGCTCTTGAAGAATCGCCGGACGCGGGTCATGCGAGGCTCCCCGGCAGGTAGGCGGCCGGGCGGTAGTCGTCGCGGCCGAGCAGCTTCGCCACACTGTCCAATTCGGACTGCGCGGAGTCGAGCGCTTCCCTGATGAACTTGGCTTCGAGGTCCTGGTCGATCGCTTCGCGCGCGGTCGTGAGGTCGGTGATGCCGCGCGCGAGAGCCGCGTCCGAGGGGCCGTCTGTCAACCCGGAGACTTCGACGGCGAGCGAGGTCAGTGCGGCCAGCCGGGCCGGGAGCCCGGCGCCGCCGGACGGGTGGTTCCGGTGCAGCGCCGGGCGAATCGAGAACACGAGGAACCCGACCGCGCACGCGGCGAAGATCCACGGCAGGGCGGGCAGCGTGACGTGCAGCGGGTCGAACGGCACGTACGGCAGGGGGTGGTCGAAGATTCCCGCGTACCGGATGTCGGTGACCTGGTTCAGGTAAGCGCCGACCAGCCCGATTTGCGGATAGCTGCGCGGGGCCAGGAAATCGCCGAACTGGCCGTAGAAGCTGGCGGTGGCGACGTCGGAGAACTCCGCCGCGGACGGGCCGTCGTACTCGATCCACCCGCCGTAGATCGCGACGATCGGCCGGCCGGGGAATTCCTTGGCCAGCGCGGGTCCGTAGTGCACCAGCGGCTGGCCGGCCGGTTGCGTCGGCAGCGCGACGTACAACGGTTTGCCAGGGAAGGCTTTGGTGGTTTCGGGCGGATTGGCGAGGGTCGCACCGGGCGCGAGATAGCGGCCGGTGGCGCGCAGGCTCGCGGTGGCGGTGGCCAGTTCGGCGACGGTCGGGTCGCGGCGCGGCAAGGGCGCGACGTCGGGCGGCGACGGCTGATGCCGCACCAGGGCGATCATCGTGAGCATTTCGTTCGTCACGTCGTCGGTGCCGAACTGGTGCTGCCAGCCAGGCGCGTCGCTGGGCGACGCGGTGCGTCCGGACGCGGACACTTGCAGGCCCACGACGCGTACCGAAGCGTTGGACACCTCGTTGACCCGGCTGCTGGCATCCTTGGTGAGTCCCGGCGGCGCGACGATGATCCGGATGTCCGCCTTCCCGATGGCCTTTCGCACCGCGGCCTCGTCCCAGGTGGCGATCGAACCCGTCAGCCGCACCACCGGCGACGCCTGGACCATCGTCTTCATCTCGTCCGTCGTCGGAACTGTCGCGCCGCTTGTCCCGGCAGTACCGTCCTGGACTGATTTGCTCGAAGCAGGTGACTCGGCATAGCTGACGTGCGTGTTCTGCTGTGCTTGCTGGGTAAGGAAGATGACCAGGGTCAGCACTGCGGCCGCGAGCAAACCCCAGCGTGCGTAATGCGGCCAGCGGCGGTCAGCCACGAGCGGCCTCCTGCCACAGCCTGTCCGCGCGGCGTGCCTGCTCGCGTACGGTCTGGGCAGCGCGCGGCCCGCCGGCTTCAGCGGCGAGGGCCGTGGCGCGGGCCAGCAGCTGTTCGGCTTCCAGATGCTCGCCGGGAGCCGCGTCCCGGCTGATCGAGGCGCGTTCGAGCGCGGCGTGCGCGGCGGCCCACGCGGTGCGCAGCTGCGCTTTCCGCTCCCGTTGTCGCGGCAACGCCACCACCGCGTACCCGGCCGCCATCAGGACAGCCGCCGCCAGCACCCAGATCCACCAGGTCATGTTGAGGCTCCTCGCTTCGCGAGGCATCATCTTGCGCGACCTCCGCGCGGCGCGTGCGGTAGTTGCCGGATCGTGTCCGGGAGTGTGTCCGGGGCCTCAGCGAAAACGGACCATCGCCACGCGCGGCCACCGGTCGAGCCCGCGCGCGATCTCCGTCTCACGGATCCGCCGCAGCTGCGGGCCTTGTTCCTCGACAGGCACCACCCGGAAACCGAGCCGGGCGTAGTACGGCGCGTTCCACGGCACGTCGACGAACGTGGTCAGTGTCAGCCCGGGCAGTCCGCGCTCGGCCGCCCACCCGTCGACCGTGTCGAGCAACGCCCGGCCGAGCCCTCGGCGCGCGTAGCCCGGCAGCACCGAAACTTGGTCCACATGGCCGAAACCGTCGACTTCTTCAGCGATCGCGTACGCCGCCGCCGTGCCCGCGACGTCCCAGACCCAGCAGCGGCCGTCGGCCTGGAACGGACTCAGTTCTTCGACGGCGGGCGCGCCGTCGTCGGCGATTTCGGGCATGCCGATGTCCCGGAACGGCGCTCCGGCGGCGCGCTCGAGGTCGGGCAGCGAGACGAGGTCGGCGGGCCGGGCGAGGCGGATCACCGGCCGGATTTTACCGTCACACCGAGTACTCGGAAATTGCTTTTCCGATCTGCTCCGCATAGGCCTGCAGCGACGTGATGGCCCGCTCGCGTTCGGCGGCGCCGATCCGGGTGGCCGGTCCGACGAGGCTCAGTACCGTCGGCCGCAGCCGATCCGCTTCCAACGGCACCGAGCACGCCCAGACGCCGTCGTCGATCTCGCCCCAGCTCTGCGCGTACCGGTTGGCCAGCGCCTGTTTGAGGGAGTCGCGCAGTTCGGCGCCGCGTTCGCTGGCGATCCGGGATGCCTGCTGTTCGCGTTCGCCGTCCGGCAGCAGGGCGAGCAGCATCTTCCCGGCCGCGCTGACGCCGAGCGGGATGGAATGCCCCGGCTGGAACGTGAACCGCATCGCGCGGTCGCATTCCACCCGGTCGGTGCATACCGCGAGCTCGCCAAAGTGCTGGAACAGCAAGATGGTCTCGCCGAGTTCGCGCGCGGCCTCCTCCATCGTCGGCCGCGCGAGCCGCGCCAGGTCGTTCGCGAGCCGGGCGGCGCGCGCGAGCGGCATGACGCGGCTGGTGACGTGGTAGCGCCCGGACCGCGACTCCTCAAGCAGCTGCAGTTCCTTCAACAGCTGCACGTACCGGTACGTGGTGGCGATCGGGCTGCCGATCACCTCGGCCAGCTCGGCCACGCTGGCTTCCCAGCGCTGCTCAGTGAACGACAGCAGCAGCTGCAGCACCTTGCGCGAGCTGTTGGCGCCTGCGGTACGACGCGGTCCGGAGTCCGGCATCCTGGGACCTCTTTGGAGCGATTACCGGTTTCAGAGACGAACGCGTCGGTAAATTACCACAGGTCACGGCTTTTCCGGTGCCGCGAGGAACGGGGTCAGCAGTCCGGGGACGGCGGTGTCGGCGAGCGCGAGACCGGCGCCCTCTTCGATGTCCAGCACGCGGTAGTGCCCGCGTCCGGCGGCGACCGGCGCGATGACGGTCACCAGCCCGGCCCGGCGCTGGAACAGCGACCGCTGCACGACTATCCCGGTCAGCCGGTCCCGGCGCACCGCGACCGTCGCCCGCGCCAGCGACCCGGAACGCGTGACCAGGTACTGGCCGGCGATCGCGTGGCCGAGCGTCCGGTACCGGTCGAAACCCACGACGACCGCGAACGGCAGCAGCACCAGCGCCCCCTGCCACGGCCATTCCGGCAGCACGCCCAGCCTGGCCAGCCCGAACAGCGCGGCCGACAGCGCCAGCACGCCGAGGACCGCGCGGCTGATCCGCCGGTTCAGCGCCTTGCGCGAATGCCGAACGAGGGGGACGTTCGCGAAGTCGAGGCCGAGCACTTCGCCGGCGATCTCGTTGGCCCGGGAAGCCGGCGCGGGCGGCAGCAGCAGGCTGCCGCCGCGGTCGGACCCTTTGCCCTCGCGCAGCCCGGCCGCCACCGCGGCGACCTTCGCCCCGCCGGCGATCCGCAGCGGCAACGGCTCCTTGACCTCTACGCCGCGCAGCCGGTCCTCCTCGATCGACACCGACCGCGTCGTGACGAGGCCGCGCCGGATGTGCAGCGTGCCGCCCGGTTCGCGGGTGAGCCGGAAGTTCCAGAACGACAGCACGTACCCGCCGACCGACAGCACCGACACGATCACCAGCAGCCCCGCCGCCGCCCACAGCACGGTGAGCCACGCCGGTTCCCGGAGCGCGCGGGCGGTGAGGTCGCGCAACGGCCCGAACCGGGTCGGATCGAAGTGCAATTCATGCGCGAAGTGATAGACCGTGCCCAGGATCGCCGCGACGACCGCGATGCCGGACAGCGTGAACGGCGCGTACCGCAGCCAGCGCTTGTCGACCTCGGCGACCACCGTCTCCGGCGGCGCGCCTGCCTCGGCTTCCGCTGGCTTCCGGTGCAGCAACAGGGTGCGCAGCCGCTGCGCCTCCGCCCGGGTGACCGCGTCCAGCACCAGCTGGTCCTTGCCCGGGCCTTTGTGGTGGTCGTGCCGCCCAGTGCCGATGCGCACCGCGGACAACGAGAACAACCGGTGTTTCGGCTCGGAAAGCACGTCCACGGTACGGATCCGGTCGCGGGGGACCGCCCGTTGCTTGCGCAGGAACAGTCCGGTGTGCCATTCGACCTGCGTCGCGGTGACGCGGTAGCGCGAGGTGAGGACGTGCGAAACACCGACTCCGACGGTCACCGCGGTCACCGCGACGCCGACCCACTGCCACGGGTTGCCGTCGTGCCCGAGCACCAGCGCGCCGATCAGCACCGGCAGTGATTTGACCAGGTCGAGCACCGGGCGGATGAGCAGCATCCGACGGTCCAGCCGGTGCCACGGCACCTCTTCGGCGTCCTCGGCGGCGACCGGCAGGGAAGGGGCGGCGCTGCTCACGTCGCGTCCCCTCGAATGGCCTGGGTGGTGTGCGTCAGCTCGTCGACCAACGCGACCGCGGTGGCGTGGTCGAGGCCGGAAATCCGCAACGGACCGGCGGCGGACGCGGTGGTCGCGGTGAGCCGTGCGAGCCCGAACAGCTGCTCCAGCGGTCCGCGCTCGACGTCGACGGTCTGGATCCGCGAGATCGGCGCGATCCGCCATTCCTGCTTCAGCCAGCCGGACTGGGTATAGACGGCTTCACCGGTGACTTCCCAGCGGTGCACGCGATAGCGCCACTGCGGCATGACGAGCACGTGAAGGGGCGCGAGTACACAGGAGATCACGAGCGTCACCCAGAGCCACGACGGCGGGCTGTCCGCTGTCGCGACCGCCACTGCCTGCCCCCCGGCCACCAGCAGCCAGCCGGCCCCCGCCGACGCCGCCCAGTGGCCGACAGCCCGACGGCTCACCCGGTGCTCGGGCGGGCGCAGCCGCAGCTCAAGAGTGGTGGTGTTTTCTGTCTTCACCTGCTCAGCGTGCCCGATCAGGCCTACGGATGCCCACGACAAGTGTCACGATGCCCCGATCCGGGACGGCGCCCGGACGCGGGGCGTTACGATTTTCGCTGCCCGCGGGATGGATTCGCGGCCGGAGCGCGTTGACCTCCGGTAGATCCGGTGGAAGCGAGAAGCAGGAGGATCCGGTGGGACTCGATCCCGAGGAGCTGTACGAGGTGGACTCGGACGTCCCTGACCTGGACGGAGCCGTGCTGCTGCACTTCTTCGACGGCTTCATGGACGCGGGCCAGACCGGCCGGCTGGTCACCGATCACCTGACCGGCGAGGTCGAGAACCGGGTGATCGCCCGGTTC
This sequence comes from Amycolatopsis benzoatilytica AK 16/65, assembly GCF_000383915.1. Classification (NCBI taxonomy): domain Bacteria; kingdom Bacillati; phylum Actinomycetota; class Actinomycetes; order Pseudonocardiales; family Pseudonocardiaceae; genus Amycolatopsis; species Amycolatopsis benzoatilytica. The sequence continues at coordinate 8,626,634 of NZ_KB912942.1, forward strand.
GACGTGGACCGGCTGATCGACTACCGCTCGCGCCGCCCGACGATGACCTACGCGGTGGACCACTGGGAGGACTACGAGGCTCCCGAGCTGGTCGTGCGCTTGCTGCACGACCAGGACGGAGTGCCGTTCCTGCTGCTCACCGGCCCGGAGCCGGATCGCGAATGGGAGCTGTTCGCGGCCGCGGTGCGCCGGCTGGTGGAGCGCTGGGGCGTGCGGCTGACCGTCGGGTACCACGGCATTCCGATGGGCGCGCCGCACACCCGTCCGCTGGGCGTCACCACGCACGCGACCAGGGAAAGCCTGATCGGCGAGCATCAGCCGCTGCCCAATCGGATGCAGGTGCCGGGCAGCGTCAGCGCGATGCTGGAGTACCGGTTCGGCGAATGGGGCCACGACGCGATGGGCTTCGCCGCGCACGTGCCGCACTACCTCGCCCAGTCCGCCTACCCGGCCGCCGCGCTGCTGGTGCTCGAAGCGATCGGCGAGGCCACCGGCCTGCGGCTGCCGGACGGCGAGCTGCGTACCGCCGCCGACGTCGCCAACGCGGAGATCGACCGCCAGGTGGCGGACTCCGAGGAGGTCTCCGACGTGGTGCGGGCGCTTGAGCGTCAGTACGACACGTTCACCGAGGCGTCCGGGCACAGCCTGCTCGCCGAATCGCAGGAGCACATGCCGACGGCGGACGAGCTGGGCTCGCAGTTCGAGCAGTTCCTCGCCGAGCAGGACGGTTCCTGAGCCGTCCGCCGCAAGGCTTCGGGGCGCGGCGCGAGGTAGGCCGCGCCCGCCGATCGGATCGTTTGCCAGGCCCACCACATGCGGGCTGTCGTGATCGCCACCCTGGACATGATGGGCCTCCCACGTTGCCGGGAGGCTGCCGGGGTGTTCCCGCGAGCAGCCGGGAAGGGAACATCGAGGGACTCAGAGTCCGTCGCTGTTCCCTTCACGGCCACCTGGCGAGGTCTTTCAGCGCTTGGCTGGTCGGCCCGAACGCGTCGCCGAGCAACGCCCGCAGCTCGCGGTTGAACTGGGCGATCACCGGCCGCAGCCGGGCGATCGCGGAGTTTCCCTCCTCGGTCAGATTCAGCACCAGCGCCCGGTGCTGCTCCGGGTGCGGCTGGCGCGAGATCAGCCCCGCTTCGGTCAGCCTGCCGATCATCGGGGTGACCGCGGACTCGCGCTGACCCAGCTCGGCGGCCAGCGCTCGCTGGGTGAGCCCGGGCTGGTCGTGCACCGCGAGCAGCGCGCCGAGCTGCGCGGTCGTCACGCCCGCCGCGGCGAGGCAGCGCCGGTCGCCGTCGACGCGCAGCCGGTGCGCGGCGCTCTGGAGCAGGAAGAAGAGGCGTTCGTCGGCGGCCATGCGGCGATCTTGACAGGGTTCCCGGCCCGCCGCCATCCTCACTTCACTACTGAAGTACTTCACTACTGAAGTGAGGATTGACCGTGAACAAAGACTTCGCGAGCGCGGCGCTGGCCGCGCAGCCGTTCAGCGTTCTGCTCGGCGCGAGGGTCGCCGAGTTCGGCGACCGCCGCGCGGTGCTGGAGCTGGCTGTCCGCGACGACCTCCGGCAGCAGAACGGCTATCTGCACGGCGGTGTCCTCGCTTATGCGGCGGACAACGCGCTCACCTTCGCCGCCGGGACCGTTCTCGGCCCGCAGATCCTGACGAGCGGCTTCGCCATCGACTACCTCGTGCCCGCCGACGGAGTTCTGCTGCGCGCCGAGGCAACAGTGGTCCAGGCCGGTCGTTCGCGGGCCGCCTGCCGCTGCGATCTGTACACAGTGGACAGAGACGGGGTCGCGACATTGTGTGCCGCGGCGCAGGGTTCGGCTGTCGTGCGGAGGTCCGCTACTCGCGGGTAAGACGGGCAGCTTGGGCTCGCCGGATCTGGTCGGCTATCGTCCCGGAATGAACCAGGAGCGCCAAGATCGAGTAACCGCAAGGGCTTTGGGTCCGGCGTTGCGCCGGAAGGCCGGACTGGTGCTGCACCGGGCGGCGGCCCGGCTGCACGGCCCGCATGCCGAACTTCGGGAAGAACTCCAGCGCACGCGCGAGGAACTGCGCGCCGAGATCGTCCGACAGGGTGACCGGCTCCTCGATCGGGTGGTCGAGTTCGAGATCCGCAGCCGCCGCGACATCGTGTACGCAGGCGATCAGGACGCGGCGTTGGAGAGCAACGTCTTCGCGCGGGAAAACCTGGTCGGCGCCAAGCATTTCGGCAGCCCGAAGGACACGTTGGCATACGCGCTGTCGCTCGCGCCGACCGGTGGAATGGCGCTGGAGTTCGGTGTCGCGTCCGGCAACACGTTGCGCTCCATCACGGCCGCCCGGGAAGCGACCGAGGTGTACGGCTTCGATTCGTTCGACGGCCTGCCGGAGGCGTGGCTCAACGGCATGCCGGCCGGTGCCTTCGCTCGGGACGACCTGCCCGACGTGCCCGGAGCCGAACTGGTCGTCGGCCTCTTCGCGGACACCCTGCCCGGATTCCTGGAGAAGCACCCCGGCCCGGTCGATTTCGTGCACGTGGACGGCGATCTCTACAGTTCCGCGAAGACCGTGCTGGACAACGTCGGGCCGCGGCTGCGGGTCGGCAGCATCGTGCATTTCGACGAGTTCTTCAACTTCCCCGGCTGGAAGCGGCACGAATACCGGGCGTGGACCGAGCACGTCGAGAAGACCGGCGTCGAGTTCGTTTACGAGGCGTACACCTACAACGACAACCAGGTCACCGTGCGGATCACCGGCGGGCCCGGGCTGATGGAGTGAACGTCGGTTCAGCGGGCGAAGCAGCCGCCCTCGTTGAGCGGACCCACTGACGGCAGGACGAGTCCGCACAGATAACCGTCGATCCACCGCCCGTTCCCGCTGAGATTCGTAGCGAAACGCACGAACGGCGCCATTTTCCGGATCCCGGCCGCGATCGAATCGCGATCGCGTTCCAGCAGTGCGGTGAGCTGGTCGAGCTGGGTGAGCGTCGGCCCGAGCTCGCGGTCGTTGTCGGCGACCAGCCCGGAGAGTTCCGTGCCCAGCCGGCGGGCTCCGGTGAGCAGCGACTGAACGGCAGCCTCGCGGCGCTGGACCTCGGCGAGAAGCCGATTGCCGTCGGTCATCAACCGGGTGAGCTGCGCATCGCGGTCGGCGAGAGTGGTCGACGCGGTGCGCGCGCCGGCCCAAAGCCGAGCAAGCTTCGCGTCTCGGGTGGCGAGCGTGTCGGACAGCCGGGAAAGCCCGGCGAGCGCGCCGCGAACGTCTCCCGGCGTGTGTGCGAACGTGTCGGAGAGGGCGCGGAAGCTGTGCGCCAATTGGGTGGTGTCGATCTGGTCGACAGTGGTGGCGAGCTGCCGGAACGCGGGCAGCACGTCGTAGGGAACGGTCGTCCGGTCGCGCGGGATCGGCGTTCGCGGGTCGAGCGAACCGACACCGGCCGGGTCGAGCGCGAGATACTTTTGCCCGAGCACCGTCTTGATCCGGATCGAGGCGGACGTCCGGTCGCCGAGCCACGCGCCGGCGACGCGGAAAGCCACCCGCACCGACGCCCCGTCGAGCGAAACCTGCGACACCCGGCCAATTTTCACGCCCGCGACCCGGACATCGTTGCCCTTTTCGAGCCCGGCGGCCTCGCTGAACTCGGCGGCGTACCCGGTGCCGTCGCCGATGACCGGAAGGTCGGGCGCCCGCAGCGCGACAAGAAATCCGAGCGCGAGCAAAGTTGTCCCGACGACGGCGGTACGCGCAGGGCGCCGGGCGGGATGCACAGCGTGGATAGTGGCTCACCCGGCCGGGTGAAGCCAGCCAAGCCACCCGAACGGGCGGATCGCTCCAGACTGTCCACTATGGATCAGCCGCGGCCGGACCGGTCAGTTGACCTTGGACAGCACCGGAAACCGGGCCTGTCCTGGCTTCCCGCGGCAGGTCAGCCGTGCCCGGCCGGCCGCGCCGGGGATCCCTGCTCCGGCCGACCCGTCCCGCGCACCGCCGCCCGGGGTTCCCGACGTGACCGGAGCCATCGGAACATTGGGCGTGGCTGGGCCGTTGAGGGGGTAGCACGTAAGCGTGGGAAAAACCCGCGCCGACGCCGAACGGGGAGGAGCCACCATGCGAGACCTGATGACCGGATTGCATCCGGCACCGGACCTCGTGGACGACACGGACGTGGCACGCCAGCAGGAACGCCGCCGGAAGGCAGCGCTGGCCGTCGCGTCCCGGGCCAAGGACGCCGAGGAATGCGCCCTGCTGCTGGACATGCTGGGACTGCACACTCCGGGCGGCAGCCGGACTGAAGTCGCCTGAGCCGGTAGCGGCCCGCCCGGCGTGCGCTGCCCCGGGCTGGCAGCGGGCGAGGCTGGTTTGGTCCTGGGGCGGGCCAGCCGCAGGCTGGAGATTGTCCGGCTGCGGGTTGAACGGCATCGTCTTGACCGGATTGGGTCCGGCTGGGTTCGCCGGTACGAATGCTGAAGTCGCCGGTGCGCGACACTGCAGTCCGTGAGGGGCCCTTTGCCGGAATCAGATTCCCTTAATCGGCCCCTCACGCACTTCTGCGGGAGCGAAGCCGCCACTCCGGCTGCGCTGGACGCGCAGCGATGCTGGGCGCGCGGGGCGCTGGACACGTAGCGATGCTGGGCGCGCGGGGCGCTGGACACGTAGCGATGCTGGGTGCGCGGGGGCGCTGGACGCGCAGATGCTGGGCGCGCGGGGCGCTGGACACGTAGCGATGCTGGGGGCGCCGGACGCGGCCGCACTGGACGCAACTCCTGCCGGGCAGGCGCCCGCACCGACCACATTCGGATCCTGCGCATTCCCCGAACCGCCCGCCCGCCCTTCTATTGCCATATCGCCAACAAACCGCCATAAACCTCGAAAACGCACCGCTTCTCCTTCCGCAATGCGGATTCCGCACCCTGTGCCGGAAAAACCCGCTCGCCGCAGATCCCGCACCTGAGCGCAAGGAATTACCCTCCGCTGTCCGCGCTGGAACACAGGACGCGCGGGGTGAATGTTTTTGCTCCGAACGGCTGAGTGTCGCGGACGTATCTGTCACTCTGGTGGAGCATCCTGTTCGGGGATGCGGCCCCGGGGCGGGACCGGGCACAGGGGAGGGAACACCGTGTACTACCTGCGAGAAGACGATTATCTCACCCGACAGCAGCGCGCCTTGGCGGAAACCGTGCGCCGTGGCCGGAGCAAACGCAGTTTTCAGCTGGCGGAGCATTTGGCGGCCGAAGGTGGCGTCAACCGGTCGGATGTCTTGGCGGTCACCGCGTTCTTTCTTGCCTGGCGGGCAATTCGGCAGGGCGATACGGCGGCCGCGCGCCAGTATGCCCGGCAGCTTCGCGGGCTGGACCGCGGCAGCATCGACCTGGCTCGGCAGCTGGTGCGGCTCGAAGCGGGCCGGGAGCAGGGCTGGTTGCCGCGCGTGCAGCACGACGAACTGTATTCCTACGCGTGGCGAGAAAACCGGCCCGATCTGCTCGCGAAAGCCTCGCTGATCCAGCCGCGTGACGTTCCGGCGGCGGGCTGGTGGGCGGATTTGGAACAGAGTCTTTCGCTGTTGCCGGCGTGACCGCCAGTGTGGCCCGGGGGAGCGCGGCCCATTCGATCCGATCGAACAATATCGCTTTGCGTACCGGATGAGCCGCGGCGACGCAGCCGCTCCGGCCCAGCGGATGCGCGTGGAAGCCAGGCCGGTCGTCGCGGTTGCGCAGCCGGGCAGGTCGTCGCGCAGTTGTGCGCCAACGCGCGCAGGTCGTCGTCCGCGCGCGCCTGTGGTCGGTGAAAAGCCCTTTACCGGACTCTGATTCCCCCAACGGGCCCGTCACGGGTTGTCCTGCTCGGCGCCGGGAGCCCTTCGGCGGCGGCTTTCCGGAGGGTCAGGGCATCGGCGGAGCGCAGGTGCGCACCGACCGGCCTTGGTGGAAGCCGTGGGCTTCCTCGTGCGCGGCAGCGCGTCCAGGACGTGCTCCCGGACCCGCCGCCGAGTTCGGCCAAGCGCGTTTTCGGGCGCTTGATCGACCTGGTCCCGCCGGACTCGGTGGGGATCCAGCGGTAGCTGGTGTGCCGCGGCGCTGGCGTGGACGGTGATCCCAGCCGCGCTTATCGGCGAACTAGGCGGGTTCGCCCGAGGAGCGGTCGAGCCCGGCGCACCTGTCGTACGTCGTCCAGCGCGCGAGCTGCCGTGCGACACCGGCAGGCCGTCCAGCACACGACCTGCCAGCGCCGAACCAACCGCGGGCCAGGCAGGGACGCGGAGGTGAGCCGGTGGAGCGCCACCCCCCCCCGGGAAGCGGCGCGAGACTCGCCTAATCGAGATCGCCGACAAAACGGACAGCCGGCCCGTCTCAGTGACTGAGCGCACCTTGACGGAAAGCGTTGCTTATAGAAACTTTTGCACTATGCAAGCTCTGCCGGACGAAGTAGCCGACCTTGAGCGGCTGACCCGCGTGTTGGTGGCGGTGGCCTGGGACAGCGCGCACGCCGCCCCGCGCGGTGTCACGTTCCCGCAGGTGCGGCTGCTCGTGGTGCTCGACAGCCTGGGTTGCACGCCGTGTTCGCGGCTGGCCGAAGCCATGGGCGTGAACGCGTCGTCGGTCACGAGGCTGGCCGACAAGCTCGAAGCGCACGGATACGTCGCGCGCGGGGTGGACGAGCACCGGCGCACCGTTGTGACGGTGGAGGTGACGCCAGCCGGACGCGAGGTCGTCGCTGGCGTCGTCGACCGTCGGCACCGCGCGCTCGCTGAACTGCTGGCGGAGCTGCCGGCGGAACGTCGGGCGACGGTCTCCACTGCGGTCGGCGACCTGCTCTCAGCCGCCGAAGCAGCACCAGGCGTTCCGACGGCCGGGCCGGGGCGGCTGTGAAGACTCCAGCGCGGGCCACGCATCTTGGCGACTTCTCGATTCATCCGCGGATGCTGCTGATCGCCGCGATCGCACTGCCGGTTGGCGGCGCGGCGGCGCTGGCGGCTTTCGCGCTGCTCAGACTCATCGGCCTGATCACCAATCTCGTCTTCTACCAACGCGTCGCCACGGACCTCGTCGCGCCAGGCGCGCAGCAGCACCCGTGGTGGCTCGTGCTGCTCGCGCCGGTGGCCGGCGGGCTGGTCATCGGCCTGATGGCGCGCTACGGCTCGGAGAAGATCCGCGGCCACGGGATGCCGGAGGCGATCGAAGCGATCTTGACCGGCGGCAGCCGGGTGGCTCCGCGCGTCGCGGTGCTGAAACCGGTGTCCGCGGCGGTCAGCATCGGCACCGGCGGCCCGTTCGGCGCGGAGGGGCCGATCATCATGACCGGCGGCGCGGTCGGGTCGATTCTGGCTCAGCTGCTGAAACTGAGTGCGGACGAACGGAAGACGCTGCTCGTCGCGGGCGCCGCGGGCGGCATGGCAGCGACGTTCAACGCGCCGCTCGCGTCGATCCTGCTGGCGGTTGAGCTGCTGCTGTTCGAGTGGCGGCCGCGCAGTCTCGTCCCGGTCGCCGCCGCGGTCGCGGTGGCGACGATCTGCCGGGGCTTCCTGCTCGGCACCGGGCCGGTTTTCGGCGTTCCGCTGACCGGTGCCGATCCCGGGCCGCTCGCGGACGGTCTCGCGCTCGTCCCCGGTCTTACCGGCGGCCTGCTGGCGATCGGCGCGACCGCGCTGGTCTACTTCGCCGAGGACCTGTTCGGCCGGTTGCCGGTGCATTGGATGTGGTGGCCGGCGATCGGCGGCATCGTGATCGGCATCGGCGGGCTGATCGAGCCGCACGCGCTCGGCGTCGGCTACGACGTGATCGACACGCTGCTCACCGGACGTGCCACCGCGTCGCTGATCGTCGGAATTCTCGTGGTGAAGACGCTGATCTGGGCGCTGTCGCTGGGCTCCGGGACCTCCGGCGGCGTGCTGGCACCGGTGTTCATGATCGGAGCCGCGCTCGGAGCGGCGGAAGGCGGGCTGCTGCCGCACGTGGCGGCTGGGTTCTGGGCGACCTGCGGACTGGCTGCTGTGGTCGGCGGGGTGATGCGGTCGCCGTTCACCGGGATCGTGTTCACTTTGGAGCTGACGCACGCGTGGAGCTATCTGCTGCCGCTCGTCGTCGCGTCCTTCTCGGCGTACGCGCTTTCGGTGTTGCTGCTCAAGCGATCCGTGCTCACAGAGAAGATCGCGCGGCGTCGGCTGCATCTCACCCGGGAGTACACGACTGATCCGCTCGAGACGTTCTTCGTGCACGAGGTCATGACACATCAGCCGGATATTCGCTGCTCCAGCGAGGTAGTCGTGTATGCGGACGACACTCTGCGCGATGTCGCCAACGAACTGGCACTGGGACACACGACGCAAGCGCTCGTGGTGGACCGGCACGACCCTTCGAGCGTGCTCGGCAAAGTCACCTTGGCGCAGCTGCTGCACGCGCGGCGGCGGGATCTGCACGAGGAACATCACCGGGAGCGCGTGCTGGGCCGTTCGGTCAACGCCTGAGTCGCTGTTTGTCCACTTTGCCCACTGGGGTCAGCGGCAGCTCGGCTCGGAACTCCACAGTGGACGGCACGAAATGCTTGCCGCCCAGTCCGGCGCGCACCTGGTCGCGAAGTTCGTCGGCGAGCACCGGTTCGCTGGTGACCACCACCGCGCGCAGAAGGGTCCCGTCGGGTCCGGATTCGGGGACAACGGCGGCGGCCTTCACCTTGGGGTGGCTGAGAAGCGCGTGTTCCACCGTGGTCGACGAGACCTTCGTGCCATGCTCGCCGGTGACGATCACGTCGTCGACGCGATCGTCGAGATAGAGGTAGCCGTCGGCGTCGAACCGGCCGAGATCGCCGGTGCGCAGCCAGCCGTCGCCGATCGGTGGCCGCCCGTGGTATCCGTCCATCATGGACAGCCCGCGCACGAGGACTTCGCCGTTCTCGATCCGGGCTTCCATGCCCGGCACGATGCGGCCGACCGAACCGAGCAGCTCCGGCCGGGCGAGTACCTCGGCGGCGGAAATGCTGGCGATCATCGGTGCTTCGGTGAGTCCGTATCCCTGCCCGACAACCGGTCCGAACACTCGCAGAGCTTCGGCCAGTCGCCGAGGCGGCAGCGGCGCCGCGCCGAGCGACAGCTGTTGCACGCTGGAAACGTCCGTTGTGGACAGTCGCGGATGGTCCAGCAGCGCGGCCAGCCGCGGCGGGGTGAGGGAAAGGGTGGTTACCCGATACCGCTCCAGATCTGCGAGCAGCTCGGCGGCGTTGAACTCCCGGCGCAGCACGACAGTATTGCCGCAGCAGATCGCGCCGAGAACGGCGGCGTTGCCGGTCATGTGCGTGAGTGGTGCGGTGACCAGCGCGGTTTTTGTTCCGTCCGGCTGGAAAATGTGCGCCACGCCGTCGTAGATGCCACTGTGCCGGATCAGTTTGGGCGTCCCGGTAGTGCCGCCACTGGGAAACACCGCGGTCACCCGGCTGGGCAAGGAGTCTGGAATGGACGGACGAGCGGTGGCGAGATCGTCGAGTTCCTTGTCAGTGAACAAGGTCGCTCCGGTCGTGGCGAGTGTCGCCGCCCGCGCCGGATGGCTCGCCGACGCCGCGATCAACACGACTTCCAGCCCGCGTACCTGCGCCGCCAGTTGCGCCAGCACCACTTCCGGCCGGTTCGCTGCGTCGATCGCCACCATGCCGCGCATGTCGCCGAGCCCGCCGGACAACCGCGACAGCGTGTCGAACGCCGCACGGTAGGTCATCGTGGTGCCGTCGTGGTGGAACAGCACGGTGTCGCCGCCGTCACGGAGCGCGGAAAGGACGCGGGACAGGAAAAAGCTCACCGGCACACCGTAGCGGCGTGCTGGCCGAGAACGTCGATCGCGGCTAGGTTCGCGGTATGACCGCTCCTCCCGCGATCGACGCGTCTCCGAAGAGCCTGCGCCGCGCTTTCGCTGATCTGCAGGCCGGAGTACGCGCGAGGGAACTGTGGGCGCTGCTCGCGTGGCAGGACATCAAGCAGCGCTACCGCCGATCCTCGCTGGGTCCGTTGTGGATCACGGTCGGGATGGCGGTCACCGCGCTCGCGCTGGGCGTGGTGAACTCGGCGCTGTTCGGCACGTCCATCTCGACGTTGCTGCCGAGCATCACCACCGGGCTGATCCTCTGGAACTTCATGAACGGCTGCATCGTCGAGGGCTCGGAAACGTTCATCTCGAACGAGGGGATGATCAAGCAGCTGCCGGCCCCGGTGTCGGTGTACGCGCTGCGCACGGTGTGGCGGCAGGCGTTGTACCTCGCGCACAACCTGGTCGTGTACGTGCTGGTGCTGGTGATCTTCTTCGGCAAGCTCTCGCAGCCCTACCACTTGGTGGACCGGCCGGGCGCGTTGCTGCATCCCGGGCTGGGCTGGGGAATGCTGCTCGCGGTGCCCGCGCTGGCGCTGGTGCTGCTGAACGGTGCCTGGGTGGTGCTGTTGTTCGGCGTGGTGTCGACGCGATTCCGGGACATTCCGCCGGTGATCCAGAGCTTCATCACGATGTTGTTCTACGCGACGCCGATCATGTGGTCGATGGACCAGGTGCGCGCGATGAACCAGGGTTCGCGCGAGGGATTCGGTTCGGTCGCGGTGAACCTGCTGCAGCTGAATCCGGTTTACCACTTTGTGGAGATCGTCCGCGCGCCGCTGGTGGGGCAGCAGCAGAGCTGGACGCACTGGCTGGTCGCCGGAGTGGTGACCGTGGTCGGCTGGACGCTGGCGATGCTCGTGCTGCGGAATTACCGGGCGCGCGTCGCTTATTGGGTGTGAGGCGATCCCCGCGGTCCGGTGCCTCTGCCGGCCGCGAGCTGGCGTTGTCCGTGCCGCCGTTTAGCGCTGGGGCGGTCGGGGAACGGAGCTCAGATGAAGCGTCGGAAGACTTGGCTCGCCCTCGTGACAGCGCTGCTGGCGATGACCACGCTCGCTGCCGCACCGGGCGAGCTCACGCCGCGGCAACTGGCCGGACAACGGGTGATCTATTCCTATCCCGGTCTGACCCCGCCCGCTCTGCTGCTGCAACGAATCCGCGCCGGCGAAGCGGCGGGTGTGATCTTCTTCGGCGAGAACATCTCTAGCACGCGGCAGATCGCGGGCGTCATCCGGCAACTGCGGGACGCGAACGCGCGAAGCCCAGTACACCGCCCGCTGCTGCTGATGACCGACCAGGAAGGCGGCAAAGTCCGCCGACTGCCCGGCGAGCCGACTCTCTCGGAGAAACAGGTCGGGCAGGCGGCTGATCCCTCCGCCGCGGCGAAGGCAGCCGGAACCGGGGCTGGCCAGAACCTTGCCGGGGTGGGCATGAACGTGAACCTCTCGCCGGTGCTGGACGTCTATCGCCAGCCTGGAAACTTCATCGACAAGTACGGCCGTTCGTACAGCGACGATCAGCGGACGGCCGGCACCCTGGGCCGCGATTTCGTGGCGGCGCAGCAGGCGACCGGGGTCGCCGCGACGGCCAAACATTTCCCTGGCCTGGGCGCGGCCCCGGCCGGAAGCAACACAGATGTCGGCCCGGTGACGCTGAATGTCCCGTTGGCTGAACTGCGCGATAAAGACGAAGCGCCGTACGACCCGGTTGTCAGCGCGGGAGTAAAGCTCATGATGCTGTCGTGGGCGATATACCCGGCATTGGACGGCGCTCGCCCAGCCGGTCTCTCCCCGGCTGCAGTGCAGGAATTGCGGAACGGCAAGCAGTTCGGCGGGGTGACGGTGACCGACGCGTTGGAAGCGGGCGCGCTGAAGTCCTTCGGCGGGACAGGGAATCGCGCGGTGCTGGCGGCGAAGGCGGGGATGGACCTGATCCTGGCCTCCGCTCGGGACGTCGGCCAGGGCGACGATGCCGCGGCCGCGCTGGCGGCGGGGTGGTCGGACGGGTCGCTGCCGGGTGCGGACTTCGAGGCGGCGGTGGGCCGGGTGGCCGCGTTACGGGACGCGCTTAAGTGAGGGCGGCACTGGCTGTCGGAGCGGTGACGGAAGGGTCGTGAAGGGAACTTTCAGGGCTCAGAGTCCCTCAAAGTTCCCTTCACGACTTTCCTGGGCGCATGGAAGCCCCCCTCGCCGGTCAGCCGGTCGACGGCCCGTCCTCGCTCGGCCACCCGAGTGATCATCTCGCGCACAATCCCCGTTACGGGTGACACCCGGCGGTGTGGACATCGCGCTGACTTCCGCCTGAACGGGCACCCTTGCCTGCGGACACCCCCACGACGGGAGGACGAATGCAAGCCTGGTGGCTCCTGGTCGCCGTCGCCGCGGTGTTCGTGGTGCTGGCTCTGGTGTTCCTGCGCCGTGCTGCCAGGCGTCGCTCGGCCGGCCCCCCGGTGCCTGCCCAGACGACCGCGGGAACGAACCCGGCGCGGCGATTGGTGTCCCCACTGGACGACGTGCCCCGGCGCGCGCGCCACCGGCTGGACGATGCGCATCCGCTGGCGCGGTATCCGGTGGCGCGCCAACGCCCGATGCCGCACCCCCGGCAGTCGGATCGCCAGGATGCCGCTCGGGAGCCGCGGGACTAGCGCGGTTGTGGCAGCAGGTCCTTCACCGGTGTGCTGAGCTGCGCGAAGACCCGCGGTGGACGGTGGTCCCGCCCGCAAGCCGGTCGACCGCGGAGCACCACCGTTGTGAGGGAACGCCGCGGGTCCGGTTTCTGTCGGTGCCCGCTGAGATGCTTCCGGCATGGTTCCCGTGCTGCTCCTGATCGACGTCCAGAACAACATGCTCCTTCCGCCCGCTCCCGTGCCCGATGCGGACCGAGTCGCTACCGCGATCTCTCGCCTCCTGCAGCGGGCGCGTGCCGCAGGCGCCCAGGTGGTGCACGTCCGGAACAACGGCTCGGGCGATGACCCGGACGTGCCCGGAACTCCCGGTTGGGAGCTGGTGCACGAGGTGCGCCCCGATGAGCACGTAGTCGACAAGCGGACTCCCGACTCGTTTGCCGGCACCTCGCTCGGCTCGCTGCTGCCGAAGTCGGCACCGCTCGTGGTGGCCGGGATGCAGAGCGATTTCTGCGTTCGTGCCACCGCATTGGCCGCGCTGGAGCGCGGTCACGAGGTCACCCTCGTTCAAGACGCCCACGCCACCTACGACGATGAGCTCCCTGCCGCGGAGGAGAGCGCGCGGGTGGACGAGGAGTTGGCCAAGGCTGGCGTGAAGCTATGGAAGAGCGAGGAGGTGGTCTTCGCCTGATCACGGACGAGAGGCCCGTCCGGCCGGAACGGCGATTTCGAAGATCGTCGCGGGACACGGCGGAGGTGCGGGCCGGTTGCCCAAAGGTCCGTGAAGGGCCCCTTGAGGGATCGAAGTCTCCTCAAGGAGCCCTTCACGGACGGCTGGGCACCGGAGCGGGGTCAGGCGAGTCCCTCAAGGGACCCTGCACGGACGGGCTGGGCCCCGGGAGCGGGTCAGGCGAGTCCCGCAAGGGCTGTCATGGACGTTGTCGGCGCCGATCGGGTCAGGCGAGCTCCGCCGAGACGACCGACTCCAGCTCGCGCAGCTCGGCCAGCAGCGTTTCCAGCGTCTCGGCGCCGACCAGGACAGTGCAGACCAGACTGCTCTCCCGGACGCCCTCGCGGACGTCGACGGACAGCTCGTGGACCTTCCCGTGCTGGGCGAGCTCGGCGACCAGGCCGGGGATCTGCTCGATACCGCCGACGAAGTAGGTGGCGATCCGGCGACGGATCAGCATCGCGGCGCCCGGGCGGTACGGGGCGGTGGAAAAAGTGCTCAAAGACATCGCGTTTCTCCGGGAAAATCGGGTGGGCCGGCGGGAAAAGGGCCAGGTCCCGAAGGGGAAATCCCCGGATTCGGCGTACGCCGACGTCGCACGCCGGCAGCCTGGATCAGCCGGCGCGCCGGGTTACGAGTCGCTTGGACGTCATCAGGCGCAGCACGGCGACAGGCTAACACGGCTCCGGCCGGAGTCCAACCTGTCCACAATGGACGGGCTGGGTCAGCCGGGCCCGCCCCACGGCAGCCGGTTGCGCAGCAAAGCGGCCGCACGCAGGGCGACTTCCACTTCCAGCCGGTTTTCGGCGAGCGGGCGGCCGCACAGTTCCTCGGCTTTCCGCACCCGGTAGTGAACGGTGTTCTTGTGCAGGTGCAGCCGCGCCGCGGCGTGCGTGTAGCTGCCGTCGGTGTCCAGGAAGACCCGCAGCGTCTCGCGCAGCTGTTCGGTGCCCGGCTCGTCCCCGACGAGGTCGCCGAGCACTCGCGCGATCCAGCGGTACACGTCCTCGGACTGTTCGGTGAGCAGCGCGGCGACCGCGACGTCGTCGAACAGGACGACGTTCTGGCTCTGGTCCCTGTCGGTCTCCGCTACCGCCCGGGCGCGCACGGCCTCGCGCAGCGATCCGCGGAACCCGGCCAGTCCGAGCCCGGGCGCGCCGAGCGCCAGCCGCAGGCCGCCGCCGATTTCCGCCACTCCGGCGCGGAGCCGCCCGACGTCGATCACGTCGCGTTCCGGCCGGACCGTCCAGCTCCACAGCGTGCGGTCGTCGGCCAGCATGGTCAGCGCCGGACCCCTCCCGCAGACCTCCTGCAGCAGCCGGGCCGCGGACTGCAGCTCGCCCGCGCGTTCGGCGGGCAGCCAGGCGACCGCCGCGCAGTGCCATTGCCGCATCGGGAACACGAGCAGCTGCTGTGCGGCCTCCTCGGTGAGCGTGTCCGAATCGAGCACCAGCCGGATCTGTGCGGCGCGGGCGGCGCCGGTGCGGCTGCTCCAGCGGCGCCGTTCGGTTTCGAAGATGTCGATCAGACCCTCGATGACCTGGTCGATGTAGCGGTTGGTGCGGCGGGACAGCTCGGCTACGGCGGCCAGCGCGAGCTGCGTGCTGATGTTCTGCTGCGCTTCGAGCGCGGCGATGGCCCACTGCTCGAACCGATGCTCGCCGAGCCGGTACGCGCGCAGCAGCGCTTCCAGTGACAGCTCGTGCTGTGCGAACCGGCGGGCGTATTCGGCGGCGGCCGGCGGGATGCTGATCCGGTCAAGCGGGATGGAATGCGACAGCATGTCGACGATCGCGACGAGGTTCGCGGACGTGCTGGCGATCATCAGCTTGCGCACGGTCTCGTCGTGCCGGAACTGCGGGATCACCTCGACGAACCAGTCGGTGAGCTCGGTGGTGCGGGCGGCGAGGTCGGCGTCGATGGCGTGCGCCACCTCGGCCACGACGGCGTCGACGGCGTCGGACATGCCGGTCAGGGTAGCGACCGCACCGGCCCGGGGACAGCTGAGCGGCGCGGTTGTGACCCCGGCACAACGACCCGCGTCGGCTTCGGTTCTGCGGCCTATGGCCTGCGTCACTCGGCGTACTTACCGTTTCTCCTCATTGACCAGCGTCCGGGAAAGGACTTCGACGATGCATCTCGCGGCAGTGCCGGAAGAACGGGCGCGGCGGAATCCGCACCAGCCGTGCGTCGCGGACGAGCGCACGGAACTCGGCAACGCTGGGTTCGCGGTCCGGGTCCGCAGCGCGGCTTCGGTGCTGCGGGCGCGCGGCGTCCGGGCTGGCGACGTGGTCGCGGTGCTGCTGCCGAACCGCGTCGAGTTCGTGGTGACGTTGTTCGCCGCGTGGCGGCTCGGCGCGGCGGTCACGCCGGTGAACCCGGAGCTGACCGACGGCGAGGCCGCGTTCCAGATCTCTGACGCCGGGGCGAAAGTCGTGGTGGGGCAGAGTGATTCGCCTCTGGTGACGGTACGAGTCGAGGAACTGGCCACCGCCGCGCCGGACGAGGGCCCGGTGGCCGACGACGAGCACGCGATCGCGTTGCTCATCTACACCAGTGGCACCACGGGCAAGCCGAAGGGCGTAATCCTCGACCACGCCAATGTCCGGGCGATGACGGAGATGATCGTCAGCGGGCTCGAACTCGGCCCCGCCGACCACAGTCTGCTGATCCTGCCTTTGTTCCACGTCAACGGAATCGTGGTGAGCGTGCTGTCGCCGCTGCTCGCCGGCGGCCGGTCGACCATCGCCGGGAGGTTCCGCGCGGGCACCTTCTTCGACCTGGTCGAGCGCGTCCGGCCGACGTATTTCTCCGCGGTCCCAGCGATTTACGCGTTGCTGGCGGGCTTGCCGGAGACGGTGCGGCCGGACACCTCGTCGCTGCGCCTCGTGGTGTGCGGCGCCGCGCCGATGCCCGCCGAGCTGATCCAGCGCGTCGAGGAGCGGTTCGGCGTGGTGGTGGTCGAGGGGTACGGACTGTCCGAGGGCAGTTGTGCCTCGACGCTGAATCCGCTGGCCGGGCCCCGTAAACCGGGGACGGTCGGGCGGCCGCTGCCCGGGCAGGAGGTCAGGTTGATGGACGCGCGGGGCCAGCTGGTCGCCGACGGCCCCGGCGAGGTCGTGGTCCGTGGCCCGAATGTGATGCGCGGCTACCTGAACCGCCCGGATGCCACCGCCGAGACGATCGTCGACGGCTGGCTGCACACCGGCGACGTCGGGCGGTTCGACGAGGACGGTTACCTCGTCCTGGTCGACCGCATCAAGGACATGATCATCCGGGGCGGGGAGAACCTCTACCCCAAGGAGATCGAGAACGTGCTGCACACGCATCCGGCGGTGCTGGAGGCCGCGGTGGTCGGCGCGCCGGATCCGGTGCTCGGCGAACTGCCGGTGGCGACGGTGACGTTGTATCCGTCCGCCCGAGCCAGCGAAGCGGAACTGCTCCAGCACTGCCGGGAGCGGTTGACCCGGGTGAAGGTGCCGGTCCGCGTCGACGTGGTCCCGGCGCTGCCGCGCAATCCGGTCGGCAAGATCGACAAACCCGCACTGCGGCGAGAACTCGCCAGCTGAATCGTCCGAAGCAACCGAGCCCGTATTCGCGGGCCGGTCGACGCTGCCCGAAGAAAGGCGGAGAACAATGGGGTTCAAGACAGGGGACTTTCCCCCGGTCGTTCCGGAAACGTTCCTGCGGAAGCCGTTGTTCGAACGGACCAAGGCGCTCGCGCTGCACTGGGTCCAGTTCGGTTTCGGTTCGCCGAAAATGATCCCGACCGTTTACGTGCTGAAGCTGGTCTTCCTGTACGTGCTGGCGGGAACGGCGATCGCCACCGCGACGTCCGGGGCCGCCCCGTTCTGGCAGGTCGCCGACTGGTGGAACCAGCCGGTGGTCTACCAAAAACTGGTTCTGTGGACGGTGTTCCTGGAAGCGTTCGGCCTCGCCGGTTCGTGGGGGCCGATCGCCGGGAAGTTCAAGCCGATGACCGGCGGCATCCTGTTCTGGGCTCGTCCCGGCACGATCCGGCTGCGGCCGTGGAAGCGGGTGCCGTTCACCGCGGGCGACCGGCGCACCGGTTTCGACGTGCTGCTTTACCTGGCTTTTCTCGCCACTGTGCTGACCGCGATCGTGCTGCCGGGCGTCCCGGACGCGGCGCTGTCGGCGGCCTTGCCCGGCAACACCACGGGTCTCGTCCGGCCGGCGCTGCTGATCGCGCCGATCGCGCTGTACGTGCTGAACGGCCTGCGGGACAAGACGATCTTCCTCGCGGCGCGCGGCGAACAGTACCTGCCCGCGTTGGTGTTCTTCGCGTTCCTGCCGTTCGTGAACATGATCATCGCGGCTAAACTGCTGATTTGCATCGTGTGGATCGGGGCCGGTGTTTCGAAGTTCGGCAAGCACTTCACGAACGTCGTGCCGCCGATGGTGTCGAACAGCCCGTGCATGCCGTTCCAGTGGCTGAAGCGCGCGCATTACCGCGATTTCCCGCGGGACCTCCGTCCGTCGAAGCTCGCGACGTTCATGGCGCACGTCGGCGGGACCACGGTGGAAATCATCACCCCGCTGGTGCTGCTCTTCTCGACCAACCACTGGGTCACCCTCGCCGGCGTCGCGCTGATGGTGGTGTTCCACCTGTTCATCACGTCGACCTTCCCGCTGGCCGTGCCGCTGGAGTGGAACATCCTGTTCGGCTACCTGTCGATCTTCCTGTTCCTCGGCTTCCCGGCGAGCGCCGGTTACGGCGTCGGAAACCTGACGCCGGGCTGGCTGGCCGTCGTGATCGCGGCCGCGCTGCTGTTCTTCCCGATCCTCGGCAACCTGCGGCCGGACCTCGTCTCATTCCTGCCGTCGATGCGGCAGTACGCGGGGAACTGGGCGTCGGCGCTGTGGGCGTTCGCGCCGGGCGCGGAGGAGAAGCTGAACACGCTGCCGCACCGGCCGACCAAGAACCAGGTCGACCAGTTGCAGGCGATGGGGTACCCGGCCGAAGTCGCCGAGATCACCATGCAGCAGACGATTGCCTGGCGGTCGATGCACAGTCAGGGCCGCGGGCTGTTCTCGGTGCTGGCGAAGAACCTGCCCGACCTCGAGACGCGGACCGTGCGGGAGGCCGAGTTCGGCTGCAACTCGATTATCGGCTTCAACTTCGGCGACGGGCACCTGCACGATCTGAGCTTCGTCAACGCGGTGCAGAAGCGGGTCGGGTTCGCGCCCGGCGAGTGGATCGTGGTGTGGGTCGAGTCGCAGGCGATCCATTCGAAGGTGCAGCATTACCAGGTGATTGACGCGGCGGTGGGGGTTATCGAGCGGGGGCACTGGACGGTCTCGGACGCGGTGCGCGAGCAGCCCTGGCTGCCGAACGGGCCGATTCCGCTGACCGTGACCTGGACCGCGAACGCCGCCCAGCCGCAGCCAAGCGAGAAGAGCGTACCGGCATGACTGGCACGGCGGTGGTGGTCGGCAGCGGCCCGAACGGGCTCGCCGCGGCGGCGGTGCTGGCTCGGGCCGGAGTCGACGTGACGGTGCTGGAGGCCGCCGACGAGATCGGCGGCGGCACTCGCACCTACGAGGCGATCGTCCCCGGACTGCGGCACGACCACTGCTCGGCGACGCATCCGATGGCCGTCGGGTCGCCGGTGCTGACCGAACTCGGTCTCGACCGGTACGGCCTGCGCTGGCGGCTGCCCGAGATCGACTGTGTGCACCCGCTCGACGACGGCACCGCCGGCGTCCTGCGCACCTCGGTCGCCGCCACCGCCGCCGGGCTTGGCCCGGACGAACACCGCTGGGCAAGGCTGTTCGCCGGGCCGGCGCAGCAGTACGACGTGCTGAGCGAGGACATCCTCGGTCCGCTGTTGCGGGTGCCGAAACACCCGCTGCGGCTGGCCCGGTTCGGCCTGCCGACCCTCGCCCCGGCCACGCTCCTGGCCCGGTACCTCCGCACCGAACAGGCGCGCGCACTGTGGCTCGGCGTGGCCGCGCACGCCTTCCAGCCGCTGGACCGGCCGTTGTCGTCGGCGATCGGGCTGGGCATCGTCACGGCTGGTCACCGGCACGGCTGGGCGGTGGCCGAAGGCGGGTCGAGTGCGATCAGCTCCGCCCTCGCCGCGCTGATCGCCGACTACGGCGGGAAAATCGAGACCGGCGTGCGGGTGGACTCGGCCACGCAGTTGCCTCGAGCCGACGTGGTGTTGTGGGACGTCGGGCCGCGCACGCTGGCGTCGGCCCTCGGCGACCGGCTGCCGCCGCGAGTCCGGCGGGCCTGCGCCCGGTTCCGTTACGGCCCCGGTGCGTACAAAGTGGACTTCGCGGTGCAGGAAGGGATCCCCTGGCGCAGCCCGGAAGCTCGCGCGGCCGGGACTGTCCACGTGGGAGGGTCGGCGGCCGAGGTCGCCGCCGGGGAACGGGACGTGCACGAGGGCCGGCTGCCGGAGCGGCCGTTCGTGCTGGTCGGACAGCAGTATCTGGCGGATCCGTCGCGGTCGGCCGGGAATGTGCACCCGGTGTGGGCGTACGCGCATGTCCCGCACGGGTACACCGGCGAAGCGACCGAGTTGATCGTGGCGCAGATCGAACGGTTCGCGCCGGGTTTCCGCGAGCGGGTGATCGGTTCGGTGTCGACGTCGCCGGGCGAGTTCGCGGCGGGGAACGCGAACTTCGTCGGCGGGAACATCCTCACCGGCGCGAAGGACATCCGTCAGCTGGTTTTCGGCCCGCGTGCGACGCTGCAGCCTTACGACGTGGGCCTGCCGGGCCATTTCGTGTGCTCGGCCGCGACCCCGCCCGGTCCGGGCGCGCACGGCATGTGCGGCAGCAACGCCGCGGAACGGGCGCTGCGGTTCCTGCGGCGGTGACCGGCGCTACCGGATCAGCACCCCCGGGTTCAGCACGCCGGCCGGGTCCAGTGCGTCCTTCGCCGCGGACAGTGCGGCGGCGAACGGGTCGGGCCGCTGCCGGTCGTACCACGGACGGTGGTCCCGGCCCACTGCGTGGTGATGGGTGATCGTCCCGCCATTCGCCCAGATCGCCTCGGAAACCGCGGCTTTCACCTCGTCCCACTGCGCGAGCGTGCTGCCCCAGCGGCCGGTCGCGTAGATCCCGTAGTACGGCGCGGGTCCGTCCGGGTACACGTGGGTGAACCGGCAGGTCACCACCCCCGCGCCGCAGATTTCGGCGATCGCGGCGGTCGCGGCCGCGGTCACCGCCGCGTGGAAGCCAGGGAACGCGTCCCACGTGCAGGCCGTCTCGAAGGTCTCCACCACCATCGACCGCCGGGCGAGCGCGTCGCGCTGGTACGGCATCCGCAAGAACGCCGACCGCCAAGCGGAGCCGGACTCGCCGCGCCGGGCAGTGACCGTGCCGCCATGATCCGCGGTCAGCTCCACCGCCCGGTCGAGCCAAGCGTCCACCGGATGGTCGGCGGATTCGAACGCGAGCAGCAGCAATCCGTCCGCGGAGACGCCAGCGTTGAGGAAGGCTTCCGCGGCGTCGAGCAGCCGGCAGTTCGACGGGTAGAGCCCGGACTGCGCGATCGCCCGGGTCGCGTTCACCGCGTCGGCGTACTTCGGGAAAGTGACCGAGGCTTTCGCTTGCCAGACCGGCCTTTCCTGCAACCGTATCCACGCTTCGGTGATCACGCCGAGCGTGCCCTCCGAACCGAGGAACATCCGGTCCGGCGACGGCCCGGCCCCTGAACCGGGCAGTCGGCGCGACTCGCTGACGCCGATCGGGGTGACGACGCGGATCGCTTCGGTCAAGTCGTCGATGTGCGTGGCGAGGGTGGCGAAGTGGCCGCCGGCGCGAGTGGCCAGCCAGCCGCCCAGGGTGGAATGGGTGAAGGACTGAGGATAGTGCCGCAGGGTCAGGCCGTGCGGGCGCAGCTGGTCCTCCAGTGCGGGCCCGTAGACCCCGGCTTGGACGCGCGCGGCCCGGCTCGTCCGGTCGATCTCCAGCACTTGGCCGAGCCGTCCCAGGTCGAGCGAAACCGACGGCCCGGCGAACCGGGGCTCCACGCCGCCGACCACCGAACTGCCGCCGCCGTAGGGAATCACCGGCGTTCCGGCGGCGGAGCACCAGTCCAGTACGTCGACGACGTCCTGCTCGGACTCCGGCCGCACGACGAGATCGGGGACTGCCTCGACCTGGCCGGACAGGTTCCGCACGACATCGCGGAACGCCTTGCCGCGCGCGTGCGACAGCCGATCGACCGGGTCTGTCGAACACAGCCGGGCGAGCGCGCCCGGCGGCTCGAGCCTCGGCCTCGGCACCGGCAGGGACGCCGGGGCGGGCGGGGCGTGGTCGGTGAAGTCATGGTCCGGGAGGAACGCGGCCACCCGAGCCGCGAGCGCCGCTGACTCGTCCGGGGCGAGTGCGTCCTCCGTGTCGCCCCATCCCCACCAAGACCGGGTCATCGACGACTCCCTTCTTGATCTGACTCCAAGGTAACTTACTTCAAGGTAATATGCAGTGTGTGCGGTGCGGAGACGGAATAAGTGGGCTGACCGCCACGCCGCTCGTGGTGAACGGACTGCTGCCCCGCGTCGATCGGCGGATCAAGGAGTCCGCGAAGCCGTTCGATCGCCCCGGTCTGGTTTGCCCGCACGCGCACTCGCGGCGGTGGGCATGGACCCATTACGGCATCTTCGTGCCGGAGCTGCCGCAGCCGCACCGCTACCTGAACACGATGACCCTCATCGGCAGTACTGGCACAGTCTGCTTCGACAACGATTACCTCGTCAGTCCGGCGCGCTCCCCGTCACGGTGCACGCTGCCGGACCCCAACGCCCCAATGCCACATTGGGTGCATCCTGCGCACCCAATGTGGCATTGGGGTACTACCGTCCGGCGGGGCTCACGTTCAGCATCATCCCGGCCAGCCTCACTGCCGCGCTTACGATTCCGCCGCCGAATGCAGCTTTTATCCGGACGGCGGCCGGCTGGGATGTGGCGCTGACCTCGTCATCGAGGCTGCGCACCCGGCCTACCAGATGCACGCGCGTTACGACGCGTTCACGGCGGACCTGCTCGTCACCGCGACCCCTCAGGTTTCCTGGTTCGTGCGCAACCCGGCCTACGACCGCTTGAGTCTGCTCGCCACCGCCACCGCCACCGCCACCGCCACCGCCACCGCCACGAGTCCGGCGAGACGGAGATCGGCGGGTTGTGCACGGTCGAGTACGCACGATGCCTTTCCCCGCAATCGCTTCGCCGCACGCCGTTGCCTCCATCGTGCAAGCTGCCGGTCGACTTCTTCACCTACCAGATCATGAACCTGGACGATCGGACGCAACTGTTGCTCACCGATGTCCGGGCGCCTGGCGCGACCGCGTGCCGGCTCGCGTACCTGCGCACCTTGGACGGCGACGCGGTCGTGTTCCAGGATGTGCGGTTGGAGGTGGTCCGTCGCGCCGAGCCGGAGGTCGATCCGCGGGGGCGGGAGATGCGGGTGCCGGACAGGTTCCGCTGGATCGTCCGCGACGGCGCGGAAGAGATCGTCTCGCTGGAGACGACCTTGGACAGTCCGCGTCGCTACGGTCACGGCCGCGGCTATGTCGGCGCGTACACCTACTCCGAGAAGTTCCGGCAGCGTCCAGTGTCTGGCACCGGCTATTTCGAGCGGGCCGACTGCGAGGTCAAGCGCGCAGCGAAGTGAGGATCCGCGCACAGCGCCGGGTGGTGGCTTCGGCGGTTTCGCCGGGATGCTCCAGCCACCATCCGACGGTGGCGTTGACAGTGCCGTACCAGATCCGGGCGAGCAACGAAGCGTCCAGCGGATCTCCGGAACCCGCTGCGGACAAGGCCTCCTTCGTGCCTTCCGCGCCGAGCAGAGACAGCTTCCGCCGGTACGCCCGAGCCGCCTCGGCGACCGCCGAGCCCGGCGGAAGGGTCGGGTCCCACAACACCGCCCAGTCCAGCCGCCGCGGTTCGAGGGTGTGGAAGATCGCGTCCAGGGTGTCCAACGCGCGCGCCAGGCCGGTGCCGGTTTGTGCGGCCGTGACGGCGTCCACGAGCGGTGCCGCGCCGCGGTGCAGGCAGGCGAGATACAGCCCGTCCTTGGATTCGAAATAGCCGTACACCAACGGTTTGGAAATTTCCGCCCGGCGTGCGATCGAGGCAACCGACGCGTGTGCGTAACCTTGGGTGCCGAACTCCGCCACCGCCGCGTCGAGGATCAACCGCTCCCGCTCAGGACGCGGCATCCCTTTGCTGCCTACCGAATTCGCCACCGGGACAGCATAGCTGACCGGGGCCCGGTCCTTCTTGGCGTCCACAATGGACTCCTGGCGCGGATCGCGCCGCCCGGCGTAGGCTGCCCGCACAGTGTTCGCTGGATCCGGGGAGGATTCATGACCACCACCCATCACTTGGCGACCGACGGCGCGGACATCGTCTACGACGTGCGGAACCACCCGCTTTCCGACGGGCTCAGGCCGCTCCTGATGATCGGCCAGCCGATGGACGCCAGCGGGTTCGAGACGCTGGCCGCGCTGTTCCCGGAGCGCACCGTCGTCACCTACGACCCGCGCGGTCTCGGCCGCAGCACCCGCAGCGACGGCCGGACCGACAACCGCCCGGAAACCCAGGCCGCCGACGTGCACGCGGTGATCGAAGCCCTCGGCACCGGCCCGGTGGACCTGTTCGCGAGCAGCGGCGGAGCGGTCACCGCGCTCGCGCTGGTCACGGCCTGGCTGGGAGATGTGGCTACGCTGGTCGCGCACGAACCACCGATCACGTCCGTGCTGCCCGACGCCGAGGCCGCCGCGCGGGCCAGCGACTGGATGGCCGAGCTCTACCAGGCCAAAGGCTGGGGCTACGGCATGGCTGGCTTCCTCGTGATGACGTCCTGGCCGGGCGAGTTCACCGACGAGTTCTTCCAGCAGCCGCCGGTGGACCCGGCGCGGTTCGGAATGCCCGCCGACGACGACGGCAAGCGCGACGACCCGCTGCTGTCCGACCGGTCTCGCCCTATCGTCGACTACCTCCCCGACATCGAGGCGCTGAAGGCGGCTCCGACGCGAGTGGTGATCGCGGTCGGGGAGGAAACCGGTAACACCTACACCGCACGGACCGGTCGCGCGCTGGCCGCGGCGCTGGGCCAGGACGCGACCGTATTCCCGAGCCATCACGGCGGTTTTCTCGGCGGTGAGCATGGCTACGCGGGGAAGCCGGAGGAGTTCGCGGCTCGGCTGCGCGAGGTGCTCGCCTGACCTACGCGCGCGGTCGGTCTGCGGGAGCTTGAGTCTCCGTGAAGGGCCTCGCGCGGTGCTTGAGTGTTCGTGAGGGTCTCGTGTGGGACTTGGGTGTCCGTGAGGGTCTCGTGTGGGACTTGGGTGTCTGTGAAGGGCTCCTTGAGGGAGTTGGATTCCCTCCAGGAGCCCCTCACGGCCTGCTGGCCGTCGATGAGTGGTCAGACCAGCTTCTGCGCCTCCAGCAGTGTGTCGCGCAGGATCTGCTCGATCTCGTCGAACTCGGCCTGCCCGGCGATCAGCGGCGGCGCGAACTGGACCACCACGTCGCCGCGGTCGTCCGGACGGCAGTACAGGCCGCGCTCGAACAGCGCGCCCGGCAGGAAGCCGCGCACCAGACGTTCCCGCTCCTCGGCGTTGAACGTCTCCCGGGAAGCCTTGTCCTTGACCAGTTCGACCGCCCAGAAGTATCCGTCGCCGCGGATGTCGCCGACGATCGGCAAGTCCAGCAGCTTGCTCAGGGTCTCCCTGAACGCGTCCTGGTGGTCCAGCACGCGCTGGTTGAGCCCCTCCCGTTCCATCAGGTCGAGGTTCGCCAGCGCGACCGCGGCGGAAACCGGGTGCCCGCCGAAGGTGTAGCCGTGCGCGAAGCCGACTCCTCCGCCGAGGAACGGCTCCATCACCCGGTCCGACGCGATCAGCGCGGCGATCGGGCTGTAACCGGAGCTGAGGCCCTTGGCACAGGTCAGCAGGTCCGGCTGGAGGCCGAACTTCTCGCTGGCGAAGGTGGTGCCGTGCCTGCCGAACGCGCAGATCACCTCGTCGGCGACCAGCAGCACGTCATGCCGGTCGCAGATCTCCCGCACCCGCTGGAAATACCCGGGCGGCGGAGTGAAGCAGCCGCCGGAGTTCTGCACCGGTTCGAGCACCACCGCGGCGACCGTGTCCGCGCCCTCGAACAGGATCGCTTCCTCGATCCGGTCCGCCGCCCAGCGGCCGAACGCTTCGAGATCGTCGGCGAACTCGGGATGCCGGTACAGGTTCGTGTTCGGCACCCGGAAACCGCCCGGCGCGAGCGGTTCGAAGTCCTTCTTCATCGCCGGCAGGCCGGTGATGGCCAGCGCGCCGTGCGGGGTGCCGTGGTAAGCCACCGCGCGGCTGATCACCTTGTGCTTGGCGGGTTTTCCGACCAGCTTGAAGTACTGCTTCGCGACCTTCCACGCCGATTCGACGGCTTCGCCGCCGCCGGTGGTGAAAAAGACCCGGTTGAGGTCGCCCGGCGCGAGGTGGGCGAGCCGCTCGGCCAGTTCCGCCGCCGGTTTGGTGGCGTAGCCCCAGATCGGGAAGTACGCGAGTTCGCTCGCCTGCTTCGCCGCGACTTCGACGAGCTCCTGGCGGCCGTGTCCGGCCTGCACCACGAACAGCCCGGCAAGACCGTCGAGGATGCGGCGGCCGCGGTCGTCCCACACGTGCACGCCCTCGCCGCGGGTGATCACCGGGACCGGGTTCTCCTGGTAGTTGCCCATCCGGGAGAAGTGCATCCACAGATGCCGGGCTGCTGCCGACTGCGTGTCCATCGCTGATCCCTCTCAGTCGTTCCGCGGGAAACCGAGGTCGAGCCCGCCCTGGCCCGGTCCGGGCCAGCGGGTGGTGACGACCTTGGCGCGGGTGAAGAAGTGCACGCCCTCGCCGCCGTGCGCGTGGGTGTCGCCGAACAGCGAGTTCTTTCGGCCGCCGAACGAGTGGTGGGCCACCGGGACCGGTACCGGCACGTTTACGCCGACCATGCCCGCCTCGACTTCGGCGGAGAACCGGCGGGCCGCGCCGCCGTCGTTGGTGAAGATCGCCGCGCCGTTGCCGTACGGACCGGCGTTGATCAGCTCGATCGCCTCGGCGACGGTTTCCACCCGCACCACCGAAAGCACCGGGCCGAAGATCTCGTCGGTGTAGATCGACATGTCCGGGCGGACGTGGTCGAACACTGTGGGGCCGACGAAGAAGCCGTCGCCGTCCGCGTCGAACTCGCCTTCGCGCCCGTCGAGAACCAGCGTGGCGCCGGCCTCCGCGCCAGCCGCGATGTAGCCGGACACACGGTCCTTCGCGGCGGCGGTGACCAGCGGTCCCATGTCGCAGGCGCGGGTGCCGTCGCCGGTCACGAGCGTCTTCGCGCGATCGGCGATCCGGGGGACCAGCGCGTCGGCGACGTCGCCGACCGCGACCACTACGGAGACCGCCATGCAGCGTTCGCCCGCGGAACCGAAACCCGCGCTGACGGCCTGGTCGGCGACCAGGTCGAGGTCTGCGTCGGGCAACACCACCAGGTGGTTCTTCGCGCCGCCGAGGGCCTGCACGCGCTTGCCGTGCGCGGTGCCGGTTTCGTAGACGTACTGCGCGATCGGGGTCGAGCCGACGAACGAAACCGCCTCGATGTCCGGGCTGTGCAGCAGTGCGTCGACCGCGGTCTTGTTGCCGTGCAAGACGTTGAACACGCCTTCCGGCAGACCGGCTTCGCGCCACAGTTCGGCCAGCCAGTTCGCCGCGGTCGGCACTTTCTCCGACGGCTTCAGCACCACCGTGTTCCCCGCCGCGATGGCGAGCGGGAAGAACCACATCGGGACCATGGCGGGAAAGTTGAACGGCGAGATGATCGCGACTGGGCCGAGCGGTTCGCGCAGCGAGGTGACGTCGACGTCGGTCGAGGCGTTCGCCGTCGCCGCGCCCTTGAGCAGTTGCGGGATGCCGCAGGCGAATTCGACGACCTCCAGGCCGCGCGCGACCTCGGCGGCGGCGTCGGAGAGCACCTTGCCGTGCTCGGAGGTGATGATCTCCGCCAGTTCGGGCGTCCGTGCGTCGAGCAGTTCGCGGAACCGGAACAGCACGCGGCTCCGCTTCGCCAGCGACGTCCTGCGCCACGTGCGGAACGCGGCCTTCGCAGCGGCGATCGCGGCGTTGGCGTCCGCGGCCGAGCCGAGCGGCACGCGCGCGGTGACCTTGCCGGTCGCCGGGTTCGTGACGTCGGCGTAGCCGTCCGGGGCGCCTGCGGCCTCGCTGCCACCGATCCACTGGGACAGCGTCGGCACGGAATCGCTCATCGGGCTCCCTCTCTGCCTGGGTTTGCCTCCTGAGGGTGCCTTCCCGCGCGGTCGCGGGTAACCGACGGAACGGCGAGTCTGCTGTCAATAGCTTTACAGTTCGTCGGGTTATCCTCGACGCTGTGGACCTGACCCTGCGCGACGTGCTCGAGCTGCCGGTGATGGCAGCCGGGGCACCGGTCGTGCGGTCGGCGGCGGACGCGGTCGACGTGCTGGTCCGTTCGGTGCACGTGAGCGAGCTGAGCGACGTCGCCGGCACGCTGACCAGCGGTGTTCTGGTTCTTTCCATCGGGCTCGCGCTGACCGAACCGGGCTTCGACGCGGTCGCCTACGTGCGCTCGCTGCGCGACGCCGGCGCGATCGGGCTGGTCGTGGAGCCGGGACAGCACCTGCGCCGGCTGCCGGACGCGCTGGTCCAGGCGGCCCGAGCGGCCCGGTTCCCGCTGGTGGAGCTGCGCAGCACGGTCCGGTTCATCGAGGTCACCGAGATCGTGCACGCCCGGATCGTCAACGCGCACTACGAGCGGTTGCGGCTGGCCGAGCGCGCGCACGAAGCGTTCAGCACGGTCGGCGCGGCGGTGCGGGCACCGGACGCGGTCGTCGCGCATGCCGCGAAACTGATGGGGCTGCCGGTCGTGCTGGAAGACCGGACGCATCGCGCGCTCGCCTTCGCCGGGTCCGCGGAGACGCTGCTGCGCGACTGGACCGCTCGCTCGCGTCGGGTCCCGTTCTCCGCCGGGACGGAAGTCGGCGGACCGGAAGGCTGGATGTGCACGCCGGTCGGGCCGCCGCGCGAACGGTGGGGACGGTTGTGCGTGCCGGTGCGCTCGGCCGAGCAGCCCGCGGCGTGGATGGTGCTGGAGCGCGCGGCCGAGGCGTTGACCGTCGGGAAACTGCTGGAACGTTCGCCGCTGTCGGTGGAAATCGAGGCGCAGAGCGATCTGCTGCGGGAGGTACTGCACGGCGCGGACGAGGGTTCGGTGCGGGCTCGGGCTCGCGCGCTGGGGCTGGCTTCCGCGCAGTACTACGCGGTGCTGGTGTGCCGTCCGGCGCACGCTGGGCAGGAGCGCGTGTTCCTGGACGCGATGGTGACCAGCGACGGAATCGGCGGTGTGCTGGCCGCAGGTCGCGTGGCGGCGGTGCTCCCGTGTTCGTCGGCGGCCGCCGAGAAAGCGTTGCTGGAGCGGGTCGTCGCCGGTGTCCCGACGGGTCTGGCAGCGGCCTTCGGCGCGGCTGGCCCGGTGCGGCGGCTCGGCGAGCTGCCCGCGGCGTTGCAGGAGGCAGTGCATGTCGCGGACGTCGTCTCGCCGGGTCTGCCCGCACTACGGCGGGCGGGCGACTTGGGCGTGCGCGGGTTGTTGTGGTGGCTGCGAGACCATCCGCGGCTGCACGAGTTCACCGAAACCCAGCTGCGGCCGTTGCTGACCCTGCCGGAACCGCGGAGCAGCAGGATGTTCGCGACCCTGCGGACCTTTGTGGACTCCGGTTACTCGATGACCGCGTTCGCGAAAGCGCTGAACCTGAGCCGTCCGGCGGCGTACTCGCGGCTGGCGACGATCGAACGCTTGCTCGGCGTCGATCTGTCCGATCCGGACACCCGGCTGTCGCTGCACCTGGCCGTGCTGGCGCACCGGTCAGCTCCCGGCACCCCACCGCAGTGAAAGCCGGTCGGCGGCCCGTTCGGTGCTGATGTGCATCATGCTGCCGAGGATGGTCGCGCGGTCGGTGACGACGATCGTGCCGTCCGGGGTGCTCGTGGTGCGTTCGCTGACCAGCACCGGCGTGCCGGCCGGTTCGTCCAGCAGACGGGCGAGCTTGTCGTCCAGGACGTCCGGCCGGATGCTCTCCGTCGCCCGGTCCACCGTGACGTCCAGTTCGGCCAGCGCGGCATACAGCGAGACCTCGGTGAAATCGGTGTCCCGCAACTTTTCCCCGTGCGGCGGCGCGATCCAGGACACCTGGTGGATCGCCCGGCGACCGCCGAACTCCCGGACCCGCTCCAGACGCAGGCCGGAATCGGCGGCCCGGGCCTGCAGTTGCGCCGCGACGCGCGCGGGCAGCCGGCGGACCGCCTGGCCGAGGACCTCGGTGCGCACGACGTAACCCTGATCGCGTAGGTCCTCGGTGAAGCTGCGCAAGGAGCCCAGCTGATACGAGGCTGGACTCGGCGCCACAAAGGTGCCTCGGCCGGGTTGTTGCACGATCAGGGCTTCGTCGCTGAGTTCGCGCAGGGCCTGGCGGAGCGTCATGAGAGTGACGCCGTAGGACGCGCTGAGCTCCCGCTGCGGCGGCAGCGCCTCGCCGGGCGCGTACTCCCCGGCCCGGATCTTCGCGGCGAGATCCGCCGCGATCGCTCGGTATCGGGCCATCCGCGTCCATTCCGGTCCAGGTTCCTGACCAGCGGATCCTACTAGGCGTCGAGCGCGGCCCGCAGCGTCTCGACGTACTCGCCGACCTGCGCCGGCGCCTCCCCGTCCAGCACCCGCCGCATGATCGCCGCGCCGACGATCACGCCATCCGCGACCCGGGCCGCCGCGGCGGCGTGTTCCGGCCGGGAGATGCCGAAGCCGATCAGCACCGGACAGTCGGCCTCGATCCGGTCCGCCAGGTCGAGTGCCGACTGCGGCAGATGGTCCCGCTCGCCGGTGGTGCTCATCGACGAGACGGCGTAGACGAAGCCCCGGCTGCGGGCGGCGATTTCGCGGGCTCGATCCGGTGGAGTGGCGGGGGAGACCAGCAGTGCCAGCTCAATCCCCGCGTCCGCGACTTCCTCTTCGAGTGCGGGCGCTTCGTCCAGCGGAAGGTCCGGCACGATCAGGCCAGTGGCGCCGGCTTCCTTCAGCTGCGCGCAGAACCCCTCGCGGAGTGCCAAGTTCGCGTACGTGCTGACTACTACCGGAACCGTCGCCGCTTTGAGTCCGTCCAGGACGCTTCGTGGAGTGGCCCCGTTGGCGAGGGCCGCGGTGGACGCTTCCTGGATGGTCACGCCGTCCAGCGTCGGATCCGAGAACGGAATGCCGACCTCGATCCAGTCCGCGCCGGCCGCCGCCATCGCCGCCAGATGATCAGTCCATTGTGGAGTGACACCGCCGGTGACATACGGCATCAGGATCTTGCGGTTGTTCATGCGGCGTTCTCCTCCGCGCGAGCGATCAGCGTGGCGATGTCCTTGTCGCCGCGCCCGGACAAAGTGACCAGCACTTTGGAGCCGGTCGGCAGGTCCGGTGTGCCAGCCGCTTCCGCGACCCAGGCCAGCGCGTGCGCCGACTCCAGCGCCGGAATGATGCCCTCGGTACGGGCCAGCTGCGCCGCCGCGGCGACCGCCGCGTCGTCGCCGACCGCGACGTACCGCGCGCGGCCGAGATCCCGCAGGTGCGCGTGTTCCGGCCCGACGCCGGGATAGTCCAGCCCGGCCGCGATCGAATGCGCCTCCCGGATCTGGCCGTGCTCGTCCTGCAGGAACAACGACTTTGCCCCGTGCAGCACGCCGACCTGGCCGTGTGTCGCGCCGGAACCGCCGATCGCTTCCACGCCGACCAGCCGCGCGCTGGTGTCGGCGAACCCGGCGAAGGTGCCCGCCGCGTTGGAGCCGCCGCCGACACAAGCGACGACGTAATCCGGCGTCCCGGCGTATTGCGCACGGGCTTCGTCGCCGATCACCCGCTGGAACTCCCGGACCAGCCAGGGATAGGGATGCGGCCCGACGACCGAACCGAGGCAGTAGTGCGCTTCTTCGGTCGTGCTGACCCAATGCCGCATCGCCTCGCTGGTCGCGTCCTTGAGCGTGCGGCTGCCGCTGCGCACCGGGACGATCTCAGCGCCGAGATAACGCATCCGGAACACGTTGTGCGCCTGGCGTGCCACGTCCTGTTCGCCCATGAACACGGTGACTGGCAGGTCGAACAGCGCGCCCGCGGTGGCGGTCGCGACGCCGTGCATGCCCGCGCCGGTCTCGGCGATCAGGCGTCGCTTGCCCATCCGCCGGGCCAGCAACGCCTGGCCGATCGCGTTGTTGATCTTGTGCGATCCGGTGTGCGTGAGGTCTTCGCGCTTGAGCGTGACGTGTACGCCCAGCTCCGCCGACAGCCGCTCGGCCGGCGTGCTCGGCGTGGGCCGCCCGACGTGCCGGATGAGCATCGCCGCGAACTGCTCGCGGAAGCCGGGGTCGGCCCAGGCGTCCTCGAACGCCTCAGCGACGTCGAGGCAGGCCGGGACCAGGGATTCCGGTACCCAGCGCCCGCCGTACTCCCCGAAACGTCCTTTCCGGGCCGGAGTGCGCATGGTCATCGGGAGCTCCTTAGAGTTCTATAACTGTCCCCACTGTTATAGAACTCTTTGAGGTCGATGGCAAGTGCGGGGAGCGCTGTCGGCGTGGTTCGAGGCTGTGTCCCTGTGCGGTTGTCACAGTGCGGGAGATGTCCGTGACAGGGCTCCTGGAGGGATTGGGGTCCGTGAGGGGGCGCTTCACGGGTGTGCTGGGGTCCGCGAGTGGTCCTTCGCGGGTGTGCTGGGGTCTGTGCGGGGCTCCTTGAGGGAATTGGAGTCTGTGAAGGGCTCCTTGGGGGAATTGGAGTCTGTGAAGGGGCCTTTCATGGAACCCGCCGAGTTCGGGAGCGGTCCCTTGGGGTACGGGGTCCGTGCGGGGCTCCTTGGGGGAATTGGAGTCTGTGAAGGGGCCTTTCATGGAACCCGCCGAGTTCGGGAGCGGTCCCTTGGGGTGCGGGGTCCGTGCGGGGCTCCTTGAGGGAACTAGATTCCGTGAAGGGGCCCTTCACGGAACCCGCCAGAGTCCGCCGGAACCCGCCGGAGTCCGTGATGGGCATGGCCGTCGCTAAGCGGATCGGTTGGCGATCCCGTCGTACATCATCCGCCGCACCGCTTCGCTCAACTGGCGTTGCCGCACCGGATCCGGGTTGCGCAGCGAGGAAATCGCCGACGCGAGGATCATCCCGTTGATCGCCCGCGCGCTGTTCTCGACGTCGAGATCCGCGCGCAGGTATCCGAGTTCCACGCCGTGCGACAGGTATGCCGCGGTCAGCTCCTTGGCCAGCTCGAAGAAGTCCAGCACTCGCGCGGCCATCGCCTTGTCGATCCCGGCCGCCTCGAACAAGAGCAGGCGCGGCACGCGCGGGTCCTCGCCGAAGATCTGCGCCAGCGCGTCGCCGATCCGGGCGGTCTGGTCCCGGTATCCCTCCAAAGTGGACACCGCGTCCGGCGCGTTCTCCGCGGTGAGCGCGGTGACGATGCGCGCGACCAGGTCGTCGATGACGTGGTCGACGATGTCGCGCTTGTTCTCGAAGTAGCGGTAGAAGGTGCCGTGCCCGATGCCGAGGCGCACGGCGATGTCGGAGATGCCGGTGGCGTGGTAGCCGAGGTCGGCGAAGCAGTCGAACGCCGCGTCGATGATCTCGCGGCGCAGTTCCTGCTTTCGGCGCTCGGCCCGGCTCGGGCGGGACTCGGTCGTCACGCAGGGCAGTGTATTGCCAAATCGCCGGGAAGTGACATACCGTTCCGCTACTGACAAGTAGTTCCGCGAGGAAGACGGACGAGAGGTCGGACATGGGTGCGCAGTACGACGCGGTCATCGTCGGCGCGGGGTTCGGCGGCATGGGGGCGGCCATCCAGCTGCGCCGGCTCGGCTACCGTGACCTGCTGATCCTCGAGCGGGAGGACGATCTCGGCGGGACCTGGCACGTGAACCGGTACCCGGGGCTGGCGGTCGACATCCCGTCGTCCACCTACTCGTACTCGTTCGAACCGAATCCGTACTGGTCACGGCTGTTCGCGCCGGGCGCGGAGCTGAAGAAGTACGCCGAACACGTCGCCGACAAGTACGGCCTGCGCCGCTCGATGCGGTTCGGCACCGTGGTCACCGGCGCGACCTGGGACGGCGCGGCCTGGCGGGTCAGCATCAAGGGCGGCGAGACGGTCACCGCGAAGTACCTGCTCACCGCCACCGGATTCTTGTCGCAGCCGAAGATGCCGGACATCGAGGGCATCGGCACCTTCGCCGGCAAGGTCATCCACACCACCGCGTGGGACGACAGCTACGACCTCGCCGGCAAACGTGCCGCGGTGATCGGCACCGGCGCGACCGCGGTTCAGCTGATTCCGGAGATCGCGAAGGTCGCCGCGGAGCTGACGGTCTACCAGCGCACGCCGATCTGGGTCAGCCCGAAGCCGGATTACGCCGTGCCGAAGCCGCTGCAGCAGGCGTTCGCGAGGCTGCCGCTGGTGCAGCGCGCGGTGCGGCTGGCGGGCAGTTCGGTTCTGGAGCTGATGATGATCTCCGGTGTCGTGCAGTACCGGCAGTTCCGCGGTGCCAACCGAATCGCCGAACGCTGGTGCCGCGCGCATCTGTACCGCCAGGTCCGCGACCCCGCATTGCGCCGCAAACTGACGCCGGACTATTCGTTCGGCTGCAAGCGCCCGACGTTCTCCAACGACTACTTCCCGACCTTCACCCGTCCGCACGTCCACCTGGAAACCACCAGCATCGAGCGGATCGACGAGACCGGCATCGTCACCGCGGACGGGAAACGCACCGAGGTCGACGTGCTCGTGCTCGCCACCGGCTTCAACCTGTGGGACACGAACTTCCCGGCGATCGAGATCATCGGCCGGGACGGCAAAGATCTCGGGAAATGGTGGCGGGACAACCGGTTCCAGGCCTATGAGGGCGTCACCGTGCCCGGCTTCCCGAACCTGGTTTCGCTCAACAGCCCGTATTCCTACAGCGGCCTGTCGTACTTCACCACGATCGAATGCCAGATGAAGCACCTCGACCGGCTGTTCACCGCGATGCGCGCCCGCGGGTCGGACACCTTCGAGGTGACCCAGCGCGCGAACGACGAGTTCCTGGACCGGATGAAGCACAAGGTCGGCGGATCGGTGTTCGCGCTGGGCCACTGCGCCACCGCCAACAGCTACTACTTCAACCAGCACGGCGAGGCGACCCTGCTGCGCCCGACCTCGACGATCAACGCCCATCGCGAGGCGGTGCGGTTCCCCGTCGACGACTACGCGTTCGCCTGATTCCGCCTCTCCACCGGCTCCGCCCGCAGACGGAGCCGGTCCTCGGCGTCGAAAAGCCGGTCCGGCGGGACGAGGGTCGCCGCCGGACCGGCCGGCGCGGCTCAGGCCAGTGCCTGAGTTGGTGGCAAACGAGCCGCCCGCATCGCGGGATACGCCCCGGCGATCGCGCCGACCGCGGCGGACACCGCGACCCCGCCGGCCAATGCGACCGGCGGCAGCACCGCGGGCCATCCCTGGCTCAGCGCGTACCCGGCGGTCGCGCCGACGCCGAGCACCACCCCGGCCAGGCCGCCCAGCCCGGACAGCAGCACCGATTCGGCGAGGAACTGCCCCCGGACCTGGCCTCTGGTCGCGCCGAGCGCCCGCCGCAAGCCGATCTCGCGCCGGCGTTCCAGCACCGAGATCACCATCGTGTTCGCCACGCCGACGCCGCCGACCAGCAGCGCCACCCCGCCGAGACCGAGGAAGAGCGCGCCGTAAGTGTTCTTGGTCAGCTGCTGCGCGGCGAGCGCGTCGGACGGCCGGTCGACGGTGACTTCGTTCGGCGCGGCCGGGTTGATCGTCGCGGCCAGTACCGAGCGCACCGCGCCGACCTGCGCTTCCTTCGCGCGCAAGTACACGGTGCTGGGGTGGCCGTCGAAGCCGAAGACTTTCTTCGCGGTGTCCCAGCCGATCAGCACCGACCGCTCTACCTCCGGCGCGAGCGGCATCGGGTTGAGGATGCCGACCACGCTGAACCAGACCGAGCCGATCAGCACCTGCGGCGGACGCGCCGGGTCGATCCGGTCGATGCCCAGCCGGGTGGCCGCTTCCGAACCGAGAACGACGGCCGGGAACTTCTGGTTCGCCGGGTTGAGGAAGGTCCCGGTGCGGACGGTCCCGCCGAGCACCGGCAGCAGGTCCGGGCGGGCGGCGAACACCGAGACGCCGGCGTTTTCGCTCTTCTCCAGCCGGTCGTTGCGGTACACCTTCGCGCTGACCTTGCCGACCTCCACCGCACCCTCGACCGGCGCGATGCGGCGCACCATCGGGACCGCCGAGTCCGGCAGCTTCGCGGAGTTGCCGGAGAAGGTCTGCCCGGCCTCGGCGCGCAGCAGGTTGGTGCCCATCGCGGCGAGCTTGTCCTGCAGCGCCTGGTCCGCCGACGCCGGGATGGCCAGCACCGCGACCATCGCGGCGACGCCGATCGCGATGCCGAGCGCGGACAGCATCGCCCGCATCGGCCGGGTACGCATCCCGTGCGCGCCAAGGGAAAGCAGGTCGCGCGGACCGAGCCGATTCGGGTTCGGCGGGGGCGTCGGGACGGAGGCCGCGGGGGCGGGCGCGCTCATCGCGTCACCCCCGTCCCGGCCATCGCCGCCGCGCCGGTGTCCAGGCGCAGCGCGCCGTCCAGGATCTCGATCCGCCGCGGCAGCCCGGCCGCGATTTCCCGGTCGTGCGTGATGATCACGATGGTCGTGCCGCCGGCGTTCAGTTCGGCCAGCAGCGCGAGCACCGCCGCGCCGTTGCCGGTGTCCAGGTTTCCGGTCGGTTCGTCGGCGAGCAGGATCGGCGGCGCGTTCACGACGGCTCGGGCGATCGCGACCCGCTGCCGCTCGCCGCCGGACATCTCGCCGGGCAGGTGCTCGTGCCGATGGCCGAGGCCGACCCGGTCCAGCGCCTCCAGCGCCTTCGCGCGCCGCTTCCGCTTCGGCACCCCGCTGTAGAGCAGGCCGGTGCACACGTTGTCCACCGCGGTCTCGCCGTCGTTGAGGAAGAACTGCTGGAACACGAACCCGATCCACCGCGAGCGCAGGGCCGAAAGCTTCCGGTCGGACAGCTGCGCGACGTCGTGCCCGCGGATCTCCACCCGGCCCTCGGTGGGCCGGTCCAGCGTGCCCATCAGCTGCAGCAGCGTGGACTTGCCGGACCCGGACGGCCCGACGATCGCCACCATCTCCCCGTCTGACAGCGACAGCGAGACGTTCCGCAGCGCGGGCACGTTCCCGCCATAGGTGCGCGACACCCCATACGCGGCCAGCACTGGGATCATGAGGTGGTCACCACCCGCTGGCCGGCGCGCAGCCCGGCCGCCTTGATCTCCACCATGCCGCCGCTGAACAGCCCGGTCTCGACGCCGACGAGGCGCCGCTTGCCCTGGTCGTCGACCTCGACCGCGTACCCGCCTTCGGCGAGCGTGACCAGCGCGCCGACCGGCACCACCAGCACGTCCTTGTGCACCGCTTTGGTGAACTGGACGGATACCGGCACGTCGATCACGTCGCCGGCGGCGGCCGGGTCGTCCATCTTGATCTGCACGGCGACCTTGGCCTTTCCGTCGCCTTGGCCTTCCTTGTCGGCGGCCGCGGTGGTGCCGACGTCGGTCACCGTGCCGGTGAGCGTGGTCCCGTTCAGCGAGACGGACACCTTCGCGTCCTTCTGCGCGACGCTTTGCTTCGCCGCGTCCAGCTCGGCGGTGACGATCCGCGCGGTGCCGGTGTACTTGA
The DNA here is from genome assembly GCF_000383915.1 of Amycolatopsis benzoatilytica AK 16/65. Taxonomy (NCBI): domain Bacteria; kingdom Bacillati; phylum Actinomycetota; class Actinomycetes; order Pseudonocardiales; family Pseudonocardiaceae; genus Amycolatopsis; species Amycolatopsis benzoatilytica. The sequence goes on from NZ_KB912942.1 coordinate 8,663,611, forward strand.
ACAACTCGCCCGCGCCCGGCGCGCCGAGCTGCCCGGTCACCGCCGATACCCGGATCTCGCCCGGAGCCAGCACCACGTCGGCCGGGTCGAAGGCGCCAGTCTGGTCCACGCCGAGCGACTTCTGCCACCGCTTGAGCGCGGTCTCGGTGGCCGCGGTGAACTTCTCGTCCGGCGTGCCGAAACCGCCGTAACCCAACGCCCGCAGGTTCTCTTCGAGTTGCTTGACGTCCGGGCCCTTGTCCGCGTCTTTGTTCAGCGGGCGGTAGAACGGCAGCGTGCCGTAGAACAACGGGACCGGCTTGGCGTCCACTGTGTACGCGCTCTTGCCGCGGCTGAGGACGGCGCCTTGCGCGGGCAGCGACGTGATCGTCCCGCTCTTCTTGCCGGCCAGCACCGATTCCTTGCCGTAGCCGAGCTTTCCGGTCGCGTTCTCCTCTTCCTTCAGGTCGGAATTGGCTATTTCCGCGGTCGCGACGGGTTTCGCCGCAGCGGTGGTCTCGCCGCCGGAAGCGACGTGCGTCAGCACGACCGCCGAACTCGTGCCGAGCACCACGACGGTCGCCCCGGCGGCGAGGAACCAGCGCGCGCGGTTGGTTTTGCCGGTCATTTGCCCGTCGCCATTCCCATTCCGCAGGCTTTCAGCGCCGTTTCGAACTTGTCCTCGTCCGGTCCGATCTTGATGCCGCGCTGCTGCATCTGGCCGTTCGGGTCCGGGTCCGGATCCGGCATGTCGATGCCGTGGTCGCGCATGCATTTCGCGTCCTTGCGAGCGGCGTCCAGTTGTTCCGCGGTCATCTTCTTGGGCGCACCGCCGTTGGGCAGCAGCTTGCGGCACGCGTCGAGCGCCGTGTTCTGCCCGGGGTCGCCGGCGTTGAGAGTGATGGACTGCGGAGCGCCGTCGACCGGGTCCGGCATGTCGACGCCGTGCTCGCGCATGCATTTGGCATAGGCCCGCATAGCGTCCTGGTCGGAGGCGGCATTGGCCTTCCCGTCCCCGGAACCGGCCTGCGGGCTCGCCTTCGGGCTGGAGAGGGAGGCCACCTGCGACGCGGAATCGCCGGAGCCGCCGGACGAACACCCGGTGAGCAGGGCGAGCGCGAGCCCGGCGGCCACCACCGCCAGACGTGTTTTCCGCATCGGATTCTCCTTAGCTCGAGCGGGTGGTTCCCGCCGGTGTTCAAGAAGTACCGAGGCAGCGATACAGGCGCGTTAAGCGATCTTGTTTATCCTCTCCTTATCCCCGGGCCGGCCACACTGTCCGCAACGGGAAACGAGGGAGGCCGGCTTGTCCGAGAAAAGCGCCGCGGCGGGCCGACGGTCGCTCCGGCTGTCCGTTCGGACTCGGCTGACCGCGCTGTACGGGGGGCTTTTCCTGCTGGCCGGCCTGGTACTGGTGACAGTCACCTACATCGTGGTCAGCAATGTGCTGCCGGCCCCGGCGCAGTATCTGGAAGGCGTGCGCGCGGTGCGCCTCGGGACGGCTTTCCCGGCCGAACCGGTCCCCGGCGAAGCGACCGCGACGATAGTGCCGGTCCAGGGAGACGGGCAGGTGGCCCAGGCCGCCACCGAGGTGCTCACGGACTATCGCAGCTCGACAATGTCCACCTTGCTTCTCGCGTCGGTGATCGCGCTGGTCGTCACCGCCGGGCTGGCGGTGCTGTTCGGCTGGTTCATGGCCGGGCGCGCATTGCGCCCGCTGCACACGATCACCTCGACCGCGCGCCGACTCGAAGCCGGGAAGCTCGACCAGCGGATCAACCTGGACGGCCCGCGCGACGAACTCAAGGAACTCGCCGACACCTTCGACGGAATGCTGGATCGGCTGGCCGGCTCGTTCGAAAGTCAGAAACGGTTCGTCGCCAACGCTTCGCACGAGCTGCGCACGCCGCTCGCGGTGCAGCGCACGCTGATCGAGGTCGCGCTGGAAAACCCCGACGCCGGGCCGGTGCTGGCCAAGCTCGGCGAACATCTGCTGCAGACGAACGAGCGCAGCGAGCGGCTGATCGAGGGACTGCTAGTGCTCGCCCGCAGCGATCGCGGGCTGAGCGCGCGCAGTCCGATTCGACTGGACAAAGTGGTCCGTTCGGTCGTCAAACTCACCGCTGAGCAGGCGGCGGAGGCAGGGGTGACGGTGGAGACCCGGCTGCGCGCGCGGACCGTGATCGGCGACGCCGTGCTGCTCGAACGGCTGGTGCTGAACCTGGTCAGCAACGCGATCAGCTACAACGTGGCGGCCGGCTGGGTGTCGGTGGTGATCGGCGCGACGCCCGCGCTGACCGTGCGCAACTCCGGGCCCAATGTGGACAGTGCGGAGGTCGCGGGGTTCTTCGAACCGTTCCGGCGCGGCAAGCCCGACCGCACCGGAGCCGGCGAACATTCCGGACTGGGCCTGTCGATCGTGCGTTCGGTCGCCCGGGCACACGACGGCGACGCGACCGCGCGCGCGAATCCGAACGGCGGGCTGACCGTCGAGGTCTGCCTGCCCGCTTGATCCTTATCTGGCCTTTATCGCCCGGACAGGCATGATGATCGAATGCGGGTACTGGTGGTAGAGGACGAGCCGCTGCTGGCGGATTCGATCGCCGAAGGGCTCCGTCGCTATTCGATCGCGGTGGACGTGTGCTACGACGGCGGCGAAGCACTGGAACGCGTCTTCGTGCATTCCTATGACGTCGTCGTCCTGGACCGGGACCTGCCGACCGCGCACGGCGACGAGGTGTGCGCGGCGGTCGTCGACGCCGGCGGAGAAACCCGGGTCCTGATGCTGACGTCGGCGGCGGACGTGACCGACCGCATCGAAGGGCTGAATCTCGGCGCCGACGACTACCTGACCAAGCCGTTCGTCTTCGCCGAACTGGTCGCCCGGGTGCACGCACTGGCCCGCCGGGCGCGCCCGGCACTGCCGCCGGTGCTCTCGGCGGGCGGGCTGGTGCTGGATCTGCCCCGGCACCAGGCGTCCCGGGACGGGCGGTTCCTGCCGTTGTCGCCCAAGGAGTTCGCCGTGCTGGAAGTGCTGATGCGGGCGGACGGGACGGTGGTCAGCGCCGAACAGCTGCTGGAGAAGGCGTGGGACGAGCACGCCGACCCGTTCACCAACACGGTCCGGGTGACGGTGATGACGCTGCGCCGGAAGCTGGGCGCGCCCCCGGTGATCGAGACGGTCGCCGGTGCCGGGTACCGCCTGACCTCTCCCTGAGCCCGTCCCGGCCGGCCGCGCCCTGGCCCGCTCCAGCCCCGGCGTTCCGCGAAGGGCTCCTTGCTGGACTCAGATTCCCCCAAGGGACCCTTCACGGACATTCAGCGGCCGATCCGCCAAATGGACTAAATGTCCGATTCTCGACTATGGACGGTTGTTGGCCGGTCACGAACTGCTCATGCTGAACAGCTATTCGGCAAGAGCAGGGGAAGCCAATGCAGCAGCAGAGCATGGCGGTCCGGTGGCCGACCGGAACCGTCCGGTCCGGGTCGTTCCACCGGGCCCTTTCCGAGGCCGTGTACCGGCGCGGGCTGTCCCTTTCCCGGCTGCGCGCGCACCTCGCCGCGCACGGGGTGTCGGTCGCCGAGTCCACGCTGAGCTACTGGCAGCGGGGCCTGCGCAGCCCGTCGGCGCCGCGCTCGCTGGAAGTCGTGCGCGCGTTGGAGGCGGTGCTGGGCCTGCCGGCTGACAGCCTGGTGGTGCTGATCGGCCCGCACCGCTCGACCGACTCCGAGCGGCGGCCGTCGCTGGCGGAACTGCAGCAGAGCTGGGCCGAGACGTGCGCACTGCGCGAAGAACTCAGCGGATCCCCCAGCGGGCAGGAGAACGCGGACCTGGACGTCGCCACCGTCGTCGACGAGGTGACCCTCGGCCAGGACAGCCGGACGGTGAAGATCTCCTCGACGATGGTCGTCCGCGCTCGCCGGTCGGGCCCGGACAGCTTCCTGGTGACCCACCAGGACGAGGAAGGCAGCGACGTGACCGGCACGGCGATCGTCGCGGTCGACGGCTGCCGGGCCGGCCGGGTGCGGCGGAGCCCGCGGTCCGCGGGCATGGTGTTCGAGCTGCTCTTCGACCGGGGCCTGGCCGAAGGGGAGACGCACACATTCGGGTTCACGCTGCACCCAGCGTCGTCGGTCCGGCCGCAGAGCTTCCACCGGATCGTGCGGTCGCGGATGTCGGCCTACCTGCTGCGACTGCACTTCGATCCGGGCGCGCTGCCCGCCCGGTGCCTGCGCACGATCCGGCCGAGGGAGGACCTGGACCCGCTGGTCAGCGAGCCGTTGTTCTGCGCGCCGGGCAGCACGGTGAGCGCGTACTTCGAGGAGCTGGGCGTGGGGATCGCGGGGGTGGACCTGATCTGGGATTAGCACGGCTTCTCCGTCTCCGCCCGCTCCTTCACCCGGTGGCGCACCACAAACCCCACGCCCAGGAGCAACGCGGCCCCCAGCACGACCAGCCCGATCGGCACCGGTCCGGCGGACCCGCCTTTCGGTCGCTGGACGTTCTGGGTGAACCCGATCCCACCGCCTCGCTGGTACTTCGAGCCGGGCAATTTGTCCGCGTACCGGTCGTGCACCTGCCGCTGGTAGTCGGCGAGCGGCACGAACTGGCCGACCGATGTCTGCGGCAGACTGGCCTGCAGCAGCACCACCCCGGCCGGGCTGAGGTCGTACCAGCCGTTGATCTGGGGTTCGTTCAGCAGCACCGAACCCGGCCGCAGCCGTGCGCTGAGCGCCTCCTCGTCGTTGCCGGACAACACGTTCCCGACCACCCAACCGCCCGGTGCGGCCTGCTTCGGGGCGGCGCGCAGGGTGGCTTTCGCCCCGCTCGCCGAGGTGGCCGTCACCGCGATCGAGCGGAGCACCCCGGCCGGCGCGTCCGGCTTGCCGGTGACGAAGTCGGCGTTGAGCGTGTAGACCGGGATTCCGTTGCCGGCCACCGTGATGCGGCCGGGATCGGAATGGTCGACCTGCCGGAAGTTCGACTTGGCGAAGCTGAGCGCGCGGTCCGTGCCCGCGGCGCGCACCGCGGCCGCGATGTCCTGGGGCGAGGGCGTCGCCACCCAGGAGGCCCCGGCGGCCTCGGCGGGTCCGGCGGACAGGAACGCGACGACAGCCGCCACCGCGCCGGCGGCGAACTTCCGGCAGGTCTGGCTCATGGCCGCGGTCAGCCCTTCCGGATGTTGACGACGGTGTCGTTCCAGCGGAACTGGGAATTGCTCTGGTACTGGTCGTAGTCCCAGGTCTGGTAGCGCTGGTAGGTCGGCCACGGGTCGCCGACCATGATCGAGTTGTTCGAGCTGTCGTAGCCGTAGATGACTTCGGCGTGCCCGCCGCCGGACGTCCAGTAGATGCCGGTCAGGTTGAGGATCCCGGAGTCGACCTGGTTCTGGATCGACGCGTAGCTGATCGGGCCGTTCGCGTCCTGCGCGGAGAATCCGGTGCCCTGGAAGCCCTGGACGATTTCGGAGATCTGGGCGGCCTCGTTCGGGCAAGAACCGGACGCGGTGCCCTTGCCCGCCGCGCAGAAGTCTTCCTGCGAAGCGCTGCCGCCCTGGGACTGCTCGATGCTGGAGCCGTCCGCGGCCCAGCACCACTCGTCGTTCTGCTGCACCTGCTGGCTGTAGTCGAGCTGCTTGGACGCGGGCAGCGCGCGAGCCGCGCGGTTCCCGAGCGGCCGGATCTCGCGGACCTGCGTATGAGTCGCGGACATCGCCAGGCCGTTCGGCCGGTTCGCGTCGCCGTTCGACTGCGCGAACGCAGCGCCCGGCAACAACGCCACGGCGAGCGCGGCTGCCCCGGTCGCGACCGTGATCCGGACGGTGCGCCGGCTGGGTCGGTAATCCATCGAATCTCCTTGTGCCAGACGGGGAAGGGAGCGCGCCGGGGAGCCCCGGACGCGCCTCACTGTGGGCCGCCCGCGCGGCGGTGAGCAACGGCGCAAACGCGCGCTGTGAGCGTTCACAAGGGATTCCCGGGGAGAAGGGCTGGCTCCGGTGCAGGGCCGGCGCCGGGGTTCGCAATATTCACAGAGCGTTCACAGGGCATGAAGCACGCGAGGACGGGATCCAGCGCAGCGATCCGACCGGCATCGCGGTCGGCGGGCAAGCCCTGCGCGTCTCGCGAGGTGATGCGACCGCCGTCACGACGCGTACCGACAACTCGCGGACATCCGGCTGCCGTCGACTACATTCGACGGTATGCCGGACACGCAGTACGAAGATCTGCTTCAGCAGGTGCTCGACACGGGAGCCCGCAAGGAGGACCGGACCGGTACGGGCACCCGGTCGATCTTCGGGCACCAGTTGCGCTACCGGCTTGCCGACGGTTTTCCCCTGGTCACCACGAAAAAGGTGCACTTCCGCTCGATCGCCTTCGAACTGCTGTGGTTCCTGCGCGGCGACTCGAACGTCACCTGGCTGCAGGACAACGGCGTGACGATCTGGGACGAATGGGCTTCCCCGGAGGGTGACCTCGGCCCGGTGTACGGCGTGCAGTGGCGCTCCTGGCCGACCCCGGACGGCGGGCACATCGACCAGATCAGCGAGGTGCTCCGCACGCTGCGCGAGAACCCGGACTCGCGGCGCATCATCGTGTCGGCCTGGAACGTCGCGGAGATCCCGCGGATGGCGCTGCCGCCCTGTCACGCGTTCTTCCAGTTCTACGTGGCCGACGGCGAGCTGTCCTGCCAGCTGTATCAGCGGAGCGCGGATCTGTTCCTCGGCGTCCCGTTCAACATCGCCAGCTACGCGCTGCTCACCCACATGATCGCCGACCAGGTGGGGCTGCGGGTCGGCGATTTCGTGTGGACCGGCGGCGACTGCCACATCTACGACAACCACGTCGAGCAGGTGCGGAAGCAGCTGTCGCGGGACGCGCGGCCGTTCCCGACCTTGAGCCTCAAGCCGGCGGACAGCCTGTTCGACTACCGCTACGAGCACATCGAGCTCGAGGGCTACGACCCGCACCCGGGCATCAAAGCCCCGGTCGCGGTCTGACCGGGGGAGCGGCATGATCGGGTTGATCTGGGCACAGTCGGCCAACGGCGTCATCGGCCGCGACAACAAGCTGCCCTGGCACCTGCCGGAGGACATGAAGCACTTCCGCGCGGTGACCGCCGGTGCGACGGTGCTCATGGGCCGGCGTACCTGGGAATCGCTGCCGGACCGGTTCCGGCCGCTGCCCGGGCGGCGGAATCTCGTGCTCTCGCGGACGCCGCAGGAGGGCGCGGAGACTTTCCCCGACCTGGAGCAAGCGTTTGCGGCGGCGTCCGGTGACGTGTGGGTGATGGGCGGGGCGCGGGTCTACCGGGAAGCGCTCCCGTACGCCGACCGGATCGAAGTGACCGAGCTGCGCGACCACTTCGACGGCGACACCCTCGCGCCGGAGATCGGCCGGGAACCGGATTCGGTCGGGGAGTGGACGGAGTCGTCCAGCGGTCTCACCTACCGGTTCCTGAGCTGGGGTTCCTGACCGACGGCCCCGCCCGGCGCGGACGCCCGGTCGCGACAGGCGTAGCTGAGGCCGTCGCTCGACCCGTCCGGCCAGGAAGCCAGCTGTTGAGGGCAGCCGTGCCGACTTTGGCGACGCGGCTTTCCAGCGTGCGCACGGAATCTACCCGGAGTTGGAGCCGATGGCCGGGCCGCGGGCGGGAGGACTACCTGGGTCACCCGGGTGATTGGGCCGGAGGGATGCGCCGCGGGCCTTTGCAGCTTGTCTCACCTGGTGCGCGCCGAACGGTCCGCTGGCCTATCCGTGAAGGGCCCCTTGAGGGAATCCAAGTCCCTGAAGGGCCCCTTGAGGGAATCCAAGTCCCTGAAGGGCCCCTCGAGGGAATCCAAGTCCCTGAAGGGGCCCTTCACGGACAGACCGGCACACTGGCCGCCCAGGCATCACGACAGCACCACGTGAGGCAAGCAGTTACGGTGAATCTGCCGACTGGCCGAGAAATGGGGGAAACCTCCTCCCACTCTCAACGTATAACGCACTGGGGGACTTGCCGCAAGACCCGGGTGCGGGCGCAGAATCGTCGGCCGATGCCGCGAAACGCAGAAACGAGGGGCCCGACAAGCATGTATGTGGTGGATCTTCCCGAAGCCGGCGACACCGCGGCGGTCGGCGGCAAAGGTGCGCACCTCGGCGAGCTGTCGCGAATCGGCGGCGTGCGCGTCCCGGGCGGCTTTTGCCTGACGACGGATGCGTTTCGCCAGGTCGTCGCTCCCGAGGTCGGCGCGTTGCTGGCCAAGCTGTCCGAGATCGGCCCAGACGACCGCGAGGCCATCCGGACACTCAGCGCGCAGCTTCGCCAGACCGTCGAGGAGACCCCGCTCCCGGCTGATCTCGCTGCGGAGATCACCGCTCGGATCGACGGCGAGACCGCGTACGCGGTCCGGTCCAGCGCGACGGCCGAAGACCTGCCGACGGCGTCCTTCGCCGGCCAGCAGGACACCTACCTGAACATCCGGACGCCCGCAGCGGTGCTGCGGCACGTGAGCCGCTGCTGGGCGTCGTTGTTCACCGAGCGCGCGGTGACTTACCGGCAGCGCAACGGTATCGACCACCGGACTGTCTCCATGGCCGTCGTGGTGCAGCAGATGGTTTTCCCGCGGACGTCCGGCATCCTGTTCACCGCCGACCCGGTCACCGGCGATCGGACAGTGGCCACTGTGGACGCCAGCTTCGGTCTCGGCGAGGCGCTGGTGTCCGGGCTGGTGAACCCGGACGTCTTCAAAGTGCGCGACGGCACGGTGATCGCCAAGACCATAGCCGCGAAGGAGCGCGCCATTCTCGCGAAGCCGGAGGGCGGGACGGAGGAAACGGTCCTCGACGCGGCGCGCCAGTCGCTGCCGGCGTTGACCGACGCGCAGGTCATCCGGCTTGTGGAGCTGGGACGGCGGATCGAAGCGGAGTTCGGCTGCCCGCAGGACATCGAGTGGTGCCTGGCCGACGACGAGTTCCAGATCGTGCAGAGCCGGCCGATCACCACGCTGTTCCCGATCCCGGAAGCGGCGGACGACGGGAAGCACGTCTACGTCTCGGTCGGGCACGGGCAGATGATGACCGACCCGATGAAACCGCTTGGCATCTCGGTCTGGCAGCACACCGCGATGGTGCCGATGCGGGAGGCGGCCGGACGGCTGTTCGTCGACGTCACCCCGCGGCTGGCCGCGCCGGGCAGCCGGACCGTGCTGCTGGAGACCATGGGCCGCGGCGATCCGCTGATGCGGGACGCGCTGGAGACCGTCGCCGACTTCGTCCCGGCCGCTCCGGACCGGGCACCCGCCGGACCACCGCCGGGCAGTGCGCCGGCACCGATCGAAAACGATCCGGCGATCGTCGCCGAGCTGATCGAGAGCAGCGAGGCGTCGCTCGCCGAGTTGCGCCGCGACATCGCGACGAAGACCGGACCGGAGCTGTTCGACTTCCTGACCGAGGCGTTCGCAGAGCACAAGCGAGTGCTCGGCGACCGGGTCAGCTTCCAGGCGATCATGGCCGGGATGGAAGCCACCTGGTGGCTCAACGACAACCTGCAGGAGTGGCTCGGCGAGAAGAACGCGGCCGACACGCTCACCCTGTCCGCTCCGGGCAACGTCACCTCGGAGATGGGGCTGGCGCTGCTCGACGTCGCCGACGTGATCCGTCCGCTGCCCGAAGTGGTGGCGTTCCTGCGCGACGTCGAGACTGAGGACTTCCTGGACCAGCTGCCGAAGCTTCCCGGCGGAATCGAGGCACGCGACGCCATCCAGGCGTACCTGGACCGGTACGGGATGCGCTGCGTGGGCGAAATCGACCTCACGCGGCCGCGATGGAGCGAACAGCCGGCCACGATCGTGCCGGTCATTCTCGACAACGTGCGGAACTTCGAGCCGGGAGCCGCGAAGCGCCGGTTCGAAGAGGGGCGGCAGAAGGCGCTGGCGAAGGAACACGAGGTGCTGGCGCGGCTGCGCGAGCTGCCGGACGGGGACCGGAAAGCCGACGAGACCAAGCGGATGATCGACCGGGTCCGCACCTTCATCGGGTACCGCGAGTACCCGAAATACGGGTTGATCAGCCGGTATTTCGTCTACAAGCAGGCGTTGCTGCGGGAGGCTGAGCGGCTGGTCGCGGACGGCGTGCTGGCCGACGCTGAGGACGTGTTCTACCTGACGCTGGAGGAATTCGCTGACGTCTCGCGGTCCGGACAGGCGGACGCCGGGCTGATTCGGGAGCGCAAGGAAGCGTTCCGTTCCTACGGTGCGCTCACGCCGCCGCGAGTGCTGATGTCGGACGGCGAAGCCGTCAACGGCGCATACCGGCGGGACGATGTCCCGGAAGGCGCGCTGGCCGGATTGCCGGTGTCCGCCGGGACGATCGAGGGCCGGGCGCGGGTGGTACTCGACATGGCGGACGCGGACCTGGAAGCGGGCGACATCCTGGTCACCGCGTTCACCGACCCGAGCTGGTCGCCGCTGTTCGTCGGTATCGCCGGCTTGGTCACCGAGGTCGGCGGGCAGATGACGCACGGCGCGGTCATCGCCCGCGAGTACGGCCTGCCCGCGGTCGTGGGCGTCCGCGACGCGACCCGGCTGATTCAAGACGGGCAGCGGATCCGGGTGCACGGGACGGACGGGTTCATCGAGATCCTCTCCTGACCGCCGGGCTTTCCGAGCACGCCAGCAGTAACGGCCACTGCCTGACCGCTACTGCTGGCAGCCTCGCGTCCGTCGCCGGAACCGGTCCGGTGTGGAACGAGGAGAGATCATGGCAGTGAACACCGTCGCGCACCTGAACTTCCGGGGCGAAGCCCGGGCTGCGCTGGAGTTCTACCGGGAGGTGTTCGGCGGGGCGCTGACCATCGCCACGTACGCCGATTTCGGGATGCCCACGGACCTGCCGGGCGCGGGGAAGGTCGTGTTCGGCCAGGTCGTCGCGGAGAACGGGTTCCGGGTGATGGCCTACGACGTTCCCGGCGACCTCCCGGGCGGCGACGTCGCTCCCGCCGGTGCGACAACTCGGGACAACGGCCTGACCATCACCACCGAGAAGTTCTTCCTGTCCGTCGGCGGCGATTCCGTGGACGAGGTCGGCGAATTCTGGAAGAAGCTCGCCGACGACGCGACGATCGTCGAACCGTACGGTCCGGCCCAGTGGGCGCCGGCGTTCGGAATGCTGCGAGACCGGTTCGGCGTCACCTGGATCCTGCAGGTGGCGGCGTAGGCTGCCGGTTTTCAGCGGCCTGGGGTGCCAGCGCGCCCGGTCCGCGGTCCAGCTGGGTCCGGTCGATTAACCGGTAGACCGCCCGGCCGGGCGCGAGTCAGGATGCGGAGATGCCCCTTGAGGAGAGCGTCTTCCTGGAGACAAGCCGCCTGCGACTGCGTCGTTTCACCGAGGCCGACGCCGACGAACTGGTCCGGCTCGACAGCGACCCCCGGGTGATGCGCTACCTCACCGGCAAACCGACCCCGCGCACCGAGATCGAGCAGACCGTCCTCCCCGCGATCCTGCGCGACTACGCCCGCGGGCCGGCCGGGCGCTGGGCCGCGATCGAAAGGGCATCCGGCGAGTTCATCGGCTGGATTTCCCTGCAGCCGCCCGAAGACGGCAGCACGACTGAACTCGAACTCGGCTACCGGCTGACGGCGAAGGTCTGGGGCCGGGGCTACGCGACCGAAGGCGCCCGCGCGGTGCTCCACAAAGGATTCGCCGAGCTCGGCGCCGAGCGGGTCTGGGCGCAGACGATGGCGGTCAACGGCGGGTCCCGCCGGGTGCTGGAGAAGGCAGGGCTGCGCTACGTCCGCACGTTCCACGTCCGCTTCGCCGACCCGCTGCCGGGCACCGAGCAGGGCGAGGTCGAGTACGAGCTGACCCGCGCGGAGTGGCGGCGCACCGGGCTCGCTGCCGGAACTCCGTGATGGGCCCCTTGACGGAATCAGATTCCCTCAAGGAGCCCATCACGAACGCGGGACGCGGGACGCGGGGCGCGGGGCGCGGGGCGCGGGGCGCGGGGCGCGGGTGCCGGACGGGGGTGCCGGAGGTGGCGTGCCGGACGGCTCGAGGGGAAGTCCTCGCTCGACAGGCGGGTGCCGGGCGGGCCGTCGCGGCTGACCCGTCGGGGACGGCCGGTGCGCTGACCGGGTCGGACATTCACCGGATTGAGTGCACCAAGTGTCCGACATCGGAATTTTCGGGCAGCATGGGGGCGCGTAAGGGGCATGGGCGCGCCGGAACTCTTGGCAGGGTCAGAATCGGCGCTTCTATGATCCCACAACGGCACTGCGGCTTGTACCTCTTTGGGCTTAAGACGAGATGAACACCTGTCGCGATAGGTTTCCGTCGACGGCTCATCCGTTGGCGAGCCTTTCTGGTGCCCCATCCGGAGCGAGGGCAAAGGCGGCTCATGCAACCCAATTTCGACGCTGGCGAGGATTTCACCCTCCTCTTGGAACGGGAAGCCAGGAAGCTCCAGGAGAAGGCCGCGGCGTTGACCGCCGCGTTCAGCGCGTCCGGGGCGAGCGCGCAGTCGCCGGACGGGTCGGTGACGGTGAAGATCGAGGCCAACGGCTCGCTGAGCGGGATCGAGTTCGGCTCCCGGGCGTGCGCGCTCGGACCGGCCAAGCTGTCCTCGCTGGTGATGGAGACCGTGCGGGCCGCGCAGCGCAAGGCCGCGGAGCGGGTCACCGAGTCCTACGTCGAAATCAACGGCAATGACGACGCGGCGGAGTTCATTCGCAGCTTCCTGCCGGAGCCCGAAGAACCCGAGGAGTCCGCACCGGACAACCCGCAGCAGGACAAGTGGGCGCCGGAAGCGCACGACGAGGAACCGAGGCCGGGGCGGCAGACCCCGCCGCCCGCCGGATATCCGGGCCAGCCGGGCGGGCGCTCGCCGCAGCCCGGGTATGCGCCGCCACCGCCGGGCTTCGCGCCGCCGCCCGGGTATGCGCCGCCGCGGTCCGGTCCGCCGACGCCGCCGATGAGCCCGCCGGCCCCGCCGAGCCCGCCGAATCCGCGGCCCCGCCGCGGGAACCCCGCCGACGAGGACGACGAAATGAGCCCGTGGTGACCGGTTTCGGAGTGACGACGGATGCGATGGGCACGTTCGCCACGCATCTGGACCAGTTGGAAGAATCGTTGCAGAGCAGCGGTGACCTGGTCGGCAGCTGCGTGGCCGACCCGGGGATCTTCGGCATTTTCGGCGGCCAGATTTTCGGGGCGGGTGCGAGCATGCACTGCGCGAAGGCCCGCGACCACCTGCACGACTACTCCGGCAACCTGAAGAAGTTCTCCGACGCCGTGCACGACGCCGCGAAGAAGTACGCGGAAGGCGACCAGGCCGCGGAATCGGCGATCACGGACGCCGGCAAGGGCATTGAGGACGTGAAAGCCTGATGGCCGACGAATACCAGCGCAATGATTTCGGCAACGGCACCGGAGTCCACGCCGACGATTTCAAGGACGACAAGAACCCGGGCGGCGGCGATTCGGCGGGCGCCGGTTTCTTCGACACCGCGTTCGGCCTGAAGAAAGCCGTCGACGAGGGCGACAAGCTCAGCATCGGCATGGCGTCGGTCGGGATGGCGATCGACATCCTCGGCATGGTGCTCGACCCGATCGGGTCGCTGCTCACCGCCGGGATCGGCTGGCTGATCGAGCACCTGGTGATCTTCCGCTGGCCGCTCGACTTCCTGATGGGCGACCCGAAGGGCATCGACGCGGCGAAGGAGGCGATCAACGCCGAGGCGGCGAAGGTCAAGCAGTGGTCGGAAGACCACGCGAAGGCCACCAAGGACCTGATGAGCAGCTGGACCGGCCCGGCCGCGGACAAGTTCCGGGCCGACATGGAGGGCGTCGCCGCGCAGATCGACGCGCTCTCGGACTACGTCAAGTTCGCCGGCAAGCAGATGTCGATCGCGGGCGCCCTGATCGGCACCGTGCGCGGCATCGTCCGCGACATCATCGCGATGACCCTGGCCGCCATCGTCAAGGCGGCGATCATCGCGGTGGCGCTGGCCCCGGTCACCTTCGGCGCGTCGATCGTCGCCGCGATCGCCTCGACGATCGCCGAGGTGGGCGTCGCGATCGCCAAGATCGGCAAGAAGATCGCCGACGCCGCGAAGACGCTGGCCGAGCTGCTGAAGCTGCTGGCGAAGACCCGCGGCGCGGCCGACGACGTCGTCAAGCTGAGCCTGGGCGACCTCGGCAAGATCAACCTGCCCGGCGGCGGGCCGAAGAAGCCGTTCACGCCGAAGCCGCCGAACGGCCCGCCGAAGGCGATCGAGGACGTCCCGACCGGCGGCGGGACGAAGCCGCCGGAGAACCCGCTGGCCACGCCGAAGCCGCAGAAGCTCGGCGACATCGCGACTTGGGTGGTGCGGGACAAACTGGCGAAGATGCCGGACGCCACCCCGGAACTGATGAAGAAGTTCGACTACTGGTGCAGCATGCCGATGCCGGAACTGGTCAAGCGGTTCGGCAAGAGCGCGGAGTACCTGGAGAAGGCCGTCAAGCTGATGAGCGACCCGACCTATGGCGCCTCCGGCGTCGCCGGGAAGACCATCATCGACCTGATGAAGAACGTTCCGCCGGCGGCGGAAGACCAGTAGTCGCGGTCGAATTCGGAGGCGGGCCCGGGGGAGGGGTCCGCCTCCGAACGCGTCCGGCTACCGGGCAAGACCTCGGATGTCCACTAGGGACGAACTGGCTCGGAGCACGTTCAGCCAAGGTCAGAACAGCGACCCGACCCCGACCGCCGCGCAGATCGAGACGAACAGCCCGCCCACCGCGAATCCCAGCGGCTTCTGCCGCCACGCCGTGTGCCGGTCCAGCGCGTACCAGCCAGGTCCGGTGAGCAGCAGTGCGAACGCCATCACGGTGAGCGCGAGTTCCAGCTCGAAACCAGGAACGGTGCTGCCGAACAGCCCGCCGCCCCACTTCACCCGGATCGCGCTGATGCCCACGCCCAGCAGCCCGGCCGCCGCCAGCGGGGTGAGCAGGCCGACCGCGAGCAGCACCGCTCCGCCGACTTCGGTGATCCCGGTGAGCCAGGTGAGGAACTCGATGTTGTGACTGAACCCGTAGGAGCGCAGCAGCGCTCCGAAGTGGTCCATGCCGGGGCCGCCGAACAGGCCGAACACCTGGATCAGCCCGTGCGCTCCCATCGCGACCGCCAGCATCAGCCGCAGCGCCAGCAGCCCGAAATCCAAGCCGCCATTCTCATCCGACCAACGGGACATGTTCGTCACGCCGACACCCTAGTCACTCGGTCGCGCGAGCCGGGCGGCACGCGCCGGAGACGCCGGATTTCCTCGTTCCGGCACAAGAGAACGCGGTCGCCACCTGCTTGGGGTGGCGACCGCGTTCAGTGCGGAGGAGCGAAGGTCAGAGGCCCATGCTCTTGCCGAGGCTGTCCAGCGCCTTGTCGACCATGGCCTGGGTCTTGTCGTTCAGGTTGGAGTTGGTGCCGTTCACGACCCAGTCCGAGCCGGAGAAGATGACGACGGTCACGCCGTTGTCGACGCCGCCGTCCGTGCCGCTGCTGTTGATGCCGAGCAGCGACGCCGCCTTCACCGACGCTTCGCCCAGTTCGCGCGAGTCGTTGTCCGAGGTGGGCTGGTCGTTCGCGGTCTGGGTGTCGCCGAAGATCGCGCCGATCACCTTGCCCTTGTAGAACATCAGCGCGAACTGCCGTCCGCTGATGCCGTGCTCCTTGTAGAAGAAGTGCGGGCACGGCTTCTTCTTGTCGTAGCAGTCGTCGCCGAGCACGTAGAACGGCACGTGGTGGGCGCCGAGCGACTTGCCGTTGGTGTCCTTGAAGGTCGTGGTGCCCTGGTGGTCGGGATCTGGGTCGGGGTCGCTGCCGTCGGTGTCGACCGCGAGGCCGGAGCCGTAGGCGTAGAC
Organism: Amycolatopsis benzoatilytica AK 16/65; assembly: GCF_000383915.1. Taxonomy (NCBI): domain Bacteria; kingdom Bacillati; phylum Actinomycetota; class Actinomycetes; order Pseudonocardiales; family Pseudonocardiaceae; genus Amycolatopsis; species Amycolatopsis benzoatilytica. The sequence goes on from NZ_KB912942.1 coordinate 8,679,463, forward strand.
GCCCTTCGCCACCTGGTACACGTTCACGTTCTTGGCCCGCGTCATCGTGTTGATGTGCGGGAGGGTGTTCACCTTGTTCGCGCTGGTGCTGTTCTTCTGGACTCCGGCCAGCACCTGGGCGGGCGTGTACGACTTGGCAGTGGCGGCGGGGGCAGCGGTGTTCGTCGTGGCGGCGTCGGCGGCCTTGACGGCGAGCGGCGCGGCGAGCGCCAGGGCAGCGCCTACCACCGCGAAGCGCCTACGGGGGGATGACATGGCTACGCGACCTCCAGCATTCATTAGGAAAACTTCCTAACATATTGAAACACCCGGGAGTGACCGCTGTCACGAGATCAACTTGAGAAAGACTTAACGCGGTCGCGGCCGGACCGGACCGCGGTGGCGGCCCGGAAAGCGGACCGGTCGCGCCGGTTCGACCCCTGACCTGCCGAACCGTCCGCGCCGGGAAGCTCGGCCAAGCGCCCGCTGGCGGGGTGACGAGCCGGTGGCGGTTCGTCATCGGCTTCCCCCTGAGCGGGAACGTTTTTCCCGCTGGCGGGTCCGGTGTCGACGGCTCGCCGGGCTCTCCTCCCGAGGCCCCCGGTTCCGTGCTGCTGAGGTCCGTGAGGGGCCCCTGGAGGGAATCTGATTCCCTCCAGGGGTCCTTCGCGGACATCGACGGAAGCGGAGAAATCCGGAGATCCGCCTTGATCGGTGTCCACCTGATGGATATGACCGTTTTCGGTAGTTAAGCCGATATGCGTGATCGTGCCGGTGCTGACCTGCGCCGGTGCGGCGAGGTGGCCACCTGCCGTCTCAACGGATGGTGGAGAAACCCCGGCGGATAAGCATTCCGTCGCCGCCGACAATCGATCGAAACACCGAAGAATTCATTCTTTTTGGCTGGCAGACTCGCTGGTGGCGCTTGAGGAAACCGCTTCGGGCCGCCACTTACTGTCCGAACAGAATCGAATTGGGTGTGATTGTCATGGAGCAGAACGCTCCCGCTGTCGAAGACCTGTCCATCGAGGAGCTCAACGACGTGGCCGCCGCCGACTGTGCCGGCACCGCCTCGACCGCGAGCACGCCGGTCAGCACCGCCGCCTGCGTCGGCTGCGCCAGCGTCTGACCGCGCTTTTCCCGTCATTCAACCATTGTCGATGAAGCACAATTCTGAGGGGAACGACATGACTCCGGAAACGCAGCACGCGACCGATCTGCCGATCGACGACCTGACGGTGGAGGAGCTCTCCGAGGTCGGCGGCGCCGCCTCGGCGAGCACCGCGGGCACCATCAGCACCCCGGCCACGGTCGGCACCGCGGCCTGCCTGGGCGGCTGAACTCGACGGTTTTCGCACCGCGAAAAGTGAGGCAGCTGCCGGGGTGTGCCGGCGCCCCCGGCAGCTGCCCGAGCTCAGGGGAGTGGACATGGACGAGCTGACCAGGGCGGCGCTTCGGTTCCTCGGCGATCCGAAGTCGCAGCCGGTGGGGGACAACGAGCTGTTCGCGCGGCTGGCCGGAGAAAAGCCGGTGATCCGCGCGGGTCGCGTGTGGATCGTTTCGCGGCACGACCTGGTGAGCCGGATCGCCCGGCATCCCGCGGGCGCACTGCGGATGCCCGACGAATGGTCCGCGACGCGGCATCTGGACGAGGCGACCAGCCGGGTCCTCAACGGACTGCTGCCGATCCAGCCGCCCGCCGATCACCAGCGGCTGCGGCGGCTGGTGGCCGGGCAGTTCAGCGCCAAATCGGTGGCCGGGATGCGGGACGCGGTCCAGTCGATCGTCGCCGAGCTGCTGGCGGAACCGTTGCGCGGCGGCGAATGCGAGTTCGTCGGCGACGTGTGCGGGCCGCTGCCGGTGTACACCACGGCCGCGTTGCTGGGCTTGCCGCGGGCCGACCGGCCCCAGGTGCTCGGCTGGGCGAGCGCGATCAACAGCGCGGTGGTGAACGAGGTGACCGGCCGGCTGGGCGGCCGCTACGGCGCGTCGGGCTCGGCGGCCGCGACCGGCGTCGCCGAGGTGGTGGCCTACATCAACGACCTCGCGGCGCACGCAGACGGCACCGGGTTGATCTCCCGGCTCGCGCGCGCCTCGTCCGAACAGGACGGACGGCTCTCGCGCGACGAGCTGGTCTCGATGGTCCTCATGCTTTTCATGACCGGCATCGACACCGTCGGCAGCGCGCTCGCGAACGTCGTGCTGGCGCTGCGGAAGCACCCGGACGCCTGGCAGCGTGTCGTCGCCGATCCCACCCTGGCCGCGGCCGCGTACGTGGAGGGCATCCGCCTGTACCCGCCGTTGCCGCTGATGAGCCGGATCGCGGAGGAAGACATCGACCTCGACGGCGTGACCATTCCGCAGGGCAGCACGGTGCTGCTGATGTACGGTGCCGCCAATCTCGACCCGGCCGTTTTCACCCGCCCGCTGGAGTTCGACCTGGACCGGACCGAGTCCCGGCACCTGTCCTTCGGCCACGGCCCGCATTACTGCCTGGGCGCCAGCCTCGCTGTGCTGCAGGGCGAAGCGGTGCTGGCCGCCCTCGCCGCTCACTCGCCGGACTTCCAGCTGGCCGATCCCGAAATCCGCCGTCGCGACGAGATGGCCTTCCACAGTCCGGCGGCGCTGCGGCTCCGGTTGCCCGCGCCCGCTCAGCGCGCCGAGCCGCTGGTCAGCGCGGCTACGGCTGGCTCGTGTCCGTTCGCGGCCGGGGTTCGGCCGTGAAGTCGGCCACGCCGGTCATCGGACAGGTGGAGGAAGCCGACTGCGGCCCCGCCTGTCTGGGCATCCTGCTCGCGCACCGGGGCACGCCGGTCCCGGCCGCGCAGTTGCGCGCGGAGTGCGGCGTCTCGCGCGACGGCACCACGGCGGCTGACTTGCTTCGCGTCGGTGCCGCTCACGGACTCGCTGGACGCGGGCTGCGCATCCGGGCGGAAGACCCGTTGCCCGCACTGCGGGAGCTTGCGTTGCCCGCCGTTGTTCTGTTGCGGGGCAACCACTTCGCTGTTCTCGAAGCGGTGGAGGCCGAGGCGGCGGTGGTCAACGATCCTGCCCGCGGCCGGGATCGCCGCACCAGTGTCCAATTTCGCGCCGAGTTCAGCGGGATCGTCCTGACCTTCTCTCCCGCGCCTACAGTGTCGACACGTCGACCGCGGCGATCGACCGTGCGGACGTGTGCGCGCTGGCTCGTCGAGGTCCGGGGCCACGTCGTCGCGGCCGCCGCGGCCGGGCTCGGCCTTGGCGCGGTGACCGCAGCCGCGGCATTGTTCGTTGCGAGCCAACTGAATCGCGGCGTCACGGTGGCCGCGCTGCTAGCCGCGGCACTTGCGGCCGCCGCGTTGGCCTATGCCCTGCGGTGGCTGGCCGGCGAAGTGCACGCCGTGGTCGCCGGACGGCGGAAGCGGGTGGTGCTGGACAAGCTGCTGACGGTGCCCGCATCGTTTCTCGACCGCCGCTCGAACGCGGCACTCGGCGCACAGGTGCGATTCGCCGAGACGTCGGCGATCCTGCTCGCGCACCGAGTGGTGCCGCTGCTGGCGAGCGCCGGGTTCCTGGTGCCGGTGTCGGCGGTGCTCGGCTGGCTTTCCTGGCCCGCGCTGCTGGTCGGACTCGGCGCGGCGGCACTGGCTGCGGCTCTGCGGACGACCGGACGGCGCCGTTCGGCGGTGGCGCGGCGGTTGTTCGTCGGAGAGCTGACCCGGCGCAGTAGCCTCGCGCGCGCCGCCTTCGAGCGGCTCGACGCGGTTCATGCCGAGCAGTCGGACCCGGATGTGTTCTCGGAATTCGCCGAGATCCAGGGCGAAGAACTGGTCGCCCGCCGTCGTGCCGCGGACCGCGCCCGGTTCTGGACCGCGGCAGCGCTGGGCGTGGAGCTGTCCGCGGTCGCCGCCGCGGCCTGGCAGGCGGCGGCGCTGGTCGCGCTCGTGCCCTTCCTCCTGCACGCCCGTTCGGTGCTGGAGCACCTCGGCGAACTGCCCGAGCTGGTCGGCCGGACGAACGTGCTGGACGACCTTGCCGAAGCTGTCCCGCATCCGCGCTTCGTCCGCGACGCCGAGCCCGTGACGTCCACATTGGACGGGCGGATCGAGTTGGCCGGGGTCAGCTTCGCCTACTCTCCTCGGCGGCCAGTGCTGTCCGGGGTGACCGCGTGCGTTCCGGCAGGCGGACGCCTGGTGGTGACCGGCAGCGGAAAGTCGACGCTGCTGCGGCTGCTGGCGGGCGCGTTGGAACCCACGGAGGGGGAGATCCGCCTCGGCGGCCGCACTCACCGCGAGATCCCGCGAGCCGTGCTGCGCGACGGGGTCGGTTACCTGCCGCAGACCCCGTGGCTGTTTCCCGGCACCGTGCACGAAAACCTCACGCTCGCCGACGCCGACGTCTCCGACGACCAGGTTGCCCGCGCCCTCGAAGACGCCGGCCTCGCTGACCTGATCGCGGGCCGGGGTGGCGCCCGCAGCGCGTGGATCGATCCTGGCGGCCGGAACTTCAGCGGCGGTGAGCGTCGCCGGCTCGCGCTGGCCCGGGCGCTGGTCCGCGACCCGGCGATCCTGCTGCTCGACGAGCCGGATTTCCTCGGCGACTCGCACCTTGAGCGCGCACTGGTTCGCCGTGGCGTCACCGCGGTGCGCACGACCGGGTCCCCGGCTGGGCAGTGCCTCGTCCTCGAACCTGGGCCGGTGGCGTGATGACCTCCGTCGAAGACTTCTGGCCCGCCTGCCGCGCGGCACTGCAGCCGCTGCTCGGCGACCTGCCCGAAGCGGCGGCCGGCACCGATCCGGTAGCAGCGGCGGCCGAAGCACACGGCTGGCGGGCCGTACGGGTGTCTCCTGGCACCGCGATCACCGGCACCTCGCTGGTCCTCGACGCCGCCGGCCGGGCCGCTGTCCTGCGAAACGGCGCGGAGCCGGCGGACGCCCGCGCGATCTGGCACCTGTACACAACGAGCGTCGCCCGCCCCCGGGTCCCGGTCGGAGTGGTGGTCACCGGGCTGCTGGCCGCCGCTACCGCCTGCGCTTCGTCGTTGCTGACAGTCCGGTACGGCTGGCTGGTAGCCGTCGTGGCCGCGTTGCCGCTCATCCTGCTGCTGAGCCTGCGCGACCGGCTCGCCACCGACGCCGAGCACCAGCTGCAAGCCACGCTGGAACCCGCGCTCTGGGACCGGCTGCTCGACCCGGGCCAGGCCGAATTGTGTACCACCGAGCCAGAATTGCGCGCGGCCGCGACGACCGTGGTGTCCAGGCTGCGCACCTTGGCGGCCACTGCGGCACTCGACGCACTGCTGGCATTGGCCATGGTGCTCGCGGCCTTCTTCGCATTGCTGACCATCGGCACCGGACTGGCTTGCGCGGTGCTCGCGGTCTCTGCGGTCGGGCTCGTGCTGCTGGCCCGCTCCGCGCACGGCCGGTCCGAAAGCCCCTCGGGCGGCGGGCTCGACCAGTTGCTGACCGGGGTCGACGAGATCCACCTCTACGCCGCCGAACGCCGGATGCTCGCCCGGCTCCTGCCGGACCGCACCCGGGCGCGGACCGAACCGCGGTCAGCCGCGCTGGCCGCCGCGCTCCCGCTGCTGCTGTTCGCCACCGTTCTCGGGACCGCGCACGCGGATGACCTGCTTCCCGCGTGCGCGGTCCTGGCCCAGCTCGGGCTGGTGCTGGGCCGCCCGGACGACACGGCTCGTTCGGTGTTCGCCGTCGGCGCCGAAGCCGTCCGCAGCGTCCGGACGTTGCTGACCACCGCGAAGACGACCGTCCCGGCGCCCGGGCTGGACCTGCTGCCGGGCGAATTCGTAGTCGTCACCGGCCCGTCCGGGTCCGGCAAAAGCAGGCTGCTCGACCGGCTCAGCACCTCGGACCGCGCGCGGACCGGTTACGTCCGGCAGGACGCCGACCTTCCGCGCGGCACCGTCCGCACGGTTGTCCTGGGCCGTTCCCCAGCCTCGGATGACGAAGCCTGGTCCGCCCTCGGCTCCGCAGGTCTGGCCGACGAGATCCGCGCCCTGCCGATGGGACTGTCCACTGTGGTCAGCGGCGGTGCCGGCGGGTTCTCCGCGAGCCAGCTCAAACTCCTTCAGCTCGCCCGGGCCTTCGCGCGCCGGCCGAGCCTGCTCCTGCTGGACGAGCCGCCGGAATCGGCCGCCGGGGCCGTGCGCGGCCGCGAAGGCACGACCCGGGTCGTCGTCAGCGAATCGCCGCGTTATCACGCGGTCGCCGACCGGGTCGTCGTGCTCGGTCCCCACGTCCCGACGAACACCGAAACCCGCTGGGGGAAGCCATGAGGAAAGTCATCCGGTTCAAGCGGTACCTGCGCGCCGAGATCGTCGAGGGCGACGGGGTGTACCTGGTCGCGGAGCGGTTCGGGCACGTGCGGCTGGCGGGCGGGCTGATCGAGCGGGCGACTCCGTTGCTCGCCGGCAAGCACACCCGGGCCGAGGTGGTCGACGCGCTGTCCGCCGAGTTCCCGCCCGCCCGGATCGAAGCGGTGCTGGACAAGCTCATCGCCGCCGGGCACGTCGCCGAGACGGACGCGGACGCCGACCAGCGTGCGGGCGGGTTCTGGGAGATGCACTCGCTCGACGGCGACGCCGCGCTGAACCGGGTCGCCGCGACGCCGATCGACGTCGTGCGGTTCGGCGACGTCTCCGACGAGGGCTTCGCCGAAGCCGCCGAGCAGGCCGGGCTCTCCCTCGGCACCGGTCCGTCCGCGCTCACCGTCGTGCTCGTCGACGACTACCTCAACCCCGGCGTCGCGGACTTCAACCTCGACCGGCTCGCCGACGGCCGTCCGTGGCTGCTCGCCAAGCCCACCGGCGGCCTGCTGTGGACCGGCCCGGTGTTCGAACCGGACGTCACGGCCTGCTGGTGGTGCCTGGCCGCGCGGCTGTCCTCGAACCAGATGGTGATGAACTACCTGAAGCAGCGCAACGGACTCATCGCTCCGCCGGTGACTTCGCTCGCCGATCTCGCCGCGACGCGTCAGCTCGGCCTGCGGCTCACCGCGCTGCAGGCGGCGACCTGGATCGCCACCCGGCCGGAGGAGACCGAGGTGGTCACCTTCGACACGGTGACCCTGGAGAGCCGGCACCATCGGCTCACCCGCCGTCCGCAGTGCGCCGCCTGCGGCGATCGCGACCTGCAGAGCCGGCGGCACCAGCTGCCGGTCGAGCTGACCAGCCGGCCCAAGGCGAAAGTCACCGACGGCGGGCACCGCGCGAAGTCGCCGGAGAAGCTGCTCGCCGAGTTCGAGCCGCTGGTCAGCCCGATTACCGGCCCGGTGAAGCAGCTCGTGAAGCTGCCGACCACGGTGGACGGCCTGCACACCTACCAGGCCGGCCAGAACTTCGCGGTGCCGATGGGGCACGTGTCGGACCTGCGGGCCGGCCTGCGCAGCGCCGCGTCCGGCAAGGGCATGACCGACGTGCAGGCCCGCGCCTCGGCGATCGGCGAGGCGGTCGAGCGCTACAGCGGCCTCTACCGCGGCGACGAGGGCCGGATTTCCGCCACGTACCAGGAGCTCGGGCCGGAGCGGGCGTTCCAGCCGAACGAGCTGCACCTGTTCAGCGAGGCGCAGTTCCGCGACCGGGCCGAGTGGAACGCGCGCGGCTCGCACTTCCAGCGGGTGTGCGATCCGTTCGACCCGACGGAGAAGATCGACTGGACGCCGGTGTGGTCGCTGACCCACCAGCGCACCAAGTACTTCCCGACCGCCAGCCTGTTCTTCGGCTACCCGCTGCTGCCGGGCAACCGCTACAGCGGCGCGGACTCCAACGGCAACGCCGCCGGGACCTGCCTCGAAGACGCGATCGTGCAGGGCTTCATGGAACTGGTGGAACGCGACAGCGTCGCGCTCTGGTGGTACAACATGCTCCGCCGCCCGGCGATCGACCTGGCCAGCTTCGGCGACCCGTACTTCGACACCTGGCAGCGCAGCTACCGCGCGGCGAACCGCGAGGCGTGGGCGCTGGACCTCACCAGCGATCTCGGCATTCCCACCGTGGTCACGGTTTCCCGCCGGATCGACAAGCCGGTGGAGGACCTGCTCATCGCCTTCGGCGCGCACTTCGACGTCAAGATCGCCATTTCCCGGGCGATGACCGAGATGAACCAGTTCCTGCCCGCGGTGATCGACGCGCGGGAAGGGGCCGAGGAGTACGCCTTCCCGGACCCGGAGCAGCACCGCTGGTGGCGCACCGCGACGGTGGCGAACCAGCCGTACCTGCGTCCGCTCGACGGGCCGGCGCGCACCGCCGCCGACTACACCGACCAGAGCACCGACGACCTGGCCGAGGACGTCCGCCTCGCGCAGCGGATCGTCGAGCGGGCCGGGCTGGAGATGCTGGTGCTCGACCAGACCCGGCCGGACATCGGGCTGCCGGTGGCGAAGGTGCTGGTGCCCGGGCTGCGGCACTTCTGGACCCGGTACGCGCCCGGGCGGCTTTACGACGTGCCGGTGCGGATGGGCTGGCTGGCCGAGCCCACCGCCGAATCCGCTCTGAACCCGACCGCGATGTTCCTGTGAGGACGGCTGCCATGACCACCATCGACCACCCTCGCCCGGCCACCCGGCTCGGCCTGCGCTCGGACGTCCGGATCGACGAGCGCGACGGTGTCCTGCGGCTGCTCAGCCGGGTCGGCTCGTTCGCGCTGCGCGGGGCCGCTCCCGAGCTGACCCAGGCGCTGCGCGAGCTGACCGTCACTCCGCGCGCCGACCTGGAACCCCGCCAGCTGCGGCAGATCGTGGAGCGCGCGAACCAGCTCTTCGTCCGCTTCCTCGAATCCGACGGCCGGGTCCTCGCCCGGATCGAGGCGACCAGCCGCACCGGCGGCTACGAGCCTGTCCCGGTCCCGGCGGACGCCCGGCTCCGGCTGTCGAAGTTCGCCCTGCTGCGCACTCTCGACAACGAGCTGGTGCTGGAGTCGCCGCTGGTCAAGCACCGGGTGACGCTGGTGGACCCGGCGGTGACCGCGGTCGTCGCGCGGCTCGGCGGCGAGGGCACGGTCGCGGACCTCGCCGGCTTGCTTCCGGCGGACGCGATGACCGAGCTGCTCGGCCACCTGGTCGGCGCGGGTTTCGTCGAGCAGGGCACGCCGGAGGGATTCCCGTCCGACACCGAGGAAGTGCTGCGCCAGTGGGACTTCCACGATCTGCTCAGCCATTCCCGGGCCCGCAGCGGCCGGTTCGATCAGCCGTTCGGCGGGATTTTCCCGTACCTGGGCGAGATCGAGCCGCGTCCGGCGATCAAGCCGGTGCCGGACGGGCCGGCGATCGAGCTCTGCCGGCCGGAACTGGACGACGTGCTCGCCACCGACCCGTCGCTCACCGCCGTGCTGGAGGCCCGCACGTCAGTGCGCCAGTACGGCGAGAAACCGTTGACCGCGCGGCAGATCGGGGAGTGGCTCTACCGGACCGCGCGGGTCCGCGCCGTCTACGGGCCGACCCCGAACGCGCCGTACGAGGCCAGCACCCGGCCGTATCCCTGCGGCGGCGCGGCGTACGAACTGGAGCTGTACCTGACCGTGCAGCGCTGCGACGGCATTGAGCCCGGCATCTACTACTACGACCCGGTGGGCCACCGGCTGGTGCTGGTCAACGACGGTGCCGAAGACCGGCAGGCGCTGCTGCAGACCGCTTCGATCGCGACCGCGCTGCAGGCGAATCCGGACGTGCTGGTGACGATGACGTCGCGGTTTCAGCGGCTGTCGTGGAAGTACCGCGCGATCGCGTATTCGGTGAGTCTGAAGCACGCGGGTGTGCTGTACCAGACGATGTACCTGGTCGCGACCGCGATGGGGCTGGCTCCGTGCGGGCTGGGCAGCGGCGACTCCGACCTCGCCGCCCGGGCGTTCGGCCTCGACTACCTCACCGAGTCCAGTGTCGGCGACTTCATCCTCGGCAGTCGTCCGGTGCCGGCCCCGGACGCGCCGCCGCGGCCGTTGCCGGACAGCTGGCAGGCGGTGAACGATCCGGAGTGGGCGGCGAGCGCGTACTCGCTGCTGCGGGAACGGCACTGGACCTCGTCGTGATTCCCGACGTCGGAACGCTCGCGCCGGCCGCCGCGCGGACGACGGTCGCTCCGGTGACCGTCGTCCGGACGGCCGGGCTGCCGGTCTCGGCGGTCGACGATCTCGCCGCTCCGGGCACCGTCGCCGCCCTGCGCGAGGCGCGTGAGCACGAACGCGCGGCCGCCGCGCTGGCCGGCCCGCTCGGCGACCGGCTCTACGAGCTGGTTCCCACGCTCGAAAAACGGGTGCGGCGGGCGGTCGTCAAGCTGCGCCGGGATGTCCACAACGGACGTCCGGTGCCGGTGCCCGCCGGGCTGCCGGCCGAGGTAGCGGCGGACGTCGCCCGGTGGGCGGAGCTGCTCCGGCAGGCATCGGCTTGCCGAGCCGCGGCCGGTGCGGAGTTCGCCGCGGAAACCGCGCGGGCGGCCAAGGCGATGCGCGGCAGCCTCAGCGAGCCGGAGATCGCCAGCGGGCTCGCGCTGGCGAGCCCGGAATTCACCGAACGGCTGCTGGCCGCGCCGCTCGCCGACGCTCCGTCCGCCCGCTCGGTCCGCAGCGCGACCGCCTACCTGACCCGGATCGCCCTGAAGACCAGCCCGTTCAGCTCGCTGACCACGGTCGGCGTTCCGGGCGGGGAGCGCAGGCGTGCCATCAACTCGTCTCGGCCGCACTCCGTCGCGTTGCTGTTGGCCTGCTTGACGAATCGCCGCCTGGCGGGTCGCCTGACGGTCACCGCCGGGTCGGGCATCCGGCGGGTGGACGACCGATGGCTCGCCACCCTGCCCAGCCGGGTCGTCGTGCACCGAACCCCGGCCCGAGTGGATGAGCTGGTCGGCTGCGAGGCGTACGCCGGGCTGCTCGACGACCTGCCGACTGGCCCGGTGCGTCTCGCCGAATGCTTCCCCGACGATCCCGCCCGGGCGCGTCGTCTCGCGGAAATCGGCTTGCTGCAGCCAGTTCTGCCCTGGCCGAGCCGAGCGCGACTGGACTTCGCCGAGCTGGCGGCGTGGGCCGAAATCCAGATCGGCGGCCCGTTCGCGGCTGCCGCCCGGGAGTTGGCCGATCAGGAGCGAATCGTCGCCACGGAACCCGACGCCGCTCGCCGAGTGACAGCCATCGGATCCGCCCGCCAGGCCGTCACGGACGCCTTCGCCGCGCTCGACCAGCCCGCCCCGTCGTGGGTCAGCGAACTGCCGCTGTTCCACGAAGCGGTGTCCGCGCCGCAGTGCCCACCTGCCGCGGTCACCGAAGACCTGGAGGAGATCGGCCGGACCCTAGTGCCGCACATCTGGCGCGACGCGCGGTACGCAGAACTGGTGCGCTGCTTCGTGGCCCGGCACGGCCGAGGCGCGGCGAACGTGCCAGCGCTCGACTTCCTCTACGCGTTTCTCTCCCGATCCGATCCGACGCGGCTCGCCATGCTGCGCCCGAACATCGACCTCGCCATCGCTCGCGACGCCACCCGGCTGCACGGCACCGGCACCTTGGCGACGGCGAGCAACGCGGTGTTCTTTCAGCTCGGGACCGACCTGACCGTGGTCAACGCGGTGCACTCGGGCGGACTCGGCCTGCTCGGCCGCTGGGCCCCAGTGGCTGGGGGACTGGACGAGCCACTCGCCGACTGGGCGCGGCAGCTGCACCCGGGCTGTCGCGTCTACCAGGTCGCCCCGCACGCCGACTGGGCTTCGCTGCAACGGCCGGCGCTCAGCCTGCCGGTGCTGTCCGCTCCCGGCGATCTTCGCCACCCCGAGTCCGGCACGGGCTTGGACGAGATGACCCTGGCGCACGATCCGGCGACCGACACCCTCCAGGTATCCGACGCTGCCGGCCCGGCGGCCTTCGCCTACACCGGCGCGGTCCCGCAGCACCTGCTCAGCGGGCTCGCCGCCCTCGTCTGCCTGCTGTCCAACCCGTGGCTGACGCTGGGCCGCGTCGGCCGGGACCGGCGAGTGACCGACGACCAGGGCCCGGGATTCCAGCCGCGGCTGCAGCACGGCCGGGTGGTCTGGGCGCGAGCGCGCTGGAGCTTCCCGGCCGACGCAGTGCCGAGGCCGGATCGCGGCGAGGCCCCGGTGGAGTTTTTCGCCCGGCTGCGGGCGTGGCGCGAGGAGCACGGCTTGCCGGACGAGGTGTTCACGACCGAGGTGATCCGGTCCGGCGGCCGGGTCCGCACCCGCAAACCGCAGTGGCTCGGGTTCGACCACCCGTTCCCGGTGTGGGCCGCGCTCGGCGCGATCGGCCCGGAAGTGTCCACAATAGACTTTACGGAGGCGCTGCCGGGCCGGCACGGCCATCGGGCCGAAGGCTCTCGCGGCGAGCCGGTGGCGACCGAATTCCAGGGACTGGTACGGCATGGCTGAGCCTCGTGAGTGGCTGTACTACCGCGTCCCGGTCGAGCCGGACGGGGCAGGTGAACCGGTGCTGCACACGGTGGTCACCCCGATCGTCCGGCAGCTGCGCGCCGAAGTGCCGGAGTTGCGCTGGTTCTACCTGAGGTTCCTCGACGCCACCGGCCTGCACCTGCGCTGGCGGCTGTCTGCCGCCCCGGCCGAACTGGACCACGTCGAACAGGTCGTCGACGACGCGCTCGCCGGCCGGTACCGCAAGCACCTTTACGAGCCGGAGAAGGCGAAGTTCGGCGACCTGGCAGTTGCCGAGCAGCTGTTCCAGCTCAGCAGCGAGACGGCACTGGAACTGCTGGCCCGGCACCGTCAGGGCGGCCGATCGGGTCTCGCCGCCGCGGTGATGCTGGCCCTGACCGCTGGGCTGCCCGCCTCGCAACGCAGGGTTTTCCTGCACCAGTACGGCTGGTATTGGTCAGGTGGCCCGGCCCGCCGCCGCTGGACGGCGGCCCCCTGGACATCGCTGGCCGACCCGCGCGTGCGCGCCAAGGCGAGCGGGCTGCTCGCCGAGGCGAACGCGATACTGGCCGGACCTTCCGGGGAACTGATCCGGGACTTCTCGCGGCAATTCTGGGCGACCGCGAATACAATGCCGCTGCGGTCCGGATATTTCCAGCTTTTCCACCACTTGCACCTGACCGGAAATCGGCTGGGCGTCTTCCCCGCCGCCGAGGCGGTGATCGCCCGCCTGCTCTACCTGACCACTGCTGACCAGCGGATCCGCGACCTGACACTTGTCACGTGAACCGGATGGAAAACGTCATCCGATACTCGTGTTTCCGTCCACTTATGGAGGCCTGCCATGGCCGGTAAGTTCACTTCCGTGAGCAATGAAGCGGTAATCGAAATCAGCGACCTCCACCTGGACTACGGGACGTTCACCGCGGTGGACGGCATTTCGCTGACCGTCGCGCCGGGGCAGGTGCTGGCCCTGCTCGGCACCAATGGGGCGGGCAAGACCACCACGGTCGACGTGCTGACCGGCTTCCAGCGGCCCACCAGCGGCACCGTCCGCGTGCTCGGCGCCGACCCGGTGACCGAGCGGCGGAAGATCGCCACCCGGGTGGGAATCGTGTTGCAGGAAGCCGGTTTCTTCGAGAACCTCACGGTGGCCGAGACGGTCGACGCGTGGCGCCGGTTCACTCCGGGCGCCCGGCCGCGGGCCGAGGCTCTGGAGATGGTCGACCTCGCCCGCCGGGCCGGTGTCCCGGTCGGGAAGCTTTCCGGCGGCGAGAAGCGCCGGCTCGACCTGACGTTGGGCCTGCTCGGCGGTCCCGAGGTGCTGTTCCTCGACGAACCGACCACTGGGCTCGACCCCGAAGCCCGGCGCAATGTCTGGCAGCTGCTGCGCGAACTGATCCTCGCTGGCATGACAGTGCTGCTCACCACGCACTACATGGAGGAAGCGGAAGCGCTCGCCGACCGCGTCGCGATCATGGACCGCGGCCGCATCGTCCGGGAGGGCACGCTCGCCGAGATCACCGCGCGCTCGGCGACCGCGATCTCGTTCCGGCTGCCGTCCGCGTTCTCCGCCGCGGACCTGCCGCCGCTGGACGGCGGCGAGCCAGCCGAGCGCGACGGTCGGATCCTCCTGCACACCCACGAACCCCAACGCACGCTGGCTGTCCTGCTCGGATGGGCGGACGAGCGCGGCGCGCAGCTGGCCGAACTCGACGTGAGCGCCGGCTCTCTGGAAGACGCGTTCCTGGCGGCCGCCGCCGGGGAGAGGAGCTCCCGATGACCTGGCTCGGCTACGCGCGAGCGCAGTTCCTGTTGTCCCAGCAGGTGTACTGGAAGCGCATCGGCATCGCGCTCACCGGCACCATCGTGCCGCTCGTGCTCGGCGGTTTCATGCCGTTCCAGCTGCGCCACGGCCCGAACGTGGACGGCGCGCCGGCCGGAATGTACGCGCTCACCGGCTTCCTCGCCTTCGCGCTGTTCTTCACCGTCTACACCCTGGTCAACGCGGTCACCTCCCGGCGAGATGCCTTGGTGTACAAGCGGTTGCGCGCGGCTTCGCTGCCGGACAGCGCGATCTTCGCCGGCGAAGGGGCGGCAGCGTCGCTGCCCGGCTTGGTGGTCGCGGCGTTGCTGATCGTTTTCGGCCTGGTGGCGCTGGACGCCGGTGCGCCCGCCAACCCGTTGCTGCTGGTCGTCGGACTTCTGCTGGGCGTCGCGATGTTCGCCCTGCTCGCGGTCGGCATCTCCGGCATCCTGCCCAGCGCCGACACGTCGATGTGGATCGTCACACCGGTGATGGTGCTGTTCATGTTCTGCTCCGGCATCTACGCGCCGCTCTCGTCGCTGCCCGGTCCGCTCGCCGACGCCGCGGTCTGTCTGCCGATGGCACCGGTGGTCAGCATCGTCCGCACGGCTTATCTCGGCACCGACTTCGCCAGCCACGGCGCGATCATGGGCGGGTCCGGGGCAGGCGCGCCGCTGGGCTTCCTCTCCCAGTTCCAAGCGTGCATCGGTCCGCTGTGCGTCACGGTGGCCTGGGCGGTGATCGGGCTGTCGCTGGCCCGGAAGTTCTTCCGCTGGGACCCGAAGCGGTCCGGCCGCTGAAATGCCCGTGCTGGCGAGCTGTGATCCAATGAAGGGGCAGGCGATCGGGATGGAGACGCTCGCGCCATTCGCGCTCCGCCCCCCGCTTGTCCGGGGGAACGGGGAGGCAGCAGCGATGGGGCGACGGTCGCGGACCGCGGTGGCCCGTACAGCGACGATTCTGCTGATCGTGTTGTGCGTCGCCTACGGCGTCGAGCCGTTGTTCTCCTCCAGCGCGCCGAGGACCGGTCCGCTGTGGGCCACGCTGCTCGGTCTCGCGGCGTTCAGCGCCGTCCTGGCGCACGTGATCTGGCGCGGCACGCAGTTGGTGGCCGACGGCAAACCGTGGTCGCTCGTCTTGGCCGGGATCCTCGCGGTGGGCATGTACCTGCGCTTCGGCCCGGCGTTGGTGGCGCTCCCGGCGATCTTCTGCGGCGCCGCGGTCTTCACGCTCAGCCGGGTGCGCGCGGCGGCGATGGTCGTGATGGTGGTCGGCGGTTCCTGGCTGATGCTGGCGCGATCGACGCTGCCGGCGGGGGAGATCGTCGACCTGATCGGCCGCGGGCTGGTGGTGATGGTGGTGGTCGCCGTGGTCGGCACGGTGATCCTGCTCAACGGCGAGGTGGAACGCAGCCGCGGCGAGCTCGCCCGCGTCGCGGTGCTGGAGGAGCGGCTGCGCTTCGCTCGCGACGTGCACGACCTGCTCGGGCACAGCCTGTCGGTCATCGCGTTGAAAGGCGAGGTCGCGGCGCGGCTCACCGCCAGCGACCCGGCGCGCGGGGCGGCCGAAATGGACGCGGTCGTCGACTTGGCCCGCCGGTCGGTGGACGAGGTGCGGTCTGTGGTGCGCGGCTACCGCAGGCAGTCGCTGAAGGCGGAGGTCGAGGGCGGGGTCAGCGTGCTGACCGCGGCCGGCGTCGAATGCCAGGCGGACGAGGCGCCCGCGGGCCTGCCGGACCGGATCGAACCGGTGCTGGGCTGGGTGGTGCGGGAGGCGGTCACGAACATCCTGCGCCACAGCGACGCGACCCGGTGCAGCATCGGGTTCACCGCCGCGGACGGCCGGGTCAGCCTGGTGGTGAGCAACAACGGCGTCCGGAAAACCCCGGCGGACGGGCTCGGCAACGGATTGTCCGGGTTGGCCGAGCGGCTCGGCTCGGTCGGCGGCAGGCTGGAGAGCGGCCCGGAGCCCGACGGCGGGTTCCGGCTCACCGCTTCGGTCCCGCTGGAGGAGATGTGACGATCCGGGTTCTGATCGCCGAGGACCAGGAGCTGATCCGCACCGCGCTGGTCACCCTGGTCGGGCTGGAGGCGGACATCGACGTCGTCGCCCAGGCCGAGAACGGGGAGCAGGCGGTGGCGATCGCCGCCGGAACCGACCTCGACCTGGCGGTGCTCGACATCGATATGCCGGTGCTGGACGGGCTCTCCGCGGCGGAGCAGCTCGCCGCCCGGCACCCGGGTCTGGCGCTGGTGATGCTCACCAGCCACGGCCGTCCCGGCTATCTGAAGCGGGCGGTGCAGGCGGGCGCCCGCGGTTTCGTCACGAAGAACGTGTCCGGCACCGCGCTCGCCCAGGTCATTCGCGAGGTGCACGCCGGCGGCCGGTACCTCGATCCGGATCTGGTCGCGGACGCGATGTTCGCCGGGGAATGCCCGCTCGCCGCGCGCGAGCTGGAGATTCTCCGGCTGGCCGAGGACGGGCGCACCCTGTCGGTCATCGCGAAAACGCTTTCGTTGCAAGAAGGCACGGTGCGCAATTACATGTCCGCGGCGATCACCAAGCTGGGTGTCGACAACCGCATGAGCGCGGTGCGGCACGCCAGGAACATGGGCTGGCTGTAATCCTCGGCCAGTCCGGCGTTTTCCGGGAAGGGAGCAAGGAAAATGGGTATTTTCGACAAGAAGGACGACGGCGACCGCAAGCCGCCGCTCGCCAATGTCATCGGTTCCAAGGGCAAGGGCGGCTGGTTCGGCAAGAAGGACAAGAAAGACAAGAAGGACGACAAAAAGAAGTACAACGGCAGCTACTGACCCGCCGGAACGCCGACCGGGCTTTCCGCGCCGACCAGCGCGGAAAGCCCTTTCGGCGATTGTCCCCGCCGGCGTCCTGCCCAGGCGGCGGGCGGTGCGAGCCCTCCCTCTCGCACCGCCCGCCGCCGCGCTCAAGCCAGTTCCGGCAGCCGCTCCGTCTCTCTGGTCGCCAACGCCACCACTCCGGCCCCGTATGCCGCGATCACCGCCTGCGC
This sequence comes from Amycolatopsis benzoatilytica AK 16/65, assembly GCF_000383915.1. Taxonomy (NCBI): domain Bacteria; kingdom Bacillati; phylum Actinomycetota; class Actinomycetes; order Pseudonocardiales; family Pseudonocardiaceae; genus Amycolatopsis; species Amycolatopsis benzoatilytica. The sequence goes on from NZ_KB912942.1 coordinate 8,696,635, forward strand.
CCGGCTGGGCACCGCGAACTTCTGCAGGATGTGGTGGACGTGCGAGCGCACCGTCGCCGCGGACACCGACAGCCGAAGCGCGATGTCCGCGTTGGACAGTCCGTGCGCGAGCAGTTCCAGCACGTCCCGCTCGCGGCTGGTCAGCTGCAGGTCGGCACCGCCTCGGCGGGCGGTGTCGGAATCCTGCATCAACGTGGACACCTGCCGATGCACCTCCACCGGCATCAACACGATGTCGCCCGCGGCGACCACCCGGATCGCATGGACCAGTTCGTCCGGCGTGGTCGTGGGCGGCAGCACCGCCCGGGCGTTGAGGGTCACGATGTCCACCGGCCGGAAATCGCTCCCGATCTCCGCGAACGTGATCACCTTGACCCGCGCGCCCAGTCTGCGGAACGTCGCGAAGTCGTCCCCCAGTTCGGAGACGACCGCGACGACGCCGTCAGCGTCGGGAAGCGCGCCGAGCGCCTCCTGCACCGCGCCGCACTGGCCGACGACCTCGAAGTCGCCCTGCCCGTTCAGCAACGCTGACAGGCCAGCACGAGTAAGAGGATTACCGCACGAAATAAATACTTTGATTTTCAACCTGCCCCCAGGTCGCTCACGCTCTATCTGAAGCTGGACCAGATCTCCGCCCCCGTGCCCCCACGGCGATCCGGTCCCAAGCGAGCTATCCGAAAATCCTTCGCATTCCACCGCGTAAATGCGGCGAATTCCCAGCTCTCAGCCACAACGTGAACTCAACTCCGAATCGGCCACTCCTCACCCTCGCGTAGCCGACCATGACTCCCCCAAGTCGTTCACGTGCCGCTTTCGAGTCCGACAGTTCCACAGTGTCGGAAAATTGTCCACCGCTAGTGATCACACTACGCGAAGCCAACACCCAAAGGGATGAAGCCACCTTAAATACCCATCAACCCCACGCAAGAAACCAAACGGGACCAACAAGGGGTCCGGGAGCGCGCCCCCGGCGCGGGGCCTGGCGGTTCGGCCCCCAGAAAGCACGACGGGCGGTTCACCCCTGCGTTTTCCGCGGGCATGGACCGCCCAAATCGGGCGCGGGGCCTGGGGGCTAGGCCCCCAGAAAACACGACGGGCGGTTCACCCCTGCGCTTTCCGCAGGCATAAACCGCCCGAATCGCCCGTGCCCTCGGCAGGATTCGAACCTGCGACACCTGCCTCCGGAGGGATGGGTTGGAAGAGGTGGCTGTATGGCCCCTGACCTGCACTTTTTCGCGTCCGTGAGGTGGCCGAGACCTCAGCTTGCACACGCATCGCACACGTGTAGCCAAAAGAGGCTGGAACAGCGCTAAGTGGAGCACGCCTCCACTTCCTGCTGTTTCAGCCTCTTTTTGCTGCTCAGTGACTACAGAGACATAGAATTAGAGTGGGAGAAAGGCTGTCACCGAAGGTGTCACTCACCTGTCACACCTAAACCCGCAGGTCAAACGGGGTGGAGTGACAGAGTGACAGGTGTGACAGTCTCGACACCCTTGGGGTGTCACTCGCTTCAAGGGGGCAAGGCGCAAGCGCCGCGCCCAGCGAAGCTGAGCATCCGTCGAAAACCGGCCCTCAAAGCGTCTGGGACGGTTCCCCGGGGCCAGCCACACCCACGGTGTCACGTTCGTCCGTGTATGGGGATTTCAGGGCTCGCAATTCGGGCCGTTACCGGCGCTGAGTACGCCCGTAACGGCCCGAAAGCTGGCGTGGACTTCATGACTGGGTCGGCGACCTAAGTCGCGAGATGCGGCCGAAGCGCCGCCAGGGACGACTCAAGGACGCGCGCCTCGAACGCTTGCGGGTCATCCTGCCCCGGGTCGTACTGGGCCATCAGCTCATGGGCCGTCTCGAACCAGCCGGCGAGACGTTCCGCGGCATCAGCCGGGATGCGTCCGCGCCGGATTGCTTCATCGACCAGCAGGTCATGTTCCTGCCGCATCAGGTCCGGTTTCGGACGCTGCGGGTTGACCCAGTCGTCCGCAAGAACAGGACGCATGCGCAAGGCGTGCTCGTTCCAGTGAAGCAAAAGCGCCAGGTCCATCGTGAAGCCCTTGGGCAACGACTTGGGCCAGAGGTGCCGTTTTGCCGCTCGCTGGCCTGACCAGGGCGTAGAGCCGACCTTCGGAAGTAGCTCCGGGAAAAGCGATCCCGCCAACGGTGCAAAGAACCCGTAGAGCCAGAGTTGGGGATATAGCGGTCGCCAATAGAGGTCGCTCACGACGGCATCGGCGATTCCGTTCAGGATCGGCTCTACCAAGAGAGGCACCAACGGCGGATCTCCGTAATAGCGGATGTCGCCGTCGATCAGGCAGACGATTTCGCCATCGGTCGCCGCAAGGCCAGCGCTGACCGCAGCTCCCTTGCCAGTTGGCGCTTCAACTACGCGAGCACCCGCCGACGCTGCGATTTCGGCGGTGGCGTCGGTGCATCCGCTGGCGCTCACAAGGACGTCCAATGGGAGCCCTAGTGAATCCAGTCCTTCGCGAACCTCTTCCACCACCTCCCCGATGGTCTCCGCCTCATTGTGGGCTGGAATGACGACACTGACAGATACAACTTCTTTCTTCAGTGTCCGCTCTGGCGTCAACTCCAGGCCGAGGGCGGGGTTGATCGTGGGCCGTTCCACTGTCACTGGTCCTCGTCTCGCTCGTATCGGGGGTAGTTGGCCGGCCACCGCGTCAGATGCTCGGTGAAGTGAATCTCTGTCCGGTCTGCCGGATACGTTGCATCCGAGATTTCGACTACGCGATCGTCGATATCGATCGACCTGCTACGCACCTGAAGCAGTGGAACTCCCGGCTCCATTCCCCACACTTGCCGATCCGCGGTCGTGGGCTGTATTGCGATAACCGACCGCTCAAACCGACCCAATTCGATTCCGACCGTGTAGAGCTGATGCTGGTGCCCTCCGGGCCATGGCTCTTTGTCTTCGTCCAGAAGATCCGGGTTTCCCTCAATGAGAGTAAGTGGAATATGTGAGACGCTCCACGTCACACGGTGCCCCGTCGCCTTGTCGGTCATCTCGTATGCGCGGCGGACAAGGGTTGCTCCGGGCTCAATCTGAAACTCGGCCGCCAAGTCTTCCGACGCGGGAACTTGCGAGTAGCGATGGCTTGAGTCGAGCTGTTCTATCGGAATTCCCGCTGTCATCTCGATAGCGCCGCGCACTTTCCTCTCTTCGGTCGGCCGAAGAACGAGGTCCTTTTGCTCCTGTGTCCAGTCGATTGTGAGCCGAACTCGACGGGGCGGGACACGCACCGTCGCCGGCTTGCCGCGTCCGCCCGTGATGCGCCCCTCGCCCCGCAGGACGTCGAGAGCACTTCGCGCGACTCCCGGCGAGCATGCCCACAGCTGCGTCAGCTCGCTGACTGACGGCAACGGGTCGCCGGCCTTGAGGTCTTCCGACTCGATCCGCGCACGGAGCGAGTCGGCTATCTGGTGGTGGACCGGCACGGTGCCAGCCGTGGTTTGTGACTGCATGCAGCCATTAGAACAGGAACTTCGCCAGTTCGCTAGCGAACCCCTTGCGCGTCGATCGAGGATCGGCTAGCGTCACTCTCGTCAACTTCGCTAGCGAACTAGCGAACCAGCGAACATGAGGAGGACGTGATGGCGCGGAAGCAGCAGGGGTTCCCGGTCCTGAAGACCGGTTCGGTCGGAAGCTCGTCGGCCTGGTCGCGGTGGTCGTGGTGCTGGTGTTCGTCGTGTCGTCGCCGTTGGAGGCGGCCGGACACGTCAAGCACGTCGTGCACAGCCTGACCACGTTCTTCAGCTCGCTCTGACACCCCCACTGACCAGCACGTTTCTTCGAGAGGACTTCGCAATGGACACCAACGTCTACCGCCGCCGCATCGACGCCACCGTGTCGGCCGCCGACGAGTTCGCCGGTGAGGCGGTCTACCCGGACGGGCTGACCGAAACCGACATCGACGCGCTTCTTCAGGACGTCTACGGCGAGCTGGCCGCCGACGAGCACGCCGCGGAGCGGGCCGTCCGGCACGACTTCAACGACCAGCGCCGGGTGAGCCGGGCGCGCCGCCGCGCCGGCCGCGAACTGCTGCGGTCGAACTACCTGATCGCCGGTGTCCAGGGGCAGGGCAAGAGCGCCGCAGCGCTGTCGCTGCTGCTGGACGACGAGGCCGCGTGATGGCCGCCCGGCTGATGTTCCACCCCGACGCGGCGGCCCACTCCGCCAAGAACGCGCCGACCGCGCCGGGTTCCACCGCCCAGCCACGAAACCGCACGGAGGAACACCAGATGGTAGACACCACCAGCCCGGTGCGCGAGGCCGCGACCGTGGCCTACACGCCGGTCGAGCTGAACCGCCTGATCTCCCGCGAGATCGCCGGCCGCCTGCGCGAGGTCGCCGCGATGCACCAGAACATCGGCGACGCGATGGCCGTCGGCGACGGCGTGACGTTCGACGAGTGGCGCCGCAGCATCTGGCATCACGCCGAAGCCCACCGCCTCGAACAGCTCGCCGCGGCGGAGCTGGCCGGTGTCACGGACGGGGCGGACCGGTGAACCCGCGCAACCGCCGCCAGCAGGTGACCACGGTGTTCGACGGCCGCACGCACCACGCGTGCCTGTGCCGCGGGGAGCGGGACGGGCTGCCGGTGTTCGGGTGGGGCGAGGCCCCCTCGACCCTGCTCACCCGCGCTCAGCTGCGCGAGGTCGGGTTGCGGCCGAACGGGCAGGACCCGTTGGCGCTGCTGGTGTTCCGCCACCACCAGCCCTTCGCCCGGGAGACCGTGGCCGAGCTGTTCTCCGTGGAGCTGGCCGCGGTCAAGCGCCCGCCGGTGCCGGGGCAGCTGGATCACGCGATGGAGGCCCGCCGTACCTGCGTGGACTGCGGACAGATTCAGGACTACTGCGTGCCGACCAGCACGCGCCAGTGCTGGACCTGCTTCGAGGGTGAGCAGGCCGACCGGATGGGGGTGGCCGCGTGAGCCAGAACGACTCGGGCGCCTGGCACGCGGAGTTGCAGCGCCAGCAGGAAGCCATCGACAAGGCCCGACGCGAGGCGAAGGAGGCGTCACGGTGAACACGTTCGAGGTGTTGCAGCAGCGCGGAACCCTGGCTCTGCTCCGGTTCGCCGGGACCGTGTGCCTGTTCCTGGTCCTGCACCTGCTGCGGATCCCGCTGGTGGTCTGCGAGCGGATCTTGGCCGGTGTGCTGGTCCGGCTGGACCAGGCCGCCACCCGGCAGGCGTCCCGGCCGCCGCGGCGGCGCGTGAACCAGTTCTTCCCCCACGACTTCCCCACTGGGCAGGAGGTGCCCCGATGAACGTGCAGCGTGAGCAGCGGACCCGCCTGGAGCAGGCCATGGAGTGGGCCGTCTGGCACTTCGGTGAGCTGGCCTTCACGGTCGGACCGCTGGTCCTAGCCGTGGTGTTCACCCCGTGGTTCGCCCTGGTGGCCGCGGTCGTCGCCGCAGGGTGGGCGGCGCACGAGATCCGCGACCACCGCCA